>CAMYIO010000179.1 GCA_947258515.1 uncultured Ectothiorhodospiraceae bacterium
TCACGCTTATGACGATCAATATTCTCAAGTGACCTACGAACATCTCCTTCTAACCGGGCAAGCCATGCATATGCCTTGCTATGGGTAAGTTCGGGATCATTCTTCAGATTCTTACTCTCAACAAGAGAATAGTTTATGTAGTCTTTGGTATAGGTAACCTCTGCACGTATATAAAATCGCTCGTAGTAAAATCCAGCATGAATCACATTGCCAACTTGATCTTCATGGTGCCAACTCAGGTTTTCTGCATCGATTTCCCTAGCCAGTGATTCATAAGCACCGTTTCCTGTTTTTTCCCCAGAGCCTGTCTCTACTGGAACGTCCTGTAGAGAAAGCATTATTGCGGTATAAACGTCCTCGATATTTAAAGAAGAAGGTACATCCGTAGGCGATGGATCAATAATCTCTGTGGTACCGCACCCATATAAACCAAGAATTATCAGCGCCAAGAGTATCTTTTTCATAACGACAACTCCCAATGAGCAAACCCGGACGAGAAGTTTACTGCTGAAGATCGGCGTTTGACTTATCACAGAATGCCATTTGAATGGCATTAGAGACCAAAACTCAGGTGCAGGGAGTGTACCGTCGGGTGAGCCACCGGTGACGGCGTTATTGATCCAAACGTAATACCATTCTGCTCGTAATGTACTATTCTTGAGATAACTAGCCAGTGAATTCAATGAGTTGATCACGAATAATAAAAACTGCGGGGACAATCATGGAGCCCAGAAGAAAAGATCGTCGTTCCTATAACAAAATATCCGACTTCCCATTTCTGACAAAAAATGGAGTGGCGTACAGAGAAAGACGCCGGTACGTTGATCGGCGGGTCAGGTATAAACAGGCTGCCTGGTTCAAAGCCTAGGGAACCTCTGATTAATTCATGTAGCCCGTCATTGCGAGCGAAGCGAAGCAATCTCGTAACCAGTGAATCAACGAGTTACAGATTGCTTCGTCACTATAGACGCAATGAAGTATCTGTATTTTGGATTCCCATTATGTCTACTGCTCTTTCCAGGGCTGGCTTCAGAAGTTCCTGCAAGCTCATGGACATGCCAGAATGCCGGACTTACCCGGCATGTGGTTGTTTTCTACCCGGAAGCGCCTGCGCGATTGCCGTGCAAAGTGTTTTATTCCAAGCCAAAGGAGAATGTTTTGCCCCATGCATTGTGGAAGGCAATAAATACCCGCAATTATTGCGAGCGCAAGGCAGCAGAGTTCATTGAAAAATTGAGTTCATCAGGGTGGCACTGTCTTAGCGACGACCTGGAAGAATAAACCAACCATTGTGGATGGTTATGGGAAAGGGAACGGAGGCGTTTATGAGTTTAATGCCTCCGTCCCCTTGTTGCCGGCCGGTCTGGCAGACGGCCCAGACAAGTACGATGACGGTTGTCTCTTCAAGAACGCTGCGGGTCTTATGGACCATCGGCAGGTGGTGGCGTCCTGACAGGGCCTTCGGGGCATGCCAGACTGCCCACGGTGTCGGTGAAGACGTTCTGAGTTTATCGACACTGACCTCGACGCTGCTCCCCGGTGTCTCCACGAAATAGCCCCATAGCTGCCCGAAACTGTATTCAAAGTTCAAATCGTGCTGACCCGCCGCGAGGTCGTAGAGGCCGGTCTTTGTGACTTGTTGCCGCCTGTCATTCAGATCCGATGTGTATTCCAGCTTGATGCGATAGCGTCCCGGCTCGGTTACCGCAAGCGGGACCACGAAGCGGGCCTTTTCGTATGCCGGCCGGTAATGGTCAGGAAGGTACACCTGTTCTGCCTTGCACGACAGCGTATAGCGAACGGGACCGACCCTGACCGATTCCTGAAACGCCTGCCGTTTACCTTGTGCATTCTCGACCTGTGTGGAAACCTGATCAACACTCAGTCCTTGCAGCCCCAATGACGGATTGTAGTCCAGGGCCTGAAACAGCGCCGGCGCAAACAGGGCAGCAAGGACCTGCTGAATCAACACGGCACTCAGCAGTGCGGCTGTCACCGTCTTTACCGATCTGATCCTGAGCCACAGGATCAGGGCGGTGAGTCCAAAGACACTGATAATGAGGGTAACGTAGAACAGCAGCAGACCCAGCAGGTCCAGCCCCAGAAAAGGGCCAAAAATCAGGTCCTCCAGCCCCATCCATTTGGCCAGAAACAGAAGGCCCACAAGGATGAGAAGTACAACATGCAGCAAAACAAAAGCGAAAACCGTGGTTCGTAAATACGTCTTCATTGTCATCGCGTCTGCTCCCTGGGAATTAATGGGGTCGGACCTGCGCAAGTTTCCGTTTCAACTGAATTCCAAACCAGTAAAAGCGACGTTCTCATCGCTTATCGCCATCATTTCCTGCCTGGAATCGATGCTTATCGACCTCGGGTTTCCCGAGGCGGCAGGTCATGCCAGCCCGGTTGAAGAAATAACTATTAGCGTGCGGTTTGGCGCTGCTTCGTAAAGCTATTATTTCACCCCTGTAAAAGGCAGTCTAATGCCTGAATATAACGCTATTCCCCGATTACTTTCCTATTATTCAAGATACCGGGGAGGTCCGTCCCCTATCCCCTGATCAGGGGCATCCTGATCACCATTAACTTGCGAGACCGGTCACAACGGCATTGCGAGACTATAGATAGAGTACGTATAGTGGCAGCGTAGAAGTAACGATGCACACCTATCAATTCACTGCCACAGGAGCCTGCAGGTGAAAACAATTGCCCCCCTTCTTGTGCTACTGATGTTACAGGGCTGTACCGCAATGGTTGTCGGCACCGCAGTAGGCGTAGCGACTACACTTGCAGTTGAAACCGCGAAGGTGCCATTCAAAGTGGCAGGTGCTGCCATCGATGTAGTGACAGATGATGAGGACGAAGACGATTAGAACTAGAAATCGATAGGTACATACACCATTGAAATGTCAGGATAGCACCAAATCAATCGACTGAGCCCATTGATTTCTCTAAAGCTTCGCTTCTAGAAACAAATTCTCACGATGAAATTCCAAGTAACGCTTCTGCCCTTCCGAGAAAGCACCAACATTCCGTACATCGTCTACGGGCACGCCCATGCGCTGCAATGACTCTTTGTGTGCAACCGCAGAGATTAAGAACCGGCCATCATTCTCGAATGTAATAAAACCTCTATCGAACAGGTGATCTAGGCTCGGGGTGAGCAATAGCCCGTTCTCTCCATCCAGGCGCTCCTGGTTCGCAAATCAATCGAGTCTTACCCCATTGATTTCCAGGAGCAATCGGTCGCTCGCGAAGATTGTGTTCCGCCTCAGGTTATGTGTATAGAATGCAGGGTAGGTGTACCGTAACAGAAGTTAAGTCAACCTCAATCAAAAGGAATGATTATGCCGAAACGAAAACCAAAACCAACCCCGCTCAAAAAGCTAAAGTCTGTATTGCGAGGCAAGAAACCGCCGGCTGTTAAAGCCTTCACTATCATAAAGCTTGCACCAAAGCTGCCCAGTTCCGCCATCATGGTGATGGACGATGCCCTGGCAGATGCTGATCCCATCGTGCAGGTAGCGATCATGGATGCCTATTATGAAATGACGGAGGACCGTTATCACCAGCAGGATCTGGAGCGCATCCTGGCCAAGGCTGCGCAGGGTGGCGATGCCAGTGAAGAGCTCTATATGGCCGCACGACTTGCACTGGGACGTGTCAATGGTTTGGCAAAGGACGCGTTAGGCGAAAATTATGATCCAGGTCTGGAAATCGTCGCAATGGCATACGAGCGCGCAATGCCGGGAAAGCGTAGAGAACCTGAAAAGAGTATCACCGTCATGATTCATGGAACCTGGGCCGCGGATGGCGAGTGGTGGCAACCAGGGGGTGATTTTTTCAACTATGTGAAGAATAAACTTAAATTGAAGGATTTGTATGGCGGGTCTGATCGATTCAAGTGGTCGGGGAAAAATCGCGATTCCAGCCGCAAGAAGGCGGCCAATTCGCTGTCGAGTTGGCTGCATTCGCATCCGGCCACTAAAATAAATGTTTTCGCGCACAGCCACGGCGCCAATGTTGCGATGCTGGCGACCCATAATGATGTTCAAATGAACAAGCTGGTGATGCTCAGCCCCCCGGTGCGCAAGGACTACTATGCGAAGTGGGGTAATGTCGCAGAAGCCTTCAATATACAGGCGGAATTTGATCCTGTGGTGGCGATAGCGCGCGGTGGGCAGTGGTTCAAGCACGCGAAGGTGAAAGAAAAGGAATTGAAGGCATACGGGCATTCGGCATCTCATGACCCGAAGGTCTGGAAGGACGAAAAACTGGGCAAGTTTATCGGTATACCCTGGTAATGTCCCCGAGCAAGCAACAGATCGCGGCTCTGCGGCGCGCCTTGTCCAGCGACAACCGGCACGAGCGGGCGCAGGCGGCGATTCAGCTGGGTCAAAACCAGGATAACGATTCAGTTGCCCGGTTACGCGATTTGGCAAGCGATCCGGACGACCTGGTGGCGATTGCTGCGATGTTTGGCGCCTGGCAGCTGGATGTTGATGTAGTCACCATTGAACGGATGATCGCCGCATTATCGTCGGATGATGAAGAACTGGTTCAGGAAAGCGTGTTCGCTCTGTGCGAGATGGGTGAAGCCATGGTGCCGAGGTTGACGGCCTTGCTGGACGCGCATACTGCAGATGCGAACGCCATTCTTCGGGTGCTGGCGGATATCGGTGGTGATAAAGCTTTCGCGGCCATCTCCGGTTTCAAGTCCGACAACCCGGATATCGCAAGTACCATCGAAGAACTGCTCGATGACTGGGAAGAATAATTCAGGATCAGCATAGTTAATTCAATGTATCCGGACTTTTTTCGCTTGCTCAACGCTTCAGATTTTTGAGTCGCTTGTTGCCGGGCTTCTCGGGACTCTTTTCAAAGAACCAGTTATCCAGAGCCTGCTGCTTTTTGACTTCGCTCGTTTGCTTTGCGGATTCTTCGGCGCTACCGCACAGATCCAGGGTTATGGCAAGCGCACGCTGCCTGCCAGGTTCTGACTGTGTCAGTAGTCCTTCTGCATCTGAATCCATAAAGGGGAGGCGTTTATGGATTTAATGCCTCCGTCCCCTTTTGTGCACGGTATTTACAGATCAAGGCTGGCACAGGACTGGCCAGGGGAATCCCTCGTTCTTCAGATCAGCCAGGTGTTCATCAACGGCTACGCGCCAGTCTTTCTTCGGCATATAACCCAGTTTTTTCTGCGCGTAATC
>CAMYIO010000180.1 GCA_947258515.1 uncultured Ectothiorhodospiraceae bacterium
AGCAGAAAAGCGGCGATACCATGAGAAGCGGATTCGTGCTGTCATGGTATGGAAGGCGTTCAGATTCCCGTTCTCGAACGGGTGTGGCGTGATTATGCTGGTGGGCACGGTTGATAACGTTGCCTACCCCCATTTCCGAAAAGCGTGTCCTTGTGTTATTTCAGTGCCTGCCAACCAGGTATAGCCTTGGTGAACTCTTCTTGAAATGCCGGACGTTTGATGTTGTCCTTTTTGACTTTGAGTGCGAAGTCGCGCCAGCGCGACGCATCGCTCAGCACCTCAACCAACACGTGGTGGACCTTCTTCATTACCTGTGCCTTGCGGGTGTATTCCTTGCGCGGGGCGTTGGTCTTGAGGTTGCCGAGGCCCGATAAATAGTATTTGAGAATCGCCTCAGGATACCTGCCTTCAAGACGCTTGGCGGTCTGCAGTTCATAGGCGCTGTCCCAGGCGTAGAGGGGATAGCGGCTTCGGGTCAGCACTGCCACCGCTTCCTCGTACTCCTTGCGGTGCATGCGGATGCGGAGTTGCTCCGTGTCCCAGGCGTTCTCCAGCCGCGCAAGGATTTTCGCTTCGTAACGCTTCCATTCGGCGACCGTGCACAGTTTCCGAATTGCCTTGTACTTGTCACAGGTCAGATGATCGATCGCCTGATCGAATTGTAGTGCCAGGTAGCGTTCGCGGTTGCCGGCGGATTTGAGCCGCTTGGATACGAACTGGCGTAATTCATCCATGCGGCCTTTTCCCTGGCGTAGCCCTTCCTCCGCTATCTCCATGGCCTTCTTTCTTTCACCGGCCTTCCAGTGGAAATCCGCCAGGTCGTAATAATCGCTTCCGGTTGCCAGTTTGCGCTGGCGCAGCTCGAGATATTTTCCACGGTCGCCGAGGCGGCGATAAATGCGGCGGGCATGGTCGAGTTTCCAGTCCCCGCCCATGGTCTCAAAGGCTTCCGCCAGTGCCCGCCAATCGTTGTCGGTGTAACAGGCCGCATAGGCCAGATCGTAGAGATCGTCGTCAAGGCCGGCATTGCCGCTCTCGATATAGGGCAGGACGTTGTCGAGAAGTTTTTGCCGGTAGTCTGCATCGACCTTTTTCCGTGAAAGCGCCTGTGCGATCTCCTGCAACAGGCTCGAAACATGGATGTCGGCATCATAATCGCCGCCACCGTATGCATCCAGCTCGTCCAGATCCGGTGCGAGTTCGGCCCACAGGGCCAGCAGTTTTTCACCCTCGGACTGTTTCTTCCGGCTGGGTGACAGGGCGGTGTGCCTGTTCAGGTAGTCGAGGCATTCATGCCGGACAGCCGGGCGTGTGCTGGCCACGCGGACGAGCAGATCAACCAGCTTCGCTTTCGATACTGTTTCGAGCAAGGTTGCCAGAAGATCATCCTGTTTGTGTCTTTTTACCACGAACTTTTACTTGGGAAGCTGAAATTGAACGATCTGACCCAGTAACGGCAAGGACTTTACCCGGTACTTGTGACACAGGAGTTCGTCGGAAACCGGCTCCACCGTCGCCAGGCCCAGAAAGCCTGCGAAATGCACCAGCGAGCGCCAGGTGTAACCGCGGCGCACTGTCTCATCGGGGGAAATTACCTGGCTCGGTGGCACTTCATCCAACAGCCGCGGAAAGGCGCCCAGGAAGGCATCTTCATAAAATACCTGCGGTCGCCAGGCGTCACCGTAGTGGGTAAGCAGGTAAAGTGTGAACAGGAAGGCGCTCTGCATGAATCGCAACTCAGGATAGCCGTCCCTGTATGCCCAGTTGAACTGTTCGACATAGGCCCTGAACAGTTTGAGATAGATGGTGGTCATGCCGTCCCCGGCCAGCAGCCGGCGACAATCGCGGCTGAGGATGAACCGGCCCTTGTATTTGCGAATCAACCCCGCCAGTTCGGCCACAAGGCGGGTGACATGCAGATCGTCAAAATCCTCCTCCCGATTGATGCCACGAAAACGGGTGTTTTCCCAATATTTATGTTTACCCCAGTAGGTCAGGGCGGCCTCGCGGCAGAAGTTGCGCGGCAGGTTGCCCTTGGCGGTCGGTTTGAGGCCCTGCTCGCCGATCGCGTCCGCCAGTAGCTTGAACAGGGTGAGTAACGGCGCGACCGGGTTGGCGTCGAGCACATCCTCAAAACGCACCAGTCCCTGTGATGCGAATGGGAAATTCAGTATCTGGTGCATCTGCTCGGGCGATAAACCGTGAAATTCGTCCAGCTGCCGACGGTTTTGCTGTTGGGTGATTTGGTCTAGAAATACCTGCGCCTCTTCCGGCGAGTTGAATTGCCGGCCTTCGAGTGCTTTGCGCAAGGATTCGGACATGCCCGCCGCGCCGTGGCTGGATGCCGTGCTGTTCTCCTTGCCCAGGCAGCAGTGCTTGAATTTCTTTCCGCTGCCGCAAGGGCAGGGATCATTGCGTCCGATGCCCGATGTTTTCATATCACGATCTGCTCAGAGTTGATTTCATACCACGGTAGTACACTGACATCAGAGCGTATCTGTCGGCTGTCACCGCCGTAAACCAGCCACGCCTTTCCGGCGGTTTCACCTGCCAGTTTTTTCAAAAACTCCAGCCCCTTGAAGTAATCCTTGTTGATGGTTTGCCCGGATTTGATTTCCAGCGGTGACAGATGGGTTCCATGGTCAATCAGCAGGTCGACCTCGTGTCCCGAACGATCACGCCAGAAGTAAAGGTTCGAGGTTTCACCCGCGTTATAACGGGCTTTCAGCAATTCACTAATAACCCAGGTTTCGAATAAGGCACCTCGTTGAACGTGGGTAGACAGTTGTTCGTGGTTTTGGATGCCGAGCAACCAGGTTGCAAGACCGGTATCCAAAAAATAAAGTTTGGGTGTCTTGACTAGACGCTTATTGAAATTCTGGTGATGTGGCGGCAACAGATGCACGATGTAACTTGCTTCCAGCACGGATATCCACGCCTTGGCCGTGTTATGTGTAATACCACAGTCGTTGGCTAGCGAGGAAAGATTGAGGAGTTGTCCGGTTCTGCCTGCGCACAATTTCAGGAAGCGTTGAAAGGTTCCCAAATCCTGTACTTTGATTAATTGCCGGACGTCTCGTTCCAGGTAAGTGCGCACATAGTTTCCATGCCAGGGATGTGGTTCAAGTCCGCGGTCGAAGATTGGGGGGTAGGCACCATCGAAGAGAATCTTATCGAGGTTCTGGCCAACTTTTTCTGCGCGCTGTAATTCGTCGTAGGTCATCGGTAGCAGCGTCAGCAATGCAGCTCTGCCTGCGAGACTCTGTGTGATGCCTGACAACAGGCCAAATTGCTGGGAGCCCGTCAGGATAAATTCGCCGGGTTGTTGCCTTTCATCGACGCGTGTCTGAATATAGGAAAACAGGGCAGGGCAGCGTTGTGCTTCATCTAGAATGGCGCCCCCACTAAACTGATTCAAAAAACCACGAGGGTCCATTTCGGCAAATTCCCTCTGATCGAGATCTTCAAGCGATACATAACGATATTCAGGGAAAGCATGTCGAACCAGGGTGGACTTTCCGGACTGGCGTGGACCCGTGATGACAAGCACTGGATAGCCGCTGGCGAAGTGTTTAAGTCTGGATTCCGCGTGTCGGGAGATATAGGTCACGGTTGGTTTCTGCTGGCTTTCCATGACTACATTATGGAATTAGTCGGCTAATTGTCAATATAATTCTCAATTAGCCAATTTATGGGTATTGGTTAAACCCTGCCTTTCAAAGAGGTAGCTACCGATAAACATATGCTCAATAGTTCTAATTGATCAATAAAGTCTGAGCATGGTATTTTTCATGGTATTAGGCTAAAGGCCAAAAATAACTGCATGAATTTAAAGAATAAAACGGGCTTATTGATAATCGAGTGGGAATAAAAAACCGGGGACAGACCACGGTTAATC
>CAMYIO010000181.1 GCA_947258515.1 uncultured Ectothiorhodospiraceae bacterium
GGCGTGACCGATATCAGGTCCAAGATCGACAATTGAACGCTCCTGTTCCAGGCCCATTCCATCCGGGTAGGCATTCTTATCCGACAGCAGGCTGCGATTGCGCCGCAAGCGGTCATCTGTACCTATAAAGATGACTACCCCTCCTTGAGTGCTTTTGTAGTCACGATAAAGCGTGGATGAATAGCGTACTGATCCGAGGAAAGAATATTTAACAGGTATATTTTCAATGGTTTTCCACGTGCCGAGCTCTTCCGCGAGGCTAACAGGCGGATAGGCGCCTTTGGAGGGTGCGGACCATGTGGGCATCAGGAGTGAAACAACAAAGAGCACCGCAAACAGACACGCAAGCACATACAATCTTCCTTGTTTCTGCCCAACTAGCTCATCTTTACCCTGTACCAGGAATGGTTCTTTATGCTTCCCGCTGCGTTTGGCCGAATAACGCAGCAGTACAGTATCAACCGCATACAACAGGGAAAAGCCGATGAGAAAAAATACAACGCCCTGAAAGGTATGAATGGTTAACACTTCCTGCTCGGGGTTAAGCACCAGTGTGAAAGCCCTGAGTATATTGACGGCGTAGGCAATGAGGGGCGCGGATAGCACCAGCAAGACCGCGTGCCAGCGTGTTATTCGGAAGATGTAGACGTAGGCAAGCGCGAAGATTGTCAACCAGAGAGTGAATCCCAGTGCAGTACAGGACTCCGCGAAGCGGGTACTGCCCTCTGCCATGGAGATCATGTCGCCCTTCGCCAGGGCAGGGATACCGATTGCATTCAGCAACCAGACGCTGTGCCTGGCATCCACGAGCTGCATCGGAAAGATAATCTGGTTGATAAGTACCGCCGGCAACGGTGTGGCCAGAATAAGTATCAGGACTGGCGGCAGGATCGCATGCGTCAGTCGTTTGCCTGATATATACCGTGCCGCACCAAAGCCCACCAGGATGAAGGACACGTGTATAAGGTCCATGGCTCCGACGAAGTGTCCCCACAGAAACAAACTGACACCCGGCACAAGGAACAGCATGGCCGACCAGGGATCCCCGGCTCCCTGATAGGCGGCGGCAATATCCTTGCGGCGTATAATGAACAGGCCAATAACAAGCACGTAGATGAACTGTGGCGATACCCCGGAGGCAGAAAAGAAGGCACCTACTACCGTCGGCATAAACCCTGTTGTCGTTTCTCCAATGACCAGCTGATGAAAGGCAAGGGCCACAAGCACCCACAGCAGCACAAGCAGCAGTTTCTCCTTGCCACTGATGGTTAAATGTGATTTTTCTGTTACTGCGGATGTCATCGGTTTTTTATCAGGGCTACGAAATGCATGGATAAGCAATTGTCTTACCCGGATGGCAATTAACTTATCATCAAAGTGTGATCCATAAAATTATCCATTTGGCCACGGAAGATCACGTAAATACTTCTATTAGTGAATTTTATTCCGTTTGCTTCCGTGGCCATAATATCTACCTTGGTCAGGTGTAACCAGTACTGGTTCACTTCTGGTGACTCAACAGGCTAAACTCTCCCCCATGTATACCTATTGCCCCAACTGCTTTGCTATCTACCAGCTCACCCCGGAACACATCGACAAGGCGGCCGGTCGGACGCGCTGCAGTGAATGTCGGAAGGTTTACCGGGCTGCTGATTACCTCTTTGAAGATCCTGGCACTGTGCGCAATGCCATTGAGGCCCAGCGTGCATCCGACAGTCAACCCCGGGAGGCTACGAATCGCTACGGACCTATCGATATGCCGGCACTCAAAGAGCGCGGCTGGGAGATGACCTCGGAAGCGCGTCCCGCAGCGCCTGTCCCCTCCGAAAGCTGGCAGGGACGGGCTGTATCAATGGCTGATATTGGCAGTGGCATGGCGCTCGGTTTGCTGGTGCTGCTGCTGGGCCTGCAGTGGGTGTATTTCAATCGTGATGTGCTGGCGGCTGATGTCGGTTTGCGCCCGACGATGGAGCGCATCTGTGATGTTCTCCATTGCGGGCTGCCGATGCGCGTGGACCTGGAACGGATAGGCATTGTGGAGCGTGATGTCCGCAAGCACCCGGTTGTCGGGGATGCGCTGCTGATCAACGTCGCCATTGAGAATCGTGCTGATTTTGTTCAGCCCTATCCGCTATTTGAGGTCAGCTTCACTGACAAGGCGGGCAGCCCCGTGGCCATGCGGCGTTTCAGCCCCGCAGAATACCTTGGCGATGATATCGACCTGGCGTCCGGGATGACCCCGCAATTACCGGCACAGGTGATGCTGGAGGTGCTTGATCCCGGCACCGAGGCCGTCTCGTTCCAGTTCGGCTTTCTATAAAATTACTGGCTGTACCGGGACTTGTCTCCATACTTAGACACAGTAATTTCTCTCGCCAGGGATTCCGCATCCTGCTGATGCACCTTACCTGTATCCCTGTAGGCAAGACGTCAAGACACCAACAAAGAAATATTAATAATAGATTTAACTTTGCGATCATTGCGTCTTGACAAGAGCTTTTCTTTTTGAATGTAGCTACTTAGAAATACTCTTTATGCGTACTTTATCCTGCCGCCGTAAGCGAGTATTATCTGCCGTCCTGTACTTTCCGGAATCATAAAGATTCACTATAAATCCGGTGAAAATTGGGGATTACACACTTCCAAACAAGCTGGTACTGGCCCCCATGGCCGGTGTCACCGATCGCCCGTTCCGGCAGTTGTGCCGCGAGCAGGGTGCCGGCCTGGTCGTGTCAGAAATGGTGTCATCAAATGCCTTGTTATGGGGCAGCAAGAAGACCCGCCGTCGCATCGATCATGCCGGCGAGGCTGAGCCCGTCTCGGTACAGATCGCCGGTGCAGTACCGTCGCAAATGGCAGATGCCGCGCGTTTCAATGTCGATCACGGCGCGCAGATTATCGACATCAACATGGGTTGCCCGGCAAAGAAGGTCTGCAATGTCATGGCAGGCTCCGCGCTGTTGCAGGACGAGCGCCTGGTCGGACAGATTCTTGATGCGGTTGTTGGCGCCGTCGATGTGCCGGTGACCCTGAAGATCCGCACCGGCTGGGACCCTGAGCACAAAAACGGACTGGCCGTTGCCAGGATCGCGGAACAGGCCGGCATCCAGGCCCTGGCGGTACACGGGCGCACCCGTGCTTGCGCCTACCGCGGTGAGGCCGAGCATGACACCGTGCGGTCCATCAAGTCGGCGGTCTCGATCCCGGTGATCGCCAACGGCGATATCAGGACGCCGGAAAAGGCGCTTCAGGTGTTACAGCACACAGGTGCAGATGCCATCATGATCGGCCGTGCCGCGCAGGGGCGTCCGTGGATCTTCCGCGAAATCGCCCACTTCATGGCGACCGGTCAGCACTTGCCAGCACCTTCGCCGGTGGAGATTTGCACCCTCCTGATGGCGCACCTGGCCAACCTGTATGCATTTTATGGTGAATACACCGGGGTGCGCGTGGCGCGCAAGCATATCGCCTGGTACAGCAAGGGGCAGCGCGACGGTAATGCCTTTCGCCAGCAGATTAACCAGCTGGATTCGGCTGATGCGCAGCTGGCCTGTGTGCGCAGCTATTTTGATCAGTTGACTGAACAACAGGTGCTGGCCGCATGAACGTGCCGACCCGTCGCGAACGCCGCAAGCAACCGATCCGCCGCAGCGTGACCTCTGCCATTGAACTCTATCTGCAGGATATGGATGGCCACGAGGTGAATGATCTCTATCACGTGGTGCTCAGCGAGGTTGAGCCGGCGATCCTCGACGTGGTGATGAATTACGTCGAAGGCAATCAAACCGAGGCGGCCGAGATGCTGGGAATCAGTCGCGGCACGTTACGCAAGAAGCTGAAGCTGTACGGGTTGTGATTAGGGAA
>CAMYIO010000182.1 GCA_947258515.1 uncultured Ectothiorhodospiraceae bacterium
GCACATCCTCGATACTGATGTCACGCTCGGACAGGCGTTCCGGGTCGAGCAGGATCTGCACCTGGCGCTCGGCGCCGCCGTAGACATTCACCAGTGACACGCCGGGCACGGTTTCCATCCGGGTGCGTACATGGTCGTCGATGAAGTCCTGCATCAGCACCATGTCGAGCTTGCGCGGATTACCCGGCAGCGGCATGACGCGGAAATACATGAACGAATTGCTCGAGAACGAGGTCGCGTAGATGCGCGGCTCGTCCACGTTGATCGGGTAGGAGGGTACCTGAGACAGCGCATTGTTGACGTTGATCAGGGTCTCGTTCAGGTCGATGCCGAATGGAAACTCGAGCTCGATCGAGGCACGGCCAAAGGACGATGACGAGATCAGGCGCTGCAGGCCCGGAATGCTGCGCAGGTATTCTTCCTGCTCGATCACGATTTCCTTTTCGATGTCCTGCGGGGTTGCGCCGGGCCAGGCGGTGCGCACGGTGATGGTCCGCACCTCGAGGTCGGGGATCATCTGCACCGGGATGCGCAGCGCGGCCATGATGCCGATCACGCTGATGATCAGGATGATGACCGTCATCAGGGTGCCGCGTTTTATGATGGCTTCGAACATGGGTGACTGGCCGTTTTATTCGCTGCGCTGGATGCGCACCTGCTGGCCTTCCTGCAGTGCTTCGTTGCCACGCACGATGATGACATCACCCGCCTCGATACCTTCGCGGATCGTGATCAGGCCATCGAAACTGTGACCGGTGGTGACGCGCTTTTCGGTGACGGTCGGTGGTTCGCTGCCGGGCTCGATCACCCACACGGTCACGCGTCCGTCCGGGTAACGCAGGATCGCATCGCGTGAAACCACCACGCCCTGGCGGCCGGTGGTCAGGCTCAGCTTGCCGTGCACCGACATGCCCGGCGTCATCTGAACCTCGCCGGTGTCGACAGCGGCGTGAACCAGGAACGTGCGCGAGCTGAAATCACTGACCGGAACAATAGCGTCGATGCTGGCATCGAACACGCGATCGGGCAGCGCGTCCAGGGTCACACTGAGCGTGCTTTGCGGATTGATGCGGTTGAAGAACTCCTGCGGTACACGAAACTCGATGCGCAGCCTGTCGACGGCAACCAGCGTCAGCACCGCTTCGCCGGGCGCTATCCATTCACCGGTTTCGGTCAGGCGCTCGCTGATCACGCCGTTGAATGGTGCGCGCAGGGTATGGCGCGCCACCCGGGCCTGCTGGCGGCGTTCTTCCGCCAGCTGCCTTTTCTGCGTCGATCCGTCGACCTCGACTTCCGCTTCGAGCAGGCGCAATTCGTTTTCGGAGATGCTCTTCTGTTTTCGCAAAACCCTGGCATCTTCGTAACGGCGTTTCGAATCCGCCAACTCGGCCCGCGCCTGCCGGGTTGAAGCCTGCAGCGCTTCCAGCGTAAGTTGCTCGATTTCACGATCGAGCTCGAGCAATGCTGCCCCGGTCTCGACTGCATCACCGACCTCCACCTTGACCTGTCTCACCAGGCCGCTGACTTCGCTGGACAACTGCGCAACCCGTGCCGAAGTGACCGTACCCGTCAACGGCACCTGTTTGATCACGGTGTCAGTTTGCGCCGTGCTGACAACAACAAGCGGTGAACGATCATCAGCAGCATAAGCAGCACTGCTCATCGAGAACAGGCACACAAAGCCAAAAGCAACAGCCATACATTGAGCGTGCCGCAAGACCGGACAATGCATAGAGCGAGCGGCCTGAATGAGCCTGTACATGAATACCGTTTTCCTGCTTGATGATGCAAAGCTATTGTATGCGCTGGCCGGCCACGTGGCGAGTAATACATCAGTCGATCCAGGCATTCCATGCCCACCCAAAATACAGTCGAGTGAAAAAGACACTGCGAGCGTCGGCTAAGATCTCCCAAAAAGGTGCATTACCTCGCCACTCGTCCCTGTCTTTAGTTGGAACGGCTTCAGCCGCGTACCCTCTCCAGCAAACAGCATTGATGTAATCGCGGTCTGGCTCCGATCAAAAATGCTCTACGTTCTCTGCGCCTCTGCCAGAGTAAATTGATCGTAAAAAGGGTGCGACCCATTGCTGTCCCACTTATGCGTCATTCCTGCGGACAAATTTACTCCAGGTAAATTTGACCGCGGGTATGACATATTTTTTATTCTGGATTTTCATGTCCATTTGCAGCTTATAATCATTTGAACCCTGTTATTGCAGTATTAAAAACATACAGGTAAGAATTATGTGGGACAGCAGCGGGTCAGAGTCGATTGACTGCTGACTACTATGATCTTTACCAGGTTTCAAACGACTCTGACTTTTTTGGTACCGTCATTGGCGTCCGCTTTTTCCAGATCGATTGACGTAAAGCGTGATCAGGTAACTGAGTATCGCCAGTACCATCACAACCCCGAAGGCGTACCACTGAACCGTCGCTGTTCGAAGCCCGGTAGCAAGAATGACGGTGACCGCCAGTATGTACAGCGCCGATGCGGCCAGCTGATAACGTGACGGAAAGGGCTGCCGGTCGTAACGGCGCAACCTGAACAGCGATGCAGCGGTGAGTGCGGTAAACAGCAGCAGAAAAGCGGAAGCGGCCAGCACCGCTTCTCTCAAGCTGTGCGAGTACAACAGCAGCAGTGATACCACCGCCTGCAACAGTGTCGCATTCAAAGGGGGCTTGCCATCGCGCAGCTTGAAGATTGCAGGCAGGAAGCCATCGTCAGCCATCGCCGCATAGACCCGCGGGCCGATCATCATCATCACGCTGATGGCGGAAACAAAAATGAGAATGACCAGAGCCGATACGATCTGTCCGCCATGCGGGCCGAAGATATCGTTCGCAATCAGGTGTGCGAGCGTAATCCGTGTTTCCTCGTAGGCGAACACTGCGACCGCGTCCGCAGGCGTCAGATTGGCCACGAACACCCAGTTGATGGCCAGGTAGAGCAGGCCAACAACGACGAGGCCGGTCATCATCGCACGGGGCACGTCACGGCCCGGATTACGAAATTCACCGGCGGTGTAGACGGCTGCGTTCCATCCGCTGAATGCAAACGCGATCCAGAACTGGTTTTCGATCACCTTTATCCAGGGGAAGCCTCCCGTTTTGTTGGGTGGTGTCCAAGTGGGCATAGCATTACTGCCCATTATCAGCGCCAGCAGCACAAATAACAGCAGGAAACTTAGTTTGAAGCTGACGAACAGGTTCTGGCTTCTGTGGGACAGGTTTGTATCATAGCCCTGGAGGAGCGTGATTGTGACGATCACGATGGCGCCGACAAGGCGAGAGTCAGGGCCGGGCAGCAGCGTATTCAGGAAACTGCCAATTGCGTGCGCGTCTACCGCGATTGCGGCCGAGAATCCGAGGATGAGCGATCCCCATCCCGCGACATAACCCAGGAACGGATGGACGAGGTCAGATAGAAACCGGTATTCGCCCCCGGACTGGCGGATCGCTGCAACAACACCCGAGTATGCCAATACGCCGCAAATAGCGACCACGGTGCCCAGCATCCATGCGATGAGTATCGGTTGGGCAGACATATCCTGTGCCATGTAACCGGTACTGACGAGGACACCCACACCGATCATATCGGCGATGACCAGACCGGTACCCGACAGGATCGTGTGCTTCTTCAACGGATTGTTCATGCCCAACAAGCCCCGCCGGCCTCAGCTCAGTCATCGATAAGATATTCTAACAGTGCGTGGCAAGGTGTCGGGAAAAAGGGTAGCGTTCCATTGCTGTCCCACTTACGCGTCATCCCAGCATGTTTTTGGCTGGGATCCAGTGTCTTTCCTTCGATCAAGACGCTGGATGCCTGCCTCCGCAGG
>CAMYIO010000183.1 GCA_947258515.1 uncultured Ectothiorhodospiraceae bacterium
CAAGCAAGCTCTTGAGTACGGGTATACAGTTTCGGCGTTTTCACGCGATCCCTCGAAGCTGGACATCAAGCACAATAACTTGAAGGTAGTGCAAGGCGATGCAATGGATTCCCCATCGGTCGAAAACGCAGTGCAAGGTCAGGATGCAGTGCTCTGTTCGCTCGGGGCAGGCAGTAAGGGCACGGTTCGGTCAGAGGGAACGAGAAATATTGTCTGCGCGATGGAGAAGGCGGGCGTACAACGTTTTATTTGCCAATCTACCCTCGGGATTGGAGATAGCTGGGACAATCTAAGCTTCCTCTGGAAGTACATCATGTTTAGGGGCCTCTTGCGTCAAGCGTATGCAGATCATGTGGGTCAGGAGGACTACGTCAAGCAAAGCCATCTGGACTGGACGATAGTCCGCCCAGGAGCCTTCACGGACGGGAATCGCACAGGTAAATATCGTCACGGCTTTCCTGGTACCGACAAGACGACAAAACTCAAAATATCCCGTGCTGATGTCGCTGATTTCATGCTAAAGCAGTTGACGGATGATACATATCTACACAAGACGCCGGGGCTGTCGTATTAAGCATGAGCGCAATGCCCGCTCCTGGCCGGTAGTACCCCTTGCCGGCCCAGCAACAAAGCAGTGATAATGCATTAGTGAACCGCAAGTTACCGATTTATCCCGGAAGTTCCTGCGGTAAGCGCAAGTATTTTCTGCTAAACGGGGAAAGTCGACCCAAAGGAGACGCTCACGTTTACTGTATATTGCAGCATTGCAGTCAGATATAAACTGATGTAACGGTGTGTATTCGGTGTATGGCCTCTATTATCTGTAATCGGAGAAGTTGAGTGGGGTGGATATACCCGAGTGCCTGGATTAACAGCAGCAGCTTGGTGCTGTTATTTATATGCCTACTGATAGGGTCAGTGATCACGCATGCGCAGTCACCCGGACGTCTTGAAACCGGCATGTTCTCATCAAACCGTGGCAGTGAAAGCCTACCGGATGGCTGGCAGTCGCGCTGGCAGTCGCTAATCTTCAGCAAGATCGAGCGGCTTACTGATTATTCCCTGGTGGAAGAGGACGATACAGTTGTCGTCAAAGCCATCAGTAATCAATCTGCTTCCGGACTGATGCAGGCAATATCAATTGACCCGGCAGATTACCCTGTTATCCAGTGGCGTTGGAAAGTAAATAATGTCTTGCAAAAGGGTGATGTAACCAGTAAGGATGGGGACGACTATCCCGCCAGAATTTATATTACCTTCGCGTTTAATCCTGAAAAGGCCAGTTACCTGGAGAGGCTGAAGCATAAAGCCGCCCAGCTCATTCAGGTGCAGGATGTTCCGTACAGAGCCATCTCCTATATTTGGGGGAGCAACAGTCCTGCTGGCACCATGGTCGCAAATTCCTACACGGATAGGGTCATGATGTTTGTTGTTCAGGACGGCGATGAGAAACTGAAGCAGTGGATAACGGAGAGACGCAATGTCTATGAGGATTACAAAAAAGCCTTTGGCGATGAACCCACAATGATTTCTGGCGTGGCCATCATGACAGATACAGACAACACGCGAGAATCTGCTGTCGCCTGGTATGGCGACATAGTTTTCATGAATAATCAGGTAAGCTCTGAATAAGTTGTCATTGCGAGGAACAGGGCACTAGAGGATTATTTTGTCTGCGAGGAAGGTCCGTTTGTGGCCGGTAGTACCCCTTGCCGGCCAAGCAACAAGCCGGTGCTCAAGGGTCAGCGAACGGCAAGTATCTGGGCGACACAGGACATTTCTGGGATGAGCAGCCGCAATAACTGCTAAACGGGGACTGCCGGCCCAACATTGCCGTTCGCCGTAAGTGCTTGTATGTCTTAAACGTACTGTCGGCTGACATTCAATTACGCCGTTAGAAGTGAACCCTGATACTGCTACCGGGTTTTCCTGCCCTTGCCGTTGCCTCCACCACCGCCCCCGGTATCACCGCCGGAGCCATTACCGCCCAGGGTGATGGTTACCGTACCGGTGACTACTCCGCCGAGGGTGTAGTTGAAGCTGTCACTGCCCTTGCGTTTGGGATTATGGGCGTAAGTGATGGTGGTTTGTCCAGGCTGCCATGAGACAGTGCCCTTATTGGCACTGGTGACACCGGTGATCACCAGTGCATCACCGTCCGGGTCAAAATCATTGGCCAGTACATCAATGACCACGGTGTCACCACTGGCGATGGTGATGCTATCCGGGTTGGCGACGGGCGCCTGATCTGCAACTGTTACCGTGACAGAGACACTGGCCGTTGCCGTGCCATTGAACCCGTCATCAACAGTATAGCTGAAGCTGTCGTTACCTGTGAAATCGAGATCTGGTGTGTAGGTGACACTGCTGCCATTGCCGGTGACACTGCCGCTGGTCCCCTGCGTGAAGCCGATGATAGTTAGTGTATCGCTATCCGGGTCACTGTCATTGGCGAGTACATTAATCTGCAGTGAACCGTTTGTTTCCAGTGACGCGCTATCATTTATTGCCGTAGGTACGAGGTTGGCCACCGTTGTTGCACCGGCGCTGGCAGAACCGAATGTTTCGTTCAGAAAAGCATCGCGTGCGCTTACACTGTATTCATAAGTGGAGCCTGGCAGTAACCCGGTGGCCGTATAAGCCGGATCGGTTTGCCAGGGACTGTTCGAGCAGCCTGCCGGGCCGGCAACACATGTAAACCGGTATTCGACCACGCCCGAGTCGTCACTGGCGGTGGTGGCTGTCATGGTGATGCGATCCCGGTCGTTTGCCTGTGGTGCAGTGGCCCAGCTCATGGGATTCGGTGCTGGTGCCGTACCATCGTTGACTGCCGGCAACGTGCCTGAAATGAAATACTGACCGAGACTGCCGTAATCTGTGTAGGGTGAGGCGCTGCTGCCCACCCCCTGAATGGCAAGGTAATAGCGGCCTGCCGGCAAGCTGGCATTCAGCGTGCTGTTGGTGTCGGTCTGCGGATCGTCCTCCAGCAGCAGGGTGCCGTTGACGTCATAGAGTGCAGCGTGGATATCGAGGTTTCCACCGCGTGTGTAGCGTTCTTGCCAGGCCGGCGTGACTGTCAGGCTGACCGAGCCCCCGGTAGTATCAAAATAGAAGGCGTCCATGTCGGTTTCGGTCTCGATAACGCCCTTGTTATCAGACTCAAGATTGTCCGGGTCATCCTGAGGCGTCGTTGCAGACACATTGCCGGCTGTATCGCTTATGATTCGGGTAGGATTCGCAAACAAGTCACTGTGATCGTCACCGCGATAGACAAGTTTGCCGGCAATGATGCTGACGTCGTCCTGCTGCTGGCTGGCATCGGTATATTCGCCCTTGCTCCACTGCGACACGTGACGGTTATAGCCAGTTCCCATGAGCGGGCCCCAGGAGACATAGCCACTGCCGTGTCCGCCATAATAGGAACTGCTGCTGGTGGCATCATGTGACAGGGACAGGTTGTGTCCGGCTTCGTGCGTGGCGGCTTCCGACACATAATCGGCACGGCCACCACCAAGATTGTTGAAATAGACCAGTGCCGGCGAGTACTTGCTACTGTAGCTGGAGGATCCCCAGACCCCGACGTAGGCGACACCGCCAGCGCCCTGTGCCGGCATGGCGTTACCGTTGACATCGGTGTCGGCGGTGATCAGGATGCGGCCAACGGTCGGCCCGAAGGTGGCGGGTTCCTGTGTCGTGATATCAACCTCGAAGGAGGCAAAGTCTTCGGCAATGCGCCGCCAGATTTCTGCAATATTCGCCAGCTCGGCGTCAGTGAATGTGCTCGGGTTCCCGTCAAGATCATAGGGTTTCGCATCCAGGTCGATGCTGGTCCAGGCAGTTGAGGCAGGAATCAGATGCCCGTCGAAATCCAGGTAGAGGATATTTGAGGCGCCAGGACGGCTATGCAGGCTGAATACCTCGCTGTGGCTGGGAGCGACTTCAGACGTTCCGGGTTCACTACCGCCAGACTCTTCTGTGCCGGTATCTTCCGGGAGGTAGGTATCCGCATAAAAGACACCACCGGCATCATCCACACGCAGGTACCCCAGGTCCTGCTCTGTGAAGGAGAATCTGTGCAACCAAGCCATGGCTTTGTTACGTGCCGGCTCGGGCAGGGATTCCAGTCGGTCACGAAAATCACCGAACGGCAGGTCCCGCAGCTCGAAAGGATGACCCACGCCATAGGCGCGGGGGCTCGGGACAGCAAACGTACTGGCCGCAAGAGAGGCAAGGGTAATAATTACAAATGCTGTTTGCAGGAGTCGATTAGCCGACGTATTCATATATTCATCATTCCTGTGTCCTTAGTTGTCCTGCGGGTGGCTGTAGGCCCCACCGCTAACAGCAGCTCTAACAGCACCACCGATACCGCCACCAATTGCCGCATCTAATGTTGAATTATCCGCATTTGCTTATGCAGCCATTAGAGTAATCGCTAATACGATGTATCGAATATTCATGGGTACGTCTTCCTGTGAATGCGAGTGAGTATCCATAGATATCAGATCTTTCACAGGAGATTGTGTGACGGTGGTCTCATAATTTAAGATCCATACATACAAATAATAATTAGACTGGAAGTTTGCATTAACAGTTACTGAAGTTCCGATATTGGCTGATGTGCTCTGGATAAGATGGGTACGTCCGGAGTTGCGGCATTGCTGTCCTCCAGATCACACCAGGGAACGGTAAGTTACGGGCGCTTTCCTGACCTTCACCGGAAATACCTGAGTAATTTACTCGGATGACCG
>CAMYIO010000184.1 GCA_947258515.1 uncultured Ectothiorhodospiraceae bacterium
ACGTCATGTGAGCGGACAAAACGGGCATCCAGGATTTGGCGCATAATAGGGGCTATTCAAAGTGCACTTTAACCGGCTTCAGATCTTCGCGCCCATAGGCCAATGATCGGCAGCCAAAAAGATGCTCTCAGTCTCAGTTTTTCTCACCCTTACGAATATCATTGAGAGTCTGGAAGATGGAAATGCTGCCGGGATTTAATCTGGTGGCCTTCTCCAGGATTGCGATTGCTTCTTCATTGCGACCAAAGGCGGCTTGGATACGAGCCAGCATGATCCAGGCCTGCTCCAATTGTGGGTCCATCTCAATTGCTTCTCGAAAGGCTGCATTGGCTGCATCAAATTGCCGACCCGTCAGTGCGACACCTGCAAGCGCCATCTGAGTTCCAGGAAAGTCGGCAGTGGCTTTTAGACTTGCCTTATAATCGTCCATAGCCTTGGACAACAGGCCAGAGTAGCGCTCTGGCAGCCGAGCAATTCGCGCGTCGAGCAAGCTACGCGCAACCTCGATCCGGACAGTGCGGACGGGATCATCCAGCAGTTCAATCAGCCGCACAACGCGGTCCTGCGGATTTGCTCCTCTTTGCACTGCAATGGCTGCACGACGAACCAGTGGGTCAGGATCGCTGAGATGAATGACAGCTTCTGAGGCCACCTTCTCAGACGAAACGCTTGCCAACGCTGTCAGAGCGCTGGCCCTTACAATGGGTGGTTTTGACTTGTCTGCTGCCAGAACCAAGAGTTTGCTGGGGACAGGAATGCCTTGCCAAGCGGTCGCCAGAATGTCTGCAAAGTGTGGTTGTCCGATCCGGCTCTGCGGAAATCGAGCCTTGATTTCCAATGCTGCCCAGTTGGCGGACTTGTCTGAATGGCAATCCGAGCAGGCATTGGGGACACCATGCTTCTCGCTCAGATCGGGACGGGGAACCTGAAAGCTGTGATCGCGACGCTTGTCGATGCCCATATAGGTCTCAGTGCGCATGTGACAACTGACACAGGCAGCACCGGGCGTTTCCGGCTTGTGGAAGTGATGTGCCTCACTGTCATAAGTCGCCTTTTTGAGGGTTGGGAAACTTGGATTGCCGGCAGGTGAATGACACTGGGTACAGACCACATTGCCCTCAGCCTTCAATGTTGCTGAATGGGGTTCGTGACAGTTGGAACAGCGCACGCCCTTCTGGTTCATTTTCGACTGCAGGAATGATCCATACACATAAACTTCCTCGAGGATTTGACCGTCAGGGTGGTACAGCCCGTTTCGAAGCAGCGAGAGGCCATAGTGATCGTCATAGTCAGAACCAGGTGTCGGCGTGTCTGCTCCAACCTGGGAGCGTCGCGAGTGGCACACCGCACACTGCTCAAGTTCTAAAGACGCATCATTCACGGAGAAATTCATCGTCAGGCCTGTTTTACCGACATTGCTCCAGGCGTCGGCATCGAACCCTACAGGTTTGTCCGCCCATGCCGCATGAGCCTGTCCAGGACCATGACACGCTTCGCAACCAACTCCAATTTCTGCTTGTGTACTCTTGTAGGTCCGCTGGTTGGTATCATACGCTTTCTTGAACCCGGTGGCATGGCACTCTGCGCACCGTGCATCCCAGGATTTATAAGGCCCGGTCCAATGCAGGCCGTTGCTGCTGGGCAGGTCCTGATCCGGATAGAGGTGGTACCATCGCTTCTTCAGCGCATCCCAGGCGGTATCCAGCGCCTGTAGCCGCCCGGGTCTGATTTCAACCAGATACTGTTGAAGCGGCGATATACCAACAACACCTTTGACATCATACTCGGTCTGCTTGCCATCTGGTCCATCGGTAGATACGCGCGCTCTGTCGCCATCACGATAAAACCGGCTGACAACACCCTTGTGAGAAAAGGTCTCACCAGAGAAAGGCGCAAGCGTTTGTCCATCTTGAGGATAGGTCCATGCCAGATCATGATGCGAACCACGCCACGCCGAAAGTTCTTCCTTGTGACAAGCGCCACAACGTTGTGAACCAATATAATCAGGTTCCTTGGGGTCGATCGTCTCGGCACGGGCCGCAGCAGCAGCTAGAAATCCAACCAGCAGCAAGAAAATGAACCAGAACCGGGTTGCTCTGCGATCATCGGAATGCATTGACTACTCTCATTCTGACGCTCCGAATTATCAAACTAATGTCTTCTTCGCGGCCGGAAAAGCCACTTTTTGATGATGTAAGCCAGATCAAAAACACGCGTGAACAATGAGCACCAATAAAGAAATCCCTCATCCCCCATTTGTCACATCGATTGTGTATTCAATCAGCGCCATAAATGCACGAGCAGGATACATCTTGAGGACGACCTCGACATAATCCCCGAAGTGTGTGTTCCGATAAGTACACTCAGAGAAACTAGCCAGAATAGTGCGTTGCCCATTAACACCCTTATCGAAGACGAAACTCATTCCAGCGCTTTGAAAACTAGCGATTGCACCCTAGAAACGAATCTGCATCGACGTGCCAAGGATCGTTGCCGTGTCAATATCCGGGAAGGGTGAATCCACCACCTGTGCGTCTAAAGTCAGGTGCACTGCCGGGGTTAATTCGATGTTGTAAAAGAACTCCCAAACGGATGACGAGTCGGCGATCCCGAGGGCGTTCAGAAATCGGCCTTTTCGCAGCTTGTTGTAGTTGTACGCGATACCCATGGCGTCATTGTCACGACCGGGAATTAGCCCCCTGGCGTTTACACCGGCGCTGATACTGTAGTCCAAAGGGTTCGTGTCGGGATCGGCAAACTGAACGCGGAAAAACACCCCCACCCCTTGCAGGTCCTGCCTCCCGTTTGTGGTGTCGACTGCTTGCGCCGCGTCACCTTCGACCCACAGATACTGCCAGAAGTCTGCCGAAACGAACCAGGTGTTATCCTTCGTGGACGGTATCAGTTGGCCTTCATCAATGTTGATGCGACCATTTATTTCGTTGAAACTACCGTTCCAACCATACCCGTACATGAGGCCGAAGCCGCCAGGCAGATCACTGATTTGGTATTGATTGGTGATCTGAAGCAATCCGAACAAGCCGTCGTCTAGGTCATCTAATCCCGTGCTGTTGGAGGTATCTGTGCTCGTTGCCACCATTCCAGTGATCGACATGTTTGGAGCCGGCATCACCACCACGCTTGTCCCAAGTATGCTGTAGGGAATGACAAGTGCCGGAGACACTGGCATGTTCAGGTTCTGGTTCCACCACTGGCTCCTACCGCGACCACCCGCAAATTCGTTGGCAGAATCATAGGTGTCATACTTTCCGAAACTTACGGCAAACTTCTCGCTGAGAAACTGGGTGTAATTGATCACAGGGAGCCAAAGGGCGACATTTTCATCAAAAGTCGATGTGGTGGGATGCGTCGCATCGGTATTGACCGGAACAATGGAGCCGCTGATACCGTTTACCGAGTTCCCATAGCGCGACACGGCGCGCATCTGCAGCAAACCTCCGGGGATAAGACCCATGCGATCAAAATCAATGGCAAAATTGTAGTCGATCGTTCCACCATATGCGGAGCCGGTGTCTGCTCCGCCATCGACAACGGCCTGAAAATACTGGTTGTAATCAATATTGAAGGTAAATCCCTTCTCGGCCCATTCGGTCCGATTGCCGTTCAGATCACCAAGCAAATATGAGCGAAGGGCGAAATCACCGGAGTAGTCGGCCAGAGGCAGGATGCCGCTACTCTTTGCCGGGGCGTCGTCCGCCAGCACGTCAAGCGCAGGCGCCAGGAGAATAGCCGACCCTAAAAGGGGTACGGCCGCCGTCCTCAATGCGTTTTTAAATCTGATGCTTGATATCATTCTG
>CAMYIO010000185.1 GCA_947258515.1 uncultured Ectothiorhodospiraceae bacterium
GCCCTCGAGTACCGGGACAGACTATCAACCGACGGCCAAAGAACAGCAGCAGGCCGACTTCGTCTCCGTGGTGCTGGCCGATACCGAGGACACCTGGAGTGCAATCTTCGAACAGGCCGGGCGTCGCTACGAAGAACCGGCACTGGTGCTGTTTACCGGCCAGGTGAGTTCCGCCTGCGGGATGGCGAGTGCGGCCATGGGCCCGTTTTACTGCCCGGCCGATAAAAAGGTCTACATTGACCTTGCATTTTTTGACGATCTGCAAAACCGTCACGGGGCAGATGGAGATTTCGCGCAGGCCTATGTGATTGCCCATGAAGTCGGACACCACGTGCAGAACCTGATCGGTACCAGCACCCAGGTCAGAAAGGCGCAACAGGGGCTTGGCAAATCAGGTGCCAATGAACTGTCGGTGCAGCTTGAATTGCAGGCCGACTGCTATGCGGGCCTCTGGGGTAATCATGCCGATCGCAGTCGCGATATCCTGGAGCAGGGTGATATGGAAGAGGCACTGAATGCCGCCTCTGCCATCGGTGATGATCGCTTGCAGAAACAGGCTCAGGGTCGAATGACCGGCCGCTGCGCGCATGAAGTTCCTGACGCTTGAAGACGGACAGCCCGGCGCATTGCTGGAGGCGACCGTGGTCGATATCAGGGCCGCGGCCCGCGAGTTGTCGACGCAATCCGGGACCGACACACTGGAATCGATTGTGCGTGCCGGCGATGCGGCAGCAGCAGCGGTCTGGACGCTGGCACAGCAGGCGCTGGCTGCGGGTGTTGCCTGCCGCCCCTTTGCAGAAGTCAGACCGATGGCGCCGATCCCGGTACCGCGGCGCAATATCCTTTGCCTGGGCAAGAACTACCTGGAGCATGCGCAGGAAATTGCCGCAAAGATGGAGCAGTCGGGCGAGGCGCCCCGGCAACCCATTATTTTTACCAAGGCCACCACGGCGGTGATTGCACCGGGTGCCCCGATCCCTGCCTACCCGGCCTACACCCGCAAGCTGGACTACGAGGCCGAGCTGGCGCTGGTGATTGGCACGGGTGGACGAGACATTGCGCCCGGGCATGCCTGGGAGCACGTCTTTGGCTATACAGCGATTAACGATATTTCCGCGCGTGATCTGCAGAAGAACCATCATCAGTGGTTCCGTGCCAAGAGCCTGGACGGATTTGCCCCCATGGGCCCGCTGCTTGTGCACCGCAGTGTGATGCCGGAGCCGGCAAACATCGAGGTCAAATGTTTTGTAAACGGCGAACTGCGCCAGAGCGACACCTTCGACAGGCTGATTTTCGATGTGCCGACATTGATATCCGTATTGTCCGCGGGCATGACCCTGTTGCCCGGTGACATTATTGCAACCGGGACACCGGCCGGTGTTGGCATGGGATTTACGCCGCCCAAATATCTGCAGCCCGGTGATGTTGTGGTGGTGGATGTGACCGGCGTCGGGGAATTGCGTAACCCGGTTATAGAGTAAGCCGCCGGGTTAGCGGATGTTGGCAAAAAACTTCAGGGCGGGCGTCGGCAGTTTCAGTTCGTGGCTGAGCTGGATGAGGATGACGCGCAGCAGGCTCAGCCAGATACCTGCCTGCTCGAACTTGCGCGAATCAGTGATGACATAACTGTCCATGGTGACGGGTGTGGTGACCCTGGCAATTTGTTCGCTGAACAGCAGGTCCTCCAGTACCGGTTCTTCAGGAAAACCACCCAGCTCGGTAAACAGCGTTTTGCGAATGAACATCGCCTGGTCACCGTAAAAGACCCGTGTACAGCGGCAGCGAAAATTATGCAGCCGGGAGATCAGTCGCAATCCCCGCCCGTTGCCGGAAAAGCGGTGCCGGAAGCCACCGGCAAGGGTCGTCTCAGGTAGCTGTTGTATCGCTGACAGGGCATCCCCGGGGAGCAGGGTGTCTGCATGCAGGAACAGCAGCCATTCACCCTGCGCGTGCAGGGCACCGCAGTTCATCTGACTGGCGCGGCCGGTGCGGCTGTCGTGCTGCTGTATACGGTCGTCCGCCTTGATCAATGCAAGGGTGTTGTCGCTACTGCCGCCATCGATCGCCAGTACTTCAAAGTCGCCCGACTGCAAGAACAGTCGCTGCAGTGTTGCCGGCAGTGCCTTTTCTTCATTCAGAACGGGGATGATCACAGAGATCATCTGCAGGGTCCGCGTATCCAGTCAGGCAGGTTGTCCAGCAGGTCGCTGCAGTATTCCCCGGGATCTTCATCCAGCGAAACAAACACATCCGACATTTCTTCCATGATGCGCTGTACCTGTTGCAGGTAATCGGCAGCCAGCGTCTGAATCCGACCGGCATTGGCAGCTTCCGAGGCTGTCTGTTGCTGTAGCATGCGCAGTCCAAATGCGTAATGGCTTTGCTCCTGGCGCAGCAGTAGCCGTCTGATGCGCCTGAAGCCGATGCCGTGATTATCCATGCCGCGATTCAGGCGGGAGATGATCTGTTCACCAAAACCCTCCAGCACGATCTGTGAACCCGTCAGCGAGTCACAGAGGTCGTTGTTGTCCAGGGCACGCTGCAGGCGTTTGCCATACTGTCGCAATGTTGCGGGTGGCTGGTAATGATGTCCAGGCATGAGCCATTCTGCAGCACGGCGATAAAAGGCGGCGTGTGAGGCCTCCTGGCGTGCCTGCGTCTTCAGAAAGCGCTGTGCCCGGGTATCGTCGATCCAGTGCAGCTGTTGCCGCGCGCAATCGTGTGCCAGCTGTTCGCCGTATTCGAGAGCGGCGAACAGGCGTGTCGCCTGGCGCCTGGTCTCAGGGTGCATCATTCAGTGACCAGTCATAGTGATAAGCAGAGATGTGCCCGGTATCAGCAAGTGAGTCTTTCAGAGGTACTGCAGCATAGTGTTGCAGGTGATCGATGACCGCGCTATCGGATTTCCCAAAATCATCCCTGAACCAGCTATAGATGCTGGAGACTGAGAGCTTGCCGTTTTTGAACGACACGCCGCGCGGGTTGTTGATGTAGTCTGTCGCCGCCTGCTCCAGTTGGGGGTCAATCGAGTCAGCGATATAGGCGCTGTTCGACAGGTTCGGGCAGCCGAGTGACGCGCAGTTCAGGGCATAATGCAGACGTGGGTCCTGCCATACAGGCCGCAGGATACGGTGCTCGATGTCGTTCAGCGACACCGCCTGTCCCTCGATGGACAGCAGTTTTTTCCCCCACGGCCCGTCCGCAAAAAAACCCGGACTGATGTCGATATCGCGAATACTTTTGATCGGGTAATGCTGCAGCACGACATCGACTGTCACGGCGTTATAGAGATTGATCCAGTACGCAAGCTGTTGTTCCCGGGTGTAGCGGCGGATCGGTATTTGTTCGAGTGCATCGATATACTCTCCGAGTTGCTGCCGGTCGGTATCGCTCACACTGGAATAGCGGACACGATTAATGCCATCCTCACCCTGCAGCACGTACTGCCCCAGGAACGTGTTCCAGCTGGAGTGATCGATTTGCTGTGTGGCGCCGGGGTCCCGTGAATCCCAGAATGCCCAGCGCTCGGCTTTCGGCGCAAACAGCCGTTCGAGTGCATTGGCCTCGACCGTGACAGACGCCAGTGGTATCAGCAGTACGATGAGCAGTGCACTCAATCGTCGTAACGGGGGATCGCGGTGCGTGATGTCCATATGGGCATCGTTCCTGGTTTGACCTGGGCCGTCTTTACTGCCCGAGCAGTATAGGACTCCCCCTATGGAAAATCGTTCAACCTGGCCAGGCATGTATTGCTTGCCGGCAGCAGGGTTCTGGCGTGCAAGACTACCTGTAATAATATTGCGGATAGGCCGGTCGGCGCTGCTGCGGATAATAACCCTGTGCAGGTGCGCGCCTGTTCGTCTGTGCGGGAACTGCCGGTTGTGCGGGCACCGCGGGTTGTGCGTGCACAGGCGCTTGTGCCGCTTGAGTCGCCCGGGGTGCCACAACGGCAGATGACCTGGCTGGCCCCGGTTCCGGTTCAGTGACGGGTTGTGAGTGCACAGGCGCTTGTGCCGCTTGAGCCGGTTGAGTCGTTCGGGGTGCCACAATGGCAGAAGACCTGGCTGGCCCCGGTTCCGGTTCAGTGACGGGTTGTGAGTGCACAGGCGCTTGTGCCGCTTGAGCCGGTTGAGTCGTTCGGGGTACCACAATGGCTGAAGACCTGACTGGCGCCGGTTCCGGTTCAGTGACGGGTTGTGAGTGCACA
>CAMYIO010000186.1 GCA_947258515.1 uncultured Ectothiorhodospiraceae bacterium
CTGTTGCTGCTGATGGTCAGCGCCTGGGCATTGCGGCTGTCGATCTACATCAGCTGGCGCAATTGGGGCGAGGGCGAGGACCGTCGTTACCAGGCGATACGCCGCAAGCATGAGCCCGGCTTCGCCTTTAAAAGCCTGTACCTGGTGTTCGGCCTGCAGGGACTGCTGGCCTGGTTTATTTCCCTGCCGCTGCTGGCCGCCGCCAGTGGCAGTGCACAGATTGGCGTACTCGACGTGATCGCGGTGCTGGTATGGCTGATTGGCTTCGGTTTTGAAACAGTGGCCGACGCCCAGCTCGCGGCCTTCAAGGCAAAACCGGAAAACCGTGACAAGGTGCTGGCCAGCGGCCTGTGGCGTTACAGCCGTCACCCCAATTACTTTGGCGAGTGCACCCTGTGGTGGGGTTTTTACCTGCTGGCAGTCGGTGCCGGTGGCTGGTGGACCTTCCCCGCGCCGCTGTTGATGACCTTCCTGTTGCTGCGCGTGTCCGGCGTGGCACTGCTGGAACGCGACATCAGTGATCGCCGCTCCGCCTACCGTGACTACGTGCAACAGACCAATGCCTTCTTACCCGGCCCGCGCAAGCGCTTGCAGGTGACTGACCATTCGGGAGCCAAGGCATGAACCGCACCACGCTACGCGCACTGGCACTGCTGTTGATGTTTACAGCCTGTCTACCACTGCAGCTGAGCGCCTCGACAAGCAACGAGTGGCGTTTCCAGGTGTTTCTCGATGAGAAACCCATCGGCTTTCACCACTTCCGCCTCAACACCTCCGGTGATACACGCGAGCTGCGCGGCGAGGCACAGTTCAGCGTCAAGCTGCTGGGATTCAGCGTTTACGACTACAGCCATCAAAACATGGAGTTGTGGCAACGTGACTGCCTGCAGCAGATCGAGGCCAGCACCGACGACAACGGCAAGGAGCTGTTCGTGCGCGGCAACCGCAACGGCGAGCAACTGTTTCTGGAAGACAACAGCGGCAGTCGCGGTGTCCCCGGCTGCGTCATGACCTTTGCCTACTGGAACCCTGAAATACTGGCTCAGAAGCAGCTACTGAACGCACAAACCGGGGAATACCTTGACATCAGCGTGCAGTCGCTCGGCGAAACAATGCTGCAACTGCAGGGTCGTGACATACCCGCCCTGCACTACCGACTCAGAACTGACGAGGACGACATCGAGCTGTGGTACTCCAGCGATCACGACTGGCTCGCCCTGAGCAGCACCACCAGAGGTGGTCGCCAGCTGCACTACCGCCGGGTAGCGACAACGAACGAAAGCGGGAGTGTTGCCAGTGAATAGCACCAGCCAGCCAAACATATCATCATGCAGGAGCGGCCTCCTGGCCGCGAATCGCGCCGGGGACGGCGCTGCTACAGCACGGTTTATGCGATTACCAGGAAGACTGCTGGGACTGGTCGGCAGCCTGGCCCTGCTAGCCGGTTGCAGCAGCACCGGTCTGGCGCCGATTCGAACCGCCGACCATGTAGACCTGCCGCGTTTCATGGGTGACTGGTATGTGATTGCACACATCCCTGCCTTCCTGGAACGCGACGCCTACAACGCCGTGGAATCCTACCGCCTGCTCGATGACGGCCGCATCGCCACCACCTTCAGTTTCAACGACGGTGGCTTCGACGGCAAGCGCAAGACCTACCAGCCGACCGGCTTTGTCGTCGACAGCGAATCGAATGCGGTGTGGGGCATGCGCTTTATCTGGCCGATCAAGGCCGACTACCGCATCGTTCATGTCGACGCCGACTACCGGCACACCATCATCGGACGCAACAAACGCGACTACGTCTGGATCATGGCGCGCTCGCCACAGATCCCGGCGCAGGACATGGCACAACTGACCCGAATCATCGCTGCACAGGGATACGACACCTCGAAGCTGCGCAAAGTGCCACAGCAATGGCCTCTGCACCTGGTCGAAGAGGAACAGAGACCATGAAGATCGCCGTCATCGGCACCGGTATTGCCGGCAATGTGGCGGCCAGGGAACTGTGTCGCGAGCACGAGATTACCGTTTTCGAAGCCGCTGATCATGTCGGCGGCCATACTCACACGCACAGCGTCGATGACAACGGCCGGCCGCTGGCAATCGACACCGGCTTCATCGTCTTTAACGACTGGACTTACCCGAATTTCATTGCCCTGCTCGACGAACTCGGCGTGTCCTCGCAACCCGGCGAGATGAGTTTCGGCGTGAAGTGCGAACGCACCGGGCTGGAGTACAAGGGCCACACGCTCAATACCCTGTTCGCGCAGCGGCGCAACCTGCTGCGGCCGTCATTCCATCGTATGCTGCGCGATATCATGCGCTTTAACCGCGAGGCAAGAAGCCTGCTCGAGGCCAGTGACGACTCGCTCACGCTGGGCGATTACCTGCGCGATAACCGTTACAGCACGGCCTTCACCGATTACTACATCATCCCCATGGGCGCGGCCATCTGGTCGGCCGAACCGAGGCGCATGCTGTCGTTCCCGGCAAGCTGCTTCGTACGCTTCTTCGCCAATCACGGGCTATTGAACATAAAGAACCGGCCGCAGTGGCGCGTCATCCGTGGCGGCTCGAGTAGTTACGTCGACAAACTGACCGCACCGTTCCGACAACAGATCCGCCTCAACACCGCGGTAACCGGCATCACGCGACGCACCACGCATGTAGAAGTCTGCAGCGCGAGCAACGCTACGGAGCGATTTGACCGTGTGTTTATTGCCTGTCACAGCGACCAGGCGCTGGCCATGTTGACTGATGCCACGCCTCAGGAACGCGAGGTACTTGGCGCTATCCCCTACCAGCAAAACGACGTCGTGCTGCATACCGATACCTCGCTGCTGCCGCGGCGGCGCCTCGCCTGGTCGGCGTGGAACTACCACCGCCTTGCCGGTGACAACGCGGCGGTCGCGGTCACCTACAACATGAACCTGTTGCAGGGCCTGTCGACGCGGCAGACGTACCTTGTGACACTCAACAACAGTGCTGCTATCGACCCGGACAAGATCATCAAGCGCCTCAGCTATGACCACCCGGTATTCACGCAGGACGGTATCGCGGCACAGCAACGCCAGGGCGAGATCAACGGCATCAAGCACAGCTACTTTTGCGGCGCCTACTGGCGCTATGGTTTTCACGAAGACGGTGTGGTCAGCGCCCTCAACGCACTGGCACACTTCAGGGAGAAAGACGGTGAGCAACAGCTGCCTCTATCGCGGGCGAGTTAGGCACCGGCGCTTCGCGCCGACCTGCCATGAATTCGAGTACAGCCTGTTCATGCTGTACCTCGACCTCGATGAATTGCCGCGCCTGTTCGAGCGTTTCTGGCTGTGGTCATCGCGAAGGCCGAACCTGGCCTGGTTTCGCCGTGCCGATCACCTCGGCGACCCGCAACAGCCACTGGCGGACTGCGTCCGCGACCTGGTCGAACAACGCAGCGGGCAGCGTCCGCAGGGACCGGTGCGACTGCTCACCCAGCTGCGCTATTTCGGACATGGCTTCAACCCGGTGTGCTTTTACTACTGTTTCGATGCCAGCGGTGAAATCGTCGAACACATCGTCGCCGAGGTCAACAACACACCCTGGGGCGAACAGCACTGCTACCTGCTGAGCGCCGGGCCGGCACAACGCCAGCGGCGTGTACAGCGCTTCGAACTGGACAAGCAGTTCCATGTCTCGCCGTTCATGGGCATGGACATGCATTACCAGTGGAGTTTCATGCGCCCGGGAAAGCGCCTCTTCGTGCACCTGCAAAACATCCAGCAGGGACATGGGCCTGGACATACATTACCAGTGGAGTTTCATGCGTCCGGGAAAACGCCTGTTTGTCCATCTGCAAAATATCCAGCAGGGAGACAAGCTGTTCGATGCCAGCCTGATGATCGACCGCCAGCCGATCAGCTCCGCGTGCCTGGCAACCGCGCTGTTGCGTTACCCGCTGATGACAGTGAAGGTAGTCGCGGCGATCTACTATGAGGCACTGCGCCTGTGGCTGAAGAAAGTCCCGTTTCACCCCCACCCTGGAAAAAAGGAGGCACCGCACGCGGTGAAGTCATGATGAAAGCAAGCCTGGTATCCACAACCGCAAGTAATCGCCAGCAGCGCCATGGTAATTTGTTAAACCGCTTCGTCAAGCAGGCCATCATCGGCCGCCTGGCCCACCTGCAATACGGCTCGCTGACACTGATCGACGCTGACGACTGTCGCCGCTTCGGCAAGGCCCGCAGTGACGAACCGCATCTGACCCTGACGATCCACGATGACGCCGCCTGGCTGGACATCGCCTTCAGTGGCGGACTCGGTGCGGGTGAGGCCTACATGGCCGGGCGCTGGCACTGCGACGATCTCACCGGCCTGGCACAACTGTTCCTGCGCAACCCGCAGGTGCTCTATGGTCTCAACCGTGGGCCGGGACGCATCATGTCGCTGGTCAACAAGGCATGGCACACACTGCGGCGCAACACCCTGCAGGGCAGCCGCAAGAACATCGCCGCGCACTATGACCTCGGCAATGATATGTTCGAACTGTTTCTTGATGACACCATGATGTATTCGTGCGGCATCTTCGAGCACTCGCATGTGACCTTGCAGCAGGCCTCGATCGAAAAGCTCGAGCGCGTCTGCCGCAAACTCGAGCTGCGTCCCGCTGACCACCTGCTGGAGATTGGCAGCGGCTGGGGTGGTCTGGCCCTGCACGCGGCCCGTCACTATGGTTGCCGCGTGACCACCACGACCATATCCCGCGAGCAGTACGACATGGCACGCGCACGTGTCGAACAGGCCGGTCTCGGCGACCGCGTCACCGTGCTGTGCCAGGATTACCGTGAACTCAGCGGCCAGTATGACAAGCTGGTCTCCATCGAGATGATCGAGGCAGTGGGGCATGCCTACTTCGATACCTATTTCGAAAAATGCAGTTCGCTGCTGAAACCCGATGGCATGATGCTGCTGCAGTCAATCACCATCGCAGAACAGCGTTACGCCGCTGCTAAACGATCAGTGGATTTTATCCAGCGCTATATCTTTCCCGGCGGCTGCCTGCCGTCGGTGGCCGTCATCAGCGATGCCGTCACCCGCAAGACCGACATGCGCATGTTGCATCTCGAGGATATCGGCCCGCACTATGCCACCACCCTGAAGCACTGGCGCGAGCGCTTCATGGCGAGGCTCGACGCCGTGCGGGCGCTTGGCTACCCGGAGGAGTTCATTCGTATGTGGGAAT
>CAMYIO010000187.1 GCA_947258515.1 uncultured Ectothiorhodospiraceae bacterium
CAATAACACCTATTCGGTGACGCTTCCTGGCCCGGTTCCGGCGAAAGCCTTTTGGTCATTTATGGTTTATGACGTTCACACCCGCTCTATTCTGGAAACCGATCAGAAAAGCGGCGGTATAGACAGCATGGCAAAAGATCTAAAAGCCAATGCAGATGGTTCATATACGGTTTACTTCGCGCCTAAACCACCTAAGGGAAAAGAGGGTAATTGGGTGCAGACCATGCCAAACAAGGGATTCCACGTATTGTTGAGGTTATACAGCCCGTTACAACCCTGGTTTGATAAGACCTGGAAGCCCGGTGATTTTGAACTGGTGAAGTAATTTACTTAAAACAAATGTGCGGTGAAGCGGACTAGAGTTCGCCTCGCCAAAACAATTAGGAGACGAACCGATGAAAACTAGACTATTAACCACGCTGGTCTCAGCTGGTGTGATGGCAGGCAGCATGGCAACAGCCTTAGCCGCGCAACCGCCGAAGATGAAAATGACCACCGAGATCCCGGCGTCGATTACCGCGCCTGACAGCGTTGAGACATCTATCGGGACCATGAAGTTTTTTGATGGTGTTCCCGATACTGCCAGTGTAGCCGCGAGTTATGACTCGCATACATGCTGCGCGAGGGGCAGGCGAGCATCGGGGCCGACGCAAGCCACAAGATTGCCATCTGGGATAACCTGATGGATTCCAAAACGATCCTGCTGACCGGCAATACCTCGACCATGTATGCCGTAGGGTTTCTCAATCTTGCAAAAGATGGCCCGACCGTGATCGATCTGCCGCCTGGCATGCTTGGTGTGCTTGACGATATGGCGTTCCGCTACATGAGTGATCTGGGTGTTGCTGGCCCCGACAAAGGAAAAGGCGGCAAGTTTCTGGTGCTCCCGCCGAACTACAAAGGCGACGTACCCGACGGATATTTTGCAGTGCCCTCCGAGACCAACGGTGTGTGGGTTTTCACGCGCGGCTATCTTGATAAAAAGCTGCCTTTGGACAAGGCGATACCTGCTGCATCAAAGAACATCCGCGACCACCTGAAGGTTTATCCTTTGAAGTCAAAGGACAATCCGCCAGCGACAGAGTTCATCAATGTGTCGGGCAAGGTCATGAACACGATCGTCCCCAACGATTACAGTTTTTTCGTGAAGCTGCATGATCTCATTCAGGGAGAGCCGGACGAGTATCTCGGCCCTGAAGCCAAGGGAATGATGGCGGCGATCGGTATTGAAAAGGGCAAGCCTTTCAATCCCGATGCACGGATGAAAAAAATCCTTATGGATGCCGCGGCTATCGGTAACACAGCCGCTCGCGCCATCAGTTATTTCCCGCGTGATCCTGGCAACATGCTTTATGGCAAAGACAGTGCATGGATCATGGCCTATGCCAACAAGGACACGGCATTCCTGAAGGATGGCGCGTTTAACCTCGAGGCACGGGCGCTGTTTCATTTTGGCTATATCGTTGTGTCGCCTGCCATGGCAGTCACGATTCCCGGCAAGGGATCAGACTACGCTCTGATCGCGGTCGATTCCAAGAAGCAGGCGCTTGACGGTTCAAAGACCTACAAGCTGACTATGCCCAAGGATGTGCCCGCCAAGGATTTCTGGGCGCTGACAATGTATGACACTCAGACACGTTCACAATTGCAAACCGATCAGCAATTCCCGACACTGGGCAGTCAGACCAAGGGCATCAAGACCAACGCCGATGGTTCCTATGACATTTACTTCAGTCCCAAAGCACCAAAAGGAAAGGAAGGCAACTGGTTGCAGACCATTCCAGGCAAGAGCTGGTGGTTGGCTCTGCGCATCTACGGTCCGGAGAAGACCTGGATTGATCAGACCTGGCGTCCGGGTGAGATCGAGGTGGTTGAGTAATAACCAAGCAATAACCTGCGGGGGCGACGGCTCAATCGCCCCCGCACAAAATTCAAGTGTGTAGAGGACGGCTCTGTGGACATCTACTTCGGTCCGCAGAAGCCAAAAGGTGTCTCAGACAAGAACTGGATCCAAACCGTACCGAGCAAAGGACTTCTTCCCGTTCTATCGCATCTATGGCCCACTCAACGCCTTCAACAACAAAACGTGGAAGCCGCGCAATATAGCGCCAGTGAAGTAGCAATTCACTCGCAACAAGGACCGAAGTAATAGGCACTTTTGGTGACGACAAATGACAGGACGAATGCATTGCGCCCTCGAAGACCCTGTTCGCGCGCTGACGCAGACGGTTCAGACCAAGCAGGTAGAAGCAGATGAAACAGGCGACTGAATCTGTAGGAGCAAACCGGGCCAGAACCCAGGCTGAAGCAAACGCCGCTTTCGCAAAATCGCCTGCAAGCACAGCGGCTATATTCCAACGCCTGAAAGCAGAGCGTAGGCGGGAGTGCTGAGAGGCGTTGCCCATGAACGTTACGACAGAGCCAGCAGAACGCTTCCGCAAAGGATTCGTTCTGGTCATGACCCTGGCCTACGCGTCCCTGTTCTTCGCGTTGATCAACGACTTCCTGATGGCGTTGCTGCTGGCCGCGGTGTTTAGCGGCATTGTCTATCCACTTTACCTCTGGCTGCGGAACGTTTGTGGGAGGCGCACTACACTGGCTTCCCTGGTGACGTTATTGACTTTCATGGCTGTGATCGTTGTGCCGCTGATCCTGCTGCTGGGGCTAGTGGCGGAACAGGCGATTGGGGTGGTCGAAGATGTCAAACCATGGATAGAGCAGCACGTGCAACAGCCGGTACACGGCGAGCGGAAACTGCCAGACTGGGTACCTTTTGCAGATCAGATCGAGCCTTATCGCGAAAAAATATCAGCCAAGGCGGCGGAACTGGCGGGTTCACTGGGTCTGTACCTGGCAACCAGCCTGGGCACCCTGACCGGGGGTACCGTATCGTTCTTTTTGAACCTGTTCATCATGCTCTATGCGATGTTTTTCTTCCTGATCAGTGGTCCTGTTCTGATCAAGACAATCATGGGCTACGCGCCGCTGTCTCAAAGTGACAAGGACAGAATGTTGCAGGTCAGCTTGTCGGTCAGCCGGGCGACGGTGAAGGGCACGCTGATTATCGGCGTGATCCAGGGCACGCTCGGAGGTCTTGGCTTCGCCGTGGCCGGTATCGACGCTGCAGTATTCTGGGGTGCGGTTATGGCGGTGTTATCGATTCTGCCTGGTATCGGAGCCACCCTCGTCTGGGGCCCCGCGGTGATCTATCTATTGATATCGGGTGAAACTGTGGCGGGTCTTGCTCTACTGGCCTGGTGTGCCGGCGTGGTAGGGACTATTGATAATGTGCTCCGGCCTGTTCTGGTCGGCAGGGACACGGAAATGCCGGATCTTCTTATCCTTCTCAGCACACTGGGCGGCCTCGGACTATTTGGCGTCGCAGGGCTTGTGCTTGGCCCCATTCTCGCTGCACTTTTCATGGCCGTACTCGCCATCTACAGCCGGGTTTTCGATGACTGGTTGAATCCAACGGGGGGCAGCGAGGAGGACGACGAGCCTCAACCATCAGCAGCAGGACAGTCATAGGACAAGACCGAAGATATATACAACAGTCGATCAACCAGCGTCCCGACCTTACGCAGGAAGCGCGCGTAGGCAACGAGGTGCGCGGCGCGAAAAGCCGGAATGCAAAGTTGCATCGTCATCGTCGCAATAAGTGCGACTTTCTGCCTCGCAGGCTGGCTATTTGGCGCCAATTGGCTGGCGCCAGCGCCTAATAGGTCGCGTGAAATGCAAAGCGAAGGGTATTACGACATCGGTGATCGGTTAACGGGTCCATGCAAGCCCGTTCTTCGTCATGGCGGCGTATCTACAAATGATTGTTTTTGGTGTGTTGCAACAACAAATCAATCAGATACGCCGCTTTTCTTCAAATCCTTCAAACACCACTTTCAGTCATAGCTCACAGAACGGTAAAAGTTTGAGAAGTTGACTTTTTTTTAATCAAACGCAGGAGAAATGATAATGAGAACAAGAACAAGAGATCGATGGGCGGGCGTATTAGCCGCTTCATTGCTGATCTTTGCGTCAGCAACATGGTTCAATATCGCCGCGGCGCAGAGCTACGATCTGGTCATTCAGAATGGCCGGGTTATGGACCCTGAAACCAGTTTTGACAACGTTCGCAATGTTGGCATCAAGGACGGCAAGATCGTCACCATCACTGAAGAGTCAATCAAGGGCAAGGAGACCATCGACGCC
>CAMYIO010000188.1:0-3749 GCA_947258515.1 uncultured Ectothiorhodospiraceae bacterium
TTCCGGGGTACAGACAATCGGCTCGCCACGCACATTGAAGGAGGTATTGACCAGTACGCCGCAGCCGCTCACGGCCTTGAACTTCTCAAGCAGCGCATGAAACTTCGGATTGGTGTCTGCGTGGACCGTCTGTACCCGCGCCGAGTAGTCGACATGCGTGATCGCCGGGATCTTTGAGCGCGGCACGTTGAGCTTCTCGATGCCAAACAATTGCTGCTGCTCGGCTGTCATGGGGGTGCGCAATGATTCCTTCACGGGGGCCACGATCAGCATGTAGGGGCTGGGCCGGTCGAGGTCGAAATACTCGGAGACATCCTCCGCCAGCACCGCCGGGGCAAACGGGCGGAACGACTCCCGGTACTTGATCTTGAGGTTCATGACCGACTGCATCTTGCTAGAGCGCGGATCGCCGATAATCGAGCGGCCACCGAGCGAGCGCGGGCCAAACTCCATGCGCCCCTGGAACCAGCCCACCACCTTCTCATCGGCCAGCACAGTACCCAGGCGCTCGGTCAGCGTAGCGTCATCCAGCACCTCGTAGACGGCCCCCTGGGCGTCCAGCTGTGCCCGGATCTCATCTGCTTGATAATGGGGTCCCAGGTAGGACCCCTGCATGGCATCGTGCCCATTCACCTGCCGTGGCTTATCGTGATACTCGTGCCACGCAATCAGGGCCGCCCCCAGGGCGCCGCCGGCATCACCGGCCGCCGGCTGGATCCAGATGTCCCTGAACGGGCCTTCGCGCAGGATGCGGCCGTTGGCGACACAGTTGAGCGCCACACCGCCGGCCAGGCACAGGTAGTCGCAGCCCAGTTCCTGGTGCACGGTGCGCGCCAGGCGCAACACGACCTCTTCCGTGACCTCCTGGATGGAGCGCGCAATATCCATTTCCTTCTGCGCGATGTCCGTCTCCGGTGCCCGTGGCGGCGCACCAAACAGGTCGGCAAAGCGCTGGTTGGTCATGGTGAGACCGGTGGCGTAGTTGAAATAGTCCATGTTGAGGCGGAAGGTGCCATCGTCCTTCAGGTCGATGAGGTGCTCCAGGATCCGGTCGACATACTTCGGCTCGCCGTAGGGGGCGAGGCCCATCAATTTGTATTCACCGGAGTTCACCCGGAAACCGGTGTAATAGGTAAAGGCCGAGTACAACATCCCCAGTGAATGCGGGAAGTCGAGTTCCCACTGCGGGGTGAGTGTGTGTCCGTCACCCAGCCAGACCGAGGTGGTGGCCCACTCGCCGACGCCGTCAAGACAGAGCACGGCGGCCTTCTCGAACGGGCTCGGGAAGAACGCGGAGGCCGCATGTGACTGGTGGTGCTCGGCAAACAACAAGGCCGGCAGTTCGCTGGTCTTCAGACCACCAAGCTCGGCCAGCTGCCGTTTCAGGGTGGCCTTGAGGTAGAGCTTTTCTTTCAGCCATACCGGCATGGCGGCGACAAAGGAGCGAAAGCCCCGCGGTGCATAGGTCAGGTAGGTCTCCAGCAGGCGCTCGAACTTCACCAGTGGCTTGTCATAGAACACCACTTCATCGATATCCGCCAGCGTCATGCCGGCCTGTGACAGGCAGCTGTTGATGGCGCCTTCCGGGAAGCGTGCATCGTGTTTCTTGCGGGAAAAGCGCTCTTCCTGTGCGGCCGCGACGATGACACCGTCACGCAGCAGCGCGGCAGCACTGTCATGGTAGTACGCGGAGAGGCCTAATATGTTCATCGTCGGGTGCTTGATGTCGTGGATTTTTACGCTGTTGGCTAGGGTGTATCGTTCTTGCTGGATTCGATCAGCAACTCGTTCATTTGAGCCAGATCGGTCGCAGCCAGTATGCCGGCGGCCTGCTTCAGTTCCAGCGTGTCCAGCAGGTAGTCATAACGGGAACGGGCGTAGTCACGACGGGCAGCGAGCAGATCGCGCTGTGCATCCAGGACATCGATGATGGCGCGGGTCCCGACTTCAAACCCGGCTTCCGCGGCCTGCACGGCTTTTTCATTGGAGATCACGGCATTATTCAGTGCCTGGACCTTGCTGATACCGGCGAGTACACCGCGGTAATTATCGCGCGTCTGGCGTTCAGTGGCGCGGCGCTGCTGCACCAGTTCTTCCATGGCCTGGTTGTACTCATAACGTGACTGGCGGGTTTGTGATGACACCAGTCCCCCCTGGTAGATCGGGATGCTCAACTCCAGGCCAATGGCGGCGTCGTTGCGCTCCAGCGGCTGAATGCCGCCAAACGTGTTGTCCAGATAGGTGTAGTCCGCGGTGGCATTAAGGCTTGGATAGTGACCGGAATTTTTTACCTGGATCTCCTGCTTGGCGACCTCGGCTGCGGACTGGGCGGCCAGTACCAGCGGGTTCTGAGCCCCGGCGGCGGCAACCCACTCGTCCTGGTTGGCAGGGTCCGGTTTCAGCATGGGGATTTCAGGTTTGAGGACCTCGGGTGAGACCGGCAACTCTCCGGTCAGCTCGCGCAGCGCCTCCTCGGTATCCGCCAGTAATTGCTCGGCACTGATCTCGTTACTGACCGCGATGTCGTAGCGCGCCTGGGCTTCCAGTGTGTCAGTGATGGCTGCCAGCCCGACTGCGAAGCGTTGTTTGGCCTGATCCAGGGTGCGCTCGATGGCTTCCTTGTCCGACTTTACAAACTCGACGTTGTCATGCCCGCCCAGTACCAGGAAGTAGCGCGTCGCAACACGCAGGATCAGCTCCTGCCGGGCGGCGATCAGCCGGGCATCGGCCTGTGCGACGAGATTGTCTGCCTGCTGCAGTTGTATAAAGCTTTCACGCTGATAGAGGGTCTGGCGCAAGCCGATACTGTAGGTCTGGTTGGTTGAAAAGCTGGTGTCGCCTTCCTTTCTCGGGTCATAGCGTTCCCGTGACACGTCACCACCGATACCTATATTCGGCAGCAGGGCGGAGCGCGCCTGTGGCACGACCTCGAGTGCAGCGCTGTGTGCCTCGATGGCCGCCTGGTACTGCGGGTCGGAAACCAGCGCCAGTTTGTACACCGAGATCAGGTCGTCTGCACGGACCTGCCCGCCCATGGCGAGTAAAAGTCCGCAGAACAGCAGTGGGCCACAGCGATACAGGAGAAAATGATTCATAACATTGGATAGTACTGGATGGACATACGCAATCTTGCCACGGAAGTACACGGAATTACACGGAAATAATTCCGCTAAGAAAATTCTCTTCCGTGTGTTTCCGTGGCTGTTAATCAGAAAATAAAATCCTGAGCGCTGTTTGCATTCAGCAGGGGCGGAATGCAGGTCTCCAGCAGGCTTTCACGTGACCAGTTGTGTTCGTCTACCCGGGTAATCAGGCAGGCTTCCATGATCGGTAACTGTCCGGTAATGACGAACAGGCGGCCACCGATGGAAAGATTGTTGTGAAATTGCTGTTGCAGTACCGGCAGTGAACCGGTGACGGCGATGGCCTCGTAGCGTTCGTCCGAGTCGATGCCATTGGCAACGTCAGCGGTGTGCAGGGCAACATTGCCGGTTTCCCTGCCCTGCAAGACGTCCCCGGCCGCGGCCGTAAAGTCCGGCATAATGTCGAAACTGGTGACATGCTGTCCCAGCCCGGCGAGACAGGCCGTCAGGTAGCCGCTGCCGGTCCCGATCTCCAGGATGCGATCAGTGGGCGCGATGGCCAGCGCCTGCAGCAGGCGGCCCTCGAGCTTCGGTGCCATCATTACCTGTTCGTGGCCGAGCGGGATATTGGTGTCAGCGAATGCCAGTGAGCGATAGCGTTCCGGG
>CAMYIO010000188.1:3839-6784 GCA_947258515.1 uncultured Ectothiorhodospiraceae bacterium
GTCCAGTACCTGCTGATCGAGCACATCCCAGGGGCGTATCTGTTGCTCGATCATGTTAAAGCGTGCCTGTTCGATTTCTGTCTGCTTCATGGGGCGCTGCATCTCTTGCGAAATAATGGCGGCCAAGGGTACGGTGTTTGCCGCCTGCTGGCAATAATCTGACCGGGGTACCTGTGATGATTATTATATAAAACATAAGGTTAATGTTTGGTTGCGGGATAATGATGTTGCAAACGGCGGGACCATTCGTTACCTTGTAGCGCGGCTGGGGGTGCCCCACGGGCTGAGAATTACCCTTGGAACCTGATCCGGTTAATACCGGCGTAGGGAAGCTTGTGCACCTGCCGGCTATGTATTAATGACCCGCGAGGACGGCCAGATGAGTGCAATCCCGGAAGATTTTATCAAGAAGACCACGCAGCTGTCGGACGAGGTGACCCGACCGTTCCCCAATTCCAGCAAGCTCTACGTGCAGGGTTCGCGCCCTGATATCCGCGTGCCGATGCGCCAGGTCCGGCAAGCCGATACTGCTGCCAGTTTTGGTGCAGAAAAGAATCCGGACATCACGGTGTATGACACCTCGGGTCCGTATTCCGACCCGGATGCCGAAATCGACCTGCTGGCCGGCCTGCCGGATGTACGCGCCGCCTGGATAGCGGATCGCAAGGACACGGAACAGCTGGACGGTCCGGGGTCGGCGTTCGGCCGTGAACGCCAGTCCAACCCGGAACTGGCACATCTGCGTTTTGAACATATCCGCAAGCCGCGCCGTGCCCTGTCCGGCCACAACGTCACCCAGATGCATTACGCCAGGCAGGGCGTCATCACACCGGAAATGGAGTTTGTCGCGATTCGCGAGAACCTGCTGCTGGAGCAGCTGCAGGACAGCAGCCTGTTGCAGCAGCACCCGGGCAACAGTTTTGGCGCGAGTATTCCCGACCGGGTCACGGCGGAGTTTGTGCGCGACGAAATTGCCCGTGGCCGCGCGATCATCCCGGCCAATATCAATCACCCGGAGCAGGAGCCGATGATCATCGGCCGGAATTTCCTGGTGAAGATCAACACCAATATCGGCAACTCGGCGGTGACATCCTCGATTGCCGAGGAAGTCGAGAAAATGGTGTGGTCGGCCCGCTGGGGCGGCGACACCCTCATGGACCTGTCAACCGGCAAGAACATCCATGAAACCCGCGAGTGGATCCTGCGCAACTCACCGGTGCCGGTCGGCACCGTGCCGATCTACCAGGCACTGGAGAAGGTCGATGGCAAGGCGGAAGACCTGAGCTGGGAAATCTTCCGTGACACCCTGATCGAACAGGCGGAGCAGGGCGTGGACTATTTCACTATCCATGCCGGTGTGCGCCTGGCGTGGGTGCCGATGACGGCCAAACGGGTCACCGGTATCGTCTCGCGCGGCGGTTCCATCATGGCCAAGTGGTGTCTGGCGCATCACCAGGAAAGCTTCCTGTACACGCATTTCGAAGACATTTGCGAAATCATGAAGGCCTATGATGTATCGTTTTCGCTCGGTGACGGCCTGCGTCCCGGTTCCATCGCCGATGCCAATGATGCGGCGCAGTTTGCCGAGCTGGAAACACTCGGTGAACTGACAAAGATTGCCTGGCAGCACGATGTGCAGGTGATGATCGAGGGTCCGGGGCATGTGCCCATGCAGATGATCAGGGAGAACATGCTGAAGGAACTGGATGACTGTGACGAGGCACCGTTCTATACCCTGGGGCCGCTGACCATGGACATTGCCCCCGGTTACGATCACATCACGTCCGCCATCGGTGCGGCACAGATCGGCTGGTACGGCACGGCAATGCTGTGTTATGTCACACCCAAGGAGCACCTGGGGTTGCCGGACAAAAACGATGTGCGCGAGGGCATCATCACCTACAAGATTGCCGCCCACGCCGCGGATCTTGCCAAGGGACACCCGGGTGCGCAGGTGCGTGATAACGCCGTGTCAAAGGCGCGCTTTGAATTTCGCTGGGACGACCAGTTTAACCTGGGCCTTGACCCGGAAAAGGCGCGCGAGTTTCATGATGCCACCCTGCCCAAGGATTCTGCCAAGGTGGCGCATTTCTGTTCCATGTGTGGTCCGAAATTCTGTTCCATGAAAATCAGTCAGGATGTACGCGATTATGCGGCCGGCAAGGGCATCGGTGATGTCAATATTGCAATTGAGCAGGGTATGTCCGACAAGGCGGAGGAGTTCAAGCGCAAGGGTGCGGAAATCTACAGCAAGGTTTGACGCGCACATTACCGGCACTGCAGGCCTGTGGTTTGCCGCAGGAATAAATCAACCAATGAAGGATTGTTCTCATGACCGAGACCAGGAGTAATTTCGCCCGGCGCACGCTGTTGCGGCTGTTAATCCTCGGGATGATCGCGGTGATCATCCTGCTGGGTAACTACGGTTTCATCAACGAACTGTATTTGAAGCATCAGCAGACGCCGGTAGGCCTGATCATCAACGGCGGTATCCTGGCGGTGTTTCTGCTCGGGCTGGTGAAGCTTGTTCTGGCCCTGCTCTATTACATGAACGAGGAGGCCGCCCTGGCCCGCTTCGAGCGCCAGCTGGAGGGTGATCCCGGGAAGGTGCTCAAGCGCATTAACCCGAAATCGGTGATTGCCCGGCGCTACACGACGCTCCAGATGCTGGGCAAGAAATACTCCAAAATCAATCACAGCGCACTGGCTTCGACGCTGGTGGCGAACGAAAGCACGCGCATCAGTTTCGCCCGCTACGTCAGTAACATCCTGATTCTGACCGGTGTCTTCGGCACCATCGTCTCGCTGTCGGTGGCACTCGTCGGCGCATCCAATCTGCTCGATTCGGCGCAGGGTACCGGTGACATGGGGCTGGTTATCCACGGCATGTCCACGGCGCTGTCGACCACGATCACCGCCATTCTGTGTTATCTCTTCTATGGCTA
>CAMYIO010000189.1 GCA_947258515.1 uncultured Ectothiorhodospiraceae bacterium
ACCTGGCTCAGGAAAATCCCGAGGTAGAGGTAAAGTCAGGACAGTTGCCGCATTGTCGATAGTTCGGCTGCGCCTTGTCATGAAACTTGTATATGTATCACCGGTAACCTATACCTAGGTACAGGCATACGTGAGGTACAAAACATGAATATACGCACGACAGTCGACCCTATCAGCGGTCAAGAAGTCACTAATCCGGAAACAGCACCCTGTGTATATGATGGTGACGGCGATAACGGCATCGAGATTTATTTTGAGAATGAGGCTGATCGACAGGTTTACCTTGGCCTGGGACATGACCACGAAATCACACTGCAAGGAAATGACTCCGACGATTACGTTGCGGAAAGTTAAGCGGCATATTGCAAGCACCCTCCGTTATACCCGCAGACACGGGTATAACGGTTTTTTGTTACTGTCTGGATGTAAACCAGTACCGGTAAGTACACCGTGAAATAACCGCGACAGTCAGGCTTATTAACTGCAACACCTTCTGTACAATCCAGACAATGACCACTCACGAGCACGCCTCCATCTGGGGGGAATCAGTACAGTGGCTGCGGCAGGACTGGCAACAGGTTTTCACCCTGCACCTTGTCTATAGCACACTGGGCATCATCCTGTTTACGCCGCTGCTCGCCCTCATCAGTCGACTGCTACTCGGTCTTTCCGAGCAGCCGGCACTCGCTGACCAGGACATTGCCTGGTTTTTGCTATCACCGGCCGGGATAACCGCACTGGTCCTGCTGGCCGGCCTGATGCTTGCGATCCTGGGATTTGAACTGGCCTCACTGATGACCCTGGGAGCCGGCCGCGCACAGGGCCTGAACATCAGCATCCTGGCCGTATTGCGGTTTACCACCGTACGCGCACACAGCATCTTCGGCTTTGCAGTCAGGCTGGTGGTGCGTGTGCTGCTGCTGACACTCCCCTTTGTTGCTGCCAGTGGCGCAATTGCCTGGTTCCTGCTCTCCGCGTATGACATCAACTACTACCTCGCGGAGCAGCCGGTGGAATTCTGGATAGCCGCCGTCATGATAGGACTGTTGTTACTCGCCATGTCGCTGATTCTGGTCAGCAAACTGCTTGCCTGGTCAATGGCGTTGCCGCTGGTACTGTTTGCCGGTATCACACCGATAAAGTCGTTTGCCGAAAGTGAACGTCTTACCCGGGGACACAAGTGCCGCCTGTTAAAGACACTCGCCCTCTGGGCGCTACTGGCATTCGTCTTCAGCACGCTCGTGCTGGCCATAGTGCAATTGCTCGGCTCGTGGCTGGTACCGAAGTTCTTCGATTCGATCGACTGGCTGGTGCCGGTGCTGGGGGGCTTCGTGGCACTCTGGATGCTTGGCAATTTCGTGGTCACGGTTTTTATCGCGGGCAGCCTCGGCTACGCACTGGTCGGCCTTTATCAGCACTATGGTGCGGCCGAGACGCATACCGATCTCGCCGCCATAGCACGAGACCGACCAACCCGTGGCTGGCGCCTGTCTGCGCCGCTGCTCACATTGATGCTGGCCGCTGCCGTCGTTAGCGCCCTGCTGGTTGGTCACTGGCTAGTCGACGGTATCCAGATCAAGGACACGGTCACCGTGGTGGCGCATCGCGGCGCCGCCGGCAAGGCACCGGAGAACACCCTCGCCTCTATCCGGGCAGCGATCGCGGATGCCAGCGACTGGGTGGAAATCGATGTACAGGAAACCGTGGATGGCGAAGTGGTGGTGATCCACGACAGCGACTTCATGAAACTCGCCGGCGTCGATCTCAAGGTCTGGAATGGCACGCTGACTCAGATACGCGACATCGATGTCGGCAGCTGGTTTGACCCGCATTTTTCCACAGAGCGTGTACCCACGCTGATCGAGGTGCTTGAAGCGGCCAGGGGCAAGGCGCGTGTGGTTATAGAACTCAAGTATTATGGTCATGACCAGCAACTGGAACAGCGCGTCGTGGACATCGTGGAACAGACGGGCATGACGGATGACGTCGCCATCATGTCGCTCAAGTATGAAGGCGTGCAGAAGATCCGCGCACTGCGACCGGACTGGCGCATCGGCCTGTTGTCCGCCACGGCGATTGGCGACCTTGCCAGTCTCGATGTCGATTTTCTTGCCGTCGCCATGGGCATGGCAAGCCCGGGGTTTGTGCGCCGCAGCCATGAACAGGGCAAGCAGGTATTCGTCTGGACCGTGAACGATGCGGTATCGCTGTCCCGCATGATGTCGCTGGGCGTGGACGGTGTCATTACCGATGAACCGGCACTGGCGCGCGAGGTGATCGCGGAGCGCGCCGATCTCAACCCGGCGGAACGCCTGCTGATGCACACGGCAATCCTGTTTGGAAAACCTGAACCACAGCGACACTACCGCGATGATTCACCGTAAGCCTTGCTACGTTTTCATTCTTGCCTGCGCCCTGCTGCTATCCGGTGCTCGCGCCAGCGAGGAACAGACACCAAATGCCACCATGGACGGTCTCGAACGGCAACTTGAACTGCATCACCACAGTGACCTGCTTGAGCGCATGGCACTGCCGGATAGTACCCTGGCAGCCTTTACCACGGATGGTTGCAGCGGTGGCCTGTCAATCGGCTGGGAGTACCTTGCGAATGAAATTGAAGATATCCGCAATTACCACGGGACACGTCCGCCCTGGGAGGATTGTTGCATCGCCCATGACAGGCTCTACCATGTGGGTGCGGCGATCGATGCCAGCGCAGAGGAAAGTTTCGTGGCACGCAAGCAGGCGGACCTTGCCTTGCTCTCCTGTGTTGTCGAGACAGGCAAGACGCGGCAAGAGGAACTCACGGTCAAGTATGACGTGTCGGACGAGACCGTAGAGACGCTGTATGCCGCCATCGCCGGGCTCATGTACCGTGCCGTGCGGCTCGGTGGCATCCCCTGCTCCGGTCTGCCGTGGCGCTGGGGTTACGGCTGGCCGGAATGTGGTTGATACCGCGGACGCGATACGGTACCTGTCGCACGAGGTAAATCGCGGCGAGGACGCCGCTCCTACAGGTGTGTTGATTTGCGCAGGAGCGCCGTCCCCGGCGCGATTGTTGATTTGTGCAGGAGCGCCGTCCCCGGCGCGATTGTTGATTTGTGTAGGAGCGCCGTCCCCGGCGCGATTGTTGATTTGCGCAGGAGGCAGGAGCGCCGTCCCCGGCGCGATTGTTGATTTGCGCAGGAGCGCCGTCCCCGGCGCGATTGTTGATTTGCGCAGGAGCGCCGTCCCCGGCGCGATTGCGGTATTTTCAGCGAACATAATAAAGCAACGCATTCGGGCTGAACTCGCGCGGGTCGGCGCTATCCGAAAAGCGGTAGGGATTACGCCGGTTATCCAGCCCCGATACCAGGTAACGCTGTTCCTTCAGGTCATAGTAGACCTCCAGCGTACTCCACAGCACCGGTACCTGGTAATAATTCAGCGCATGCGCCTCCGAGGTGCGCCACAGATTGCCCTCCAGGTCATAGTTATCCGCCACGGCGATCTGCCAGCTGTCTTCATCGACATAGAACACGCGCCGCCCGTAGATATGTTTCATACCCGGTTTCAGCGTGCCTTCCACGACCCATACGCGGTGCAGTTCGTAGCGCGCCAGCTGCGGATTGATATGCTGCGGCATGACAATATCATCGTAGTCCAGGTCCTGCGCATGGATGCGGTAGGCATTGTAGGGAATATACAGTTCCTGCTTGCCTAGCAATTGCCAGTCATACTGCTCGGGAGACCCGTTAAACATATCGAACTCGTCAACGGTACGCAGGTTATCCGTGTTGGCTGCCGGATAGGCATTGGCAATGTAGGGTGCACGCAGGATACGCCGCAGGTTCCTGTTGTAGCTCCATGACTTGCGTGGTGCATCTGTCTGGTCGATGGGTTCGAGCACCAGGGCGCCATCTCCCGAGATCAGTCCGGGCTCGATGGTTTTTGTTTTCAGCGCCAGCAGCAGGTTGGGAAATTCTGTGCGTATTGCAGCTTCGGGATGCGCTGCATAGGGGTAGGCAAAGTCCTGCACTGCAATCGTCACCGTGTAACGCCCCCTCTGGGTGACGGCGGCCTGTCCAAAGCTGCGCTGCACGCGGATGCCGCGCCAGCGCAGGTTATGATTCCACACCACCTCAACACCGCTTGCCGGGACCGGGAACGGTGAGCTGACATTGGCACCGGTGACGCCGCCCTTGCCTTCCCGCAGCACCGTGGCGGTTTGCGCATTGTCCTGCAGCGCACTGTATACCCAGTCAGGATAGGAGGCAGAACGACGCGTCGGGTATACCTGCATATGCCAGCTGTCGGGATGCGCACGTAACAGCGCCTGCTGACCCGGGGACAGCTTGTCAGCGTAGGCATCCAGCTTGTCTGCCGTGATGCTGTACAGCACCGCATCCTCCGCAAACGGATCCACCTCGTGTTTGCCGGGCACATAGGCAGCCGGTGGTGCGGTGAGGCCACCCGTCCAGGGCGGAATGCTGCCGCTGGCATTGCCGGCACGCTCGGCACCGACAGGGGTCAGTTGCGCACTGCCGGGCGAAGCCGCTGCAGACGAAGAACTGTCAGCCGGGACAGATGCCGAAAACAGTGCCGGCAACAAAAACAGTGCATACAGATAGCGCATACTTGTCTCGCCTTAAAAGGTATAGCTCACCCGGAAACCCAGCAGGTCCCGGTCCCTGATCAGGCTCGTATTGCCATTCAGGAAATTCGTATAGCTCAGGGTCGCAGTCCACTGGTTAATAAAACTGGCACCCAGCGCGGCAGTCAATGATTGACGGTCTTCCTGGAACGTGCCCAGCGGGGCCGGCGTGGTGCCATGGACGTCGTGTGTCCACAACAGCGCAGGCACCAGCGTGAGCCCGCCAAGGACGCCGTTGTAAATCAGCGATCCCCCGACCCGGTAACCCCACGAGGTCGCGGCAGGCGGCACCGTGGCCTGCAACTGCGGCTCGTCACTGCCGGGCATATCGTGCACATAGACCATGGCGACATCCGCACTGGCAGCCGTCTGTGCGGCACCGAAGCGGGGACCGAAGAACTGCGTCACGCCCAGTGTTGCCTGGGTACGATCGTGTCGCGAATAGCCCTTGACGTTTTCACTGGCACCAAAACTGCCCAGGCTACTGCTGTTATCACTGTACTGGATGGGTGACAGCGTCGCCGCGATCACCTCACCCAGGTCCAGCTGGAAGGGGAAATCAAGGTGATGCGACAGCTCACCGGAAAGCAACAGACCGCGCAGGGCGGTTGCCGTGCTGAAACTCAGACCCAGCATGGTGATGTCCTCGGGGTACTCGGCAAGGTATCCCGCCTGGTTCGCGTAACGACTGGTCGTCAGTGCGCCGGCTGTCTGTTCTGCTTCACTGGCGGCCTCGTCAGGCGTGAGACCATTGTCCAGGTACGCCGGCACCAGGCTGGCGGCCAGCGCATCGACATTGGCCTGCGAGGTTTGATCGATGGCCTGCTGACTGGCGGTACGCCCGCTGATAATCGGCAGGCGGCTGTGGTAGCGCACCAGGTGCGCAGAGACGCGGGTAGCCGCGGTGTTGCGCATGATCGTTGAGACTGAAAAACCGAACTGCCCACCGTCCCCGGCATCATCGACACGAAGGCCGGGCAATTTCATGAAGTCCGGGTCAAACCCCAGAGTGCCCGCCGGTAATCCAAACGCCGCATCCAGGTCCGTACCCAGATCTGAAAATTGCCCCGCCCCGAGCATGGCAACATTGACGCCATCACCGCCCAACAGGTCGTTGGATGAAAAGTAACTGCCGACCGGTGGCAAGGTAACCGGCTTCCACTCGTACTGGTAGTAGCCTTCGATCGACACGTGGTCCGTGACATTGGCGGCACCCCAGAGCATGCCCAATGGAATAAAGCGGTCACGCAGCGGCGTCACCGGCTGGCCCAGTGTTGCCAGGTCGACAGGATTGATGACGTCGATACCTTCACGGATGAATGTGCTCTCACCCCAGTTGAGCACCTGGTCACCGAGGCGGAAAATCACCGGTGTACCCCCGGGCGTGATGTTCATTGACACATAGTGTTCGAGCAGACCGGCGTCCTTGCCGATAATATCCCGGGCATCATTACTCAGTGGGGTACGTTCACGCTCCACATCCTGGTTCTCGTAGTCATACAGGGCATAGCCACGTACGTAGGCGCCGAACTGCTTCCATACCAGTGTCAGGTCGGCATCCAGTTGCACGGCACTGGAGATGATGCCACGGTCGTAGTTGAGGTCACCGTCATCATTATTGGCAGAGGCACGGGTGCCACCGTTGGCGATGGCCACGATATCCTTGTTGACACCTTCGGTGCGCACACCCAGCCCGTAGGCCGCCGTCAGGTCGAACAGACCCTCGACATTACCGGCACGGAAATCGATGGCATGGCAGGCCATTGCCGGTAACAAGACTGCCAGTAGTGCCGCGAATCTATTCACGCACGACAGAATAACACGGCAGTCGGCAGGGTCGGCCCGTGTCTTCACCAGCAACACCGGCAGCAGGTCTGAGATGACTGGCTGCACACCGTGAACTACGCGGTTGAGGCAATGCCGGATTGTAATCGCGCATGCGATGCGCTCCTACGGATTGATTCCGCGTAGGAGCGCATCGCATGCGCGATGATCAGAGCCTTTCGGCAAAGTCTTATCATTTTTGTGACTGCCGGCTAGCAGCTTCTGGCTGCGCGGGATTCAACTCCATCAGTTCATCCCATACCACCAGGCTATAGGGCATGGCAGCTGCCGCATCCTGCAATTGTGCTGTGGCCCACGCGGCGGTTTGCCAGGCGTATTGCAGGTAGGCCTGCTGCCCGCTCAGTTCACCCAGCTGCAACAATACGTGC
>CAMYIO010000190.1 GCA_947258515.1 uncultured Ectothiorhodospiraceae bacterium
TGAACTCGTCTGAACAACGAATATCGTAGCCGTAGCTCGAGGTACCGTAGGAGACGATGCGCCCGCTGCCGTTTTCGCGCACCTGGCCGGACTCAAACGGCTCGATCATGCCGTGCTCGGTGGCCATGCGGCGTATCCACTTGTCTGATTTAATCGACATTTCTGAGTACGTTCACTCTAATCAATTCGTTTGATAATCGCTCAGGTGAGTGCGAGACAAGGCGAAAATTGGCGAGGCAGCGGAATGTATAAATTGATACATGAGCATTCCGAGCCAATTTTCAACGCAGTATCGTGCCACCTGAGTAGATTATCAGTCGTTCTGGATGACGATCTGCGGGAAACGCGCCGCATAGTCCTTGGTCTTCAGTGACAGCTTGGCAGCAGTACGCCGGGCGATCTCGCGATAGATCTGCGAAATACGCGAATCGGGGTCCGCCACTACGGTAGGCTTGCCGGAGTCGGTTTCTTCACGGATACGCCTATCCAGCGGCAGTGCACCAAGGAAGTCGACATTGTTCTGTTCCGACATGCGCTCGCCACCACCCTGGCCAAATATATATTCTTCATGACCGCATTCGCTGCAGATATGAATGCTCATGTTCTCGATCACACCCAGTACCGGCACCTCCACCTTCTCGAACATCTTTAGTCCCTTGCGCGCATCCAGCAAGGCAATGTCCTGTGGTGTGGTAATGATCACGGCACCACTGACCGGCACCTGCTGTGCCAGGGTCAGCTGGATGTCACCGGTACCCGGTGGCAGGTCGATGACCAGGTAGTCGAGGTCCTTCCAGTTGGTGTCATTCAGCAGCTGCTGCAATGCCTGGGTAACCATCGGGCCACGCCAGATCATCGGTGTTTCCTCATCCACGAGGAAGCCAATGGACATGGCCTGCAGGTGATAACTGTTCATGGGTTCCAGCGTCTTGCCGTCGATGGATTCCGGCTTGCCGGCCACACCCAGCATGCGTGGCTGACTGGGGCCGTAGATATCGGCATCCAGAATACCGACATTGGCGCCTTCGGCCGACAGTGCCAGTGCCAGGTTCACGGCGGTGGTGGATTTGCCCACCCCGCCCTTGCCGGAAGCCACGGCGATAATGTTCTTGATGGCCTCAATGTGCTTGACGCCTTTCTGTGCAGCATGCGCGGCGATTTTGGTGGACACATTGACGGTAGCACTGTTGATACCCTCGATGGACTCGAGCAGCGCCTTCAGCTTGCCTGCCAGTTCCTCGTGATAACCACTCGCGGGAAAGCCCAGTACCACGCTGACTTCAGCCTTGTCACCATCTACCTTGATATCCTTGATGCTCTTGGTGGAAACCAGGTCGCGTTCCAGGTAGGGGTCTATATAGGTTGCCAACTGTTCTTCGATCCGGGCTTGGGTTACTTCGGCCATTGCTACACTCCTTGGGAATTCGAACGCCGGCCAGACGGCCGGTAAAATTGACCGCAAATTGTACACGAAGTTGCAGGCACCGTCCCGGCATCAGGCAATCACCGCTAGATCCACATTTCCGCACCCGCGACAGGTCTATGGCATAATTGGCGCCCGAATATTCATACATGTTTCAGGGTTTTAATCCCGACACCCGCTAATGAGTAAAGAAAACCGCACAATCCTCGTCACCAGCGCCCTGCCGTATGCCAACGGTCCTATCCACATTGGCCATCTGGTTGAATATATCCAGACAGACATCTGGGTACGTTTTCAGAAATTACAGGGGCACGACTGCCGCTACGTGTGTGCGGATGATGCGCACGGCACCCCCATCATGCTGCGTGCCCGCCAGCAGGGCATTACCCCGGAGGCACTGATTGCCGACTCGTCGCGGGAACACCAGGCGGACTTTGCCGACTTCAACATCGACTTTGATAATTATCACTCCACCCATTCGGACGAGAACCGGATGTTCTCCGGGCTGATATTCGAACGTAACCAGGCCGCCGGCCATATTGCCACACGCACCATCACGCAGGCCTATGACGCACAGGAAAACATGTTCCTGCCGGACCGCTTCATCAAGGGTGAATGCCCGAAGTGCGGCGCAGCCGACCAGTACGGTGACAACTGCGAGGTCTGTGGATCCACCTACTCGCCCATCGAGCTGAAGAACGCGGTATCCGCCATCTCCGGCACCACGCCCGTTGAAAAGGAAACCGAGCACCTGTTCTTCAAGCTGACCGACTTCGAGGACATGCTGAAGCAGTGGACCAGGGCGGGCCACCTGCAAGCGGAAGTCGCCAACAAGGTGGAAGAATGGTTCAATGACGGGCTGCAGGAATGGGGTATTTCCAGGGATGCGCCCTACTTCGGCTTCGAGATTCCCGGTCATCCGGGCAAGTATTTCTATGTCTGGATGGATGCCCCTATCGGCTACATGGCCAGCTTCCAGCACCTTTGCGACCGCACCGCAGGCCTGGACTTCGAGCGCTACTGGAACCGTGATGCGACCACCGAGCTGTATCATTTTATTGGCAAGGACATTATCAACTTTCACGCCCTGTTCTGGCCGGCCATGCTCAGCGGTGCGGACTTCCGCACACCCACGGCCATTTTCGCGCACGGCTTTCTCACCGTTGACGGCCAGAAAATGTCCAAGTCACGCGGCACCTTTATCAAGGCGCGCACCTACCTGGACCACCTGAATCCCGAGTACCTGCGCTACTACTTTGCGGCCAAGCTCGGCAGCGGCGTCGATGACATCGACCTGAATCTCGAAGACTTCGTGGCGCGGGTTAACAGCGACCTGGTCGGCAAGGTGGTCAACATCGCCAGCCGCTGCGCCGGCTTCATCAACAAGCGCTTCGAGGGACGCCTCGCCGACACATGCAGCGAGCCCGGGCTGTACCAGGACTTTGTCAGCGCCGGGAATGACATCGCCGCGGATTATGAGAACCGCGACTTCGGCCACGCGATACGCAAGATCATGGCACTGGCCGACAGGGCCAACCAGTACATCGATGCCAACAAACCCTGGGTGCTGGCAAAACAGGAAGGCGAGGAGCAAACGGTACAGGCGGTCTGCAGTGTCGGGCTGAATCTGTTCCGGGTACTGATGACCTACCTGCAACCGGTGCTGCCCGCCATGGCCGCCGAGGTGGAAAGCTTTCTGAATATCCCCGCCATGACCTGGAACGCCATCGAGGCGCCCCTGACCGGCCACAGCATCAACAGCTTCAAACCATTGATGACGCGTGTTGAAGAGGAGAAGATAGACGCCATGCTGGAAGATTCAAAAGACAGTCTCGGCAGCACTGCAGCCGCCGCAGAGACGGCGGCCACTGCGCCGCAGGTCGAGCCGATTGCGGAGACCATCAGCTTCGAGGACTTCGCGAAGCTGGATCTGCGTATCGCACGCATCACCCGCGCGGCGCATGTCGAGGGTGCGGATAAACTGCTGCAACTGACGCTCGACATCGGTGGCGAAAGCCGCAACGTCTTTGCCGGCATCAAGTCCGCCTATACGCCCGAGTCACTGCAGGGTAAATTAACCGTGATGGTCGCCAACCTCGCCCCGCGGAAGATGCGCTTCGGCCTCTCCGAGGGCATGGTGCTGGCAGCCGGCCCGGGTGGCAGCGACCTGTTTATACTGCATCCCGATGACGGCGCACAACCTGGAATGCGCGTCAAATAAACCCATAATCAATTGTA
>CAMYIO010000191.1 GCA_947258515.1 uncultured Ectothiorhodospiraceae bacterium
TGGAGGCGAGTGCATGCAGAGCCCATCCGGACCCCTGTATAAAAAACCACATCAGCTCAGTACAGTGACCGGGGGCAGTTACCGCACATGAATATATCAGGCATCCTGGTGGTCGTTTCCCCACAGCGGGTCGAATCCATGGTTGACCAGCTGAACGGGCTGGACGGTATCGACGTCCATCATATTGATGCCGCCAGCGGCCGCATCGTCATCACCCAGGAAGCAGCCAGCATCCGCGACGAGGTCGATGGCCTGAAGCGTATCAAGGCCCTGCCCGGCATCATCCTCGCGGAAATGTCCTACCACAATTTTGAAGATGACAGCGAACTGCTGCAGGGCATTCCGGCGGATCTCGATGACACCGATAAGGTACCCGCTTATTTGAAAGAGTAGCGCTCCCAGCACGCTGCCGAAGCAAACACTATTTCAGGAGAGAGCAATGGACGTCACACGCAGAGAGTTTCTCAAGACCAGTGCCGCGGCGGCCACTGCCACTGCCGCCGGCATCACCATTCCCACCGCGGCGCTGGCCAAGTCCAAAGAGGCCGAGGCCGGTGTGCAGTGGGACAAGGGCGTCTGCCGCTTCTGCGGTACCGGCTGCGGCATTATGGTCGGTACCCGCGACGGCCGCATCGTCGCCACCAAGGGTGACCCGGATGCACCGGTAAACAAGGGACTGAACTGCATCAAGGGCTACTTCAACGGCAAGATCATCTACGGCAAGGACCGTCTCACGCAACCATTGATGCGCATGACGGACGGCAAGTTCGACAAGCAGGGCAAGTTCCAGGCCGTCAGCTGGGAACGCGCCTTCGACGAAATGGAAAAACAGTTCAAGAAGACCTACCGGGAAATGGGACCGCATGGCATCGCCATCTTCGGCTCCGGCCAGTACACCATTCCGGAAGGCTATGTCTCCGCCAAGCTGATGAAGGCCGGCTTTCGCAGCAACAATATCGATCCCAATGCGCGCCACTGCATGGCCTCGGCCGTGGTCGGCTTCATCCAGACCTTCGGCATCGATGAACCGGCCGGCAACTACGACGATATCGAGCACACCGATACCGTTGTCAGCTGGGGCGCCAACATGGCCGAGTGCCATCCGATCCTGTGGGCGCGCGTCTCCGACCGCCGGCTCACGGATGACAACGTCAAGCTGATCAACCTGACGACCATGAGCAACCAGACGTCCGACATCGCCGACACCGAGATCATCTTCAAACCGGGTACCGACCTCGCCATCCAGAACTACCTGCTGCGCGAAATCATCAAGCGCGATGCCGTCAACCATGAGTTCGTCAACAAGCATTGCGTGTTTGCTACCGGTCCCTACGACATCGGTTACGGCATGCGCCCCACGGACAAGTATTGCTACGAGGCCGAGAAGGATATCCAGGTCAAGGAACTCAGGGTGACACTCGACAAGGACGAGGCCATCGCGCAGCGCAAAAAGGCCGGCGAAGTGGTGGAGCAGAAAAACACCAAAAAACCGGTCGCACACTGGATGATCGGTTACGAGGACTTCAAGAAAGGCGTGGAGCCCTATACCCTGGACTTCGTGGCACAACTGTCGAAGGGTGATCCGGACGAGGACCTGGAGTCCTACAAGGCCAAACTCAAGCAGCTGGCCGATCTGTATGTCGACCCGAACCGCAAGGTGGTCAGCTTCTGGACCATGGGTTTCAACCAGCACTACCGCGGCAGCTGGGTCAACGAGCAGAACTATGCCATACACCTGCTGCTCGGCAAGCAGTGCATGCCCGGCAACGGCGCCTTCTCGCTCACCGGCCAACCCTCCGCCTGTGGTACCGCACGCGAGGTGGGCACCTTCGCACATCGCTTGCCGGCTGACCTGGTGGTATTCAATCCCAAGCACCGGGCATTCAGCGAGAATCTCTGGAAACTGCCGCCCAATACCCTCAATCCCAAGGTCGGCAGCCACATTACCAAGATCATGCGCGACCTCGAGGATGGTCAGATCAAGTGGGCCTGGGTACAGGTCAACAACCCCTTCCAGGCGACCGCCAACGCCAACCACTGGATCAAGGCGGCCCGCGACATGGACAATTTCATCGTGGTGTCCGACCCCTATCCCACCGTCTCGGCGAAGGTGGCGGACCTGATACTGCCGACCGCCATGATTTTCGAAAAGTGGGGACTGTATGGTAACGCCGAGCGCCGCACCCAGGCCTGGCGGCAGCAGGTGGCGCCGCCCGGCGAGGCCACGGGTGATGTCTGGCAGGGCCTGGAATTCTCCAAGCGCTTCACCCTCAAGGAGGTCTGGGGCGAGCAGAATGTACCCGGGCTTGCAGCCGACGGCTTCGAGGATGGCAAGCTGCCCAGCGTACTGGCCGAGGCGCAGAAGATGGGCTACTCACCGGATGACACCCTCTACGATGTACTGTTCGCCACCCCGGACAATCGCAAGGTCAAGTGGCCCGACAAATCGGTGGCCAAGGGCCACGACAACCACGTTGCCGAAAAACTCGGCGATGGCTGGTTCCCGGAAAAGGCGCTGTTTGATGAATACCGACAGTTTGGCGTGGGACATGCCCATGACCTGGCGGCATTCGATGTCTACTACGGTGACGATGTGCGCGGTCTGAAATGGCCGGTCGTCAACGGCAAGGAAACCCAGTGGCGCTTCAACGAAAAGTATGACTCCTATTGCGCGAAAGGCAGCGGCTTCGACTTCTACGGCAAGGCGCTCAAGGCCTTGCCGAGTGGTGACCTGGACAAGGTCACCAACAAGGAGAAGACCAGCCTGGCCAGCAAGGCGAAGATCTTCTTCCGCCCCTATGCGGCACCACCGGAACAACCGGACAACAATTACGACCTGTGGCTGAACACCGGCCGTGTGCTGGAACACTGGCACACCGGCACCATGACGCGCCGGGTACCGGAGCTGCACCGTGCCGTGCCGACGGCCGTGATCTTCATGCACCCGGACGATGCCAAAAAGCGTGGCCTGCAGCGCAATGATGTCGCCTGGCTGGAATCGCGCCGCGGCAAGATCAAGGCCGTGGTAGAGACCCAGGGCCGCAATCGGCCACCCAAGGGAACCACATTCGTACCGTTCTTCGACGAGGCCGTGTTCGTCAACAAACTATGCCTTGATGTGACCTGCCCGATGTCGAAGGAGACCGACTTCAAGAAGGCCGCCATCAAGGTCTACAAGGCCTGAGCATAACGCCCCGGGGACGCAGGGCAACCGCCTTGCCAATTCCCGGGGCACGCTCCCATGGGCAGCAAAACAGCGATTTCCCGGCGTGATTTTTTCATCCGGATGGGACAGGGAGCCGCCCTCGCGGCAACCGGCGGCCTGGTCTGGTCATACCTGCTGACGCAACAGGCCCGGGCGACACCATTCGCCATCCGCCCACCGGGTGCGCTGGCCGAAGCGGACTTCAACGCCACCTGCATCAAGTGCGGCCAGTGTGTGGGTGCCTGCCCCTATGACACCCTGAAACTGGCAACGGCGGCTTCCGGCATCCCCATCGGCACACCCTATTTCATCCCGCGCGAGACCCCCTGTTACATGTGCGAGGATATCCCCTGCGTACCGGTGTGTCCGACCGGCGCGCTCGACCACGCCCTGCAAATGCCTGTCCTGGCAGGGACTGCGCTGTGAAATCTGCTTCCGCGAATGCCCGCTGCAGGGCCATGCGATCAGCATCGAGCATCACCCGCGCCGTATCAGCAAACATGCGATGTTCGTACCGCTGGTACACAGCGATGCCTGTACCGGCTGTGGCATTTGCGAGCAGGCCTGTCCCACCCAGAAGGCGGCCATTCGTGTTTTGCAGCCCGACCTGGTGCAGGGCCAGATCGGCGATCACTACCGCCTCGGCTGGACAATCGACAGCCCGATCACCCAGGAATTCAAGAGTGGCGCTGGCAGCACCGGCTCAGGTGCGCCGGCCACCGGCATTGATTATCTAAACGAGGGATCACCGTGAACCCGACGGGCAAACCGGCAAAACCGGGCCCCAACGGCCAGCCGGTCAGGCCCTTCGTCATGCCGGAATCCTTCGCCGGAAAATTACGCGTGTGGCGCTGGCTGTTACTGCGCCGTGCAGTGCAGCTCGGGGTACTGCTGCTGTTCTTCGCGACGGTACGCTGGGGCTGGGAGGCCGCCGGCACACCTGTATTAACCGGCAACCTCAGCAGCTCGAAATTGTTCGGCCTCGTGCCCATGGCGGATCCCTTCGCCGTGCTGCAAATTATCCTCACCGGGCATTGGCCACTGCAGGAGGTGTTGCTGGGTGCCGCCCTCATCCTCGCCCTGTATACCCTGCTGGGGGGACGCGTATGGTGCGCCTGGGTGTGTCCCGTCAACATGGTCACCGACCTGGCCGCCTGGCTGCGCCGCCGCCTCGGCATCAGCGACCTGTTCCGGCTGAGCCGCAATATCCGCTACACCGTGCTGGCGCTGACACTGCTGCTGTCGGTATTGACCGGCGTCGCGGCGTTCTAATGGATCAGCCCCATCAGCATGCTGCACCGGGAACTGATCTATGGCATCGGACTGGGCTGGACCGCCGTGCTGGGCGTCTTTCTGTTTGACCTGTTTATCCTGCGCCATGGCTGGTGCGGGCACCTGTGTCCGCTGGGCGCCTTTTATGCCCTGGCAGGCAAACTGGCACTGCTGCGCATCCGCTTCGACACACCGACGTGCACCCACTGCGGCGAATGCGCCAGGGTCTGTCCGGAACCGCAGGTACTGAACCTGAAGGAAGCCGCAGCGGCAGGCATGATCGCCTCCGGCGAGTGTAGCAATTGCGGTCGCTGCATCGGCGTCTGCCCGGAGGGTACCCTGGAGTTTAATCTGCGGCACTTGATCAAGCGTCCGCAGCAACCTGAAACCACTGAACCCCGACAAAGGAGAGCAGCATGAAAGCACGAGCGTTTTTCACCACTCTCGGCCTGGTGTTTGCCGCCGCCGCCTGTGCATCGAACGGTGGCGCCACCGACGAACTCAACATGGGCCTGAGCAAGGCCAGCGTTTTTGATACACCTACCCCGGCCCCTTATGCCTACAGTGATGCCAAGCCCGGCTGGAATGATCCCCTGCCACGCGCCTGGGAAGATGCACCACCGCAGATACCGCACCGGGTGGATAAATTCCTGCCGATCGTCGCCGCGGACAACCAGTGCCTCGACTGCCACGATGTACCCAGGTACATCGACCAGCCCAGAAACATGGACCGGAGCGTGAAGAGCAAGAGCCCGATGCCACGCACTCACTATGCCAGCAACGAGCTTGACGAGGTGTCGGGTGCGCGCTTCACCTGTACGCAATGCCACGTACCCCAGTCGAACGCCGCACCGCTGGTCGAGAGCACCTATCGTTGAGCGAGGTAGACGGCGGGCGCCGGGCGTTCTTGCGTGGTGCGTTACTGACCCGTAACGGGCGCAAGGCAGAAGTAAGACGGCAGCAACCACTGGGCCCACCTCCACCCTGGCACCAGGGACTGGCGCTGCACGACCTCTGCCAGGGATGCACGCACCCCTGCGTGTCGGCCTGCGAGCCGGGCATCATCCGGCTGCACCCGGCGGAGCATGAACGGGCCGGTACACCCTATCTCGATTTTGGTACCGCCGGTTGCACCTTCTGCAAGTCCTGCGTCATGGTCTGCCCGCTGCAGATCGAGGTCATTGAAGACACTAACCCCCGCATTGGCACGGCACGCCTGAATCGTGATGTCTGCATCGCCTGGGACGATGTCATCTGCATGGCCTGCCACAACCGCTGTGATTACCAGGCAATCAGCACCGAGCACCAGCGCCGTGCCCGGGTCGATACAGAGCGCTGTACCGCCAGTACCACGGCCAGCACCTTGCGCAGGTGCGTGGGTGCCAGGCGACGAGCACCGAGTTCTGCACCGATCAGGCCCCCCAGCACTGCGGTCACCACCAGTTCCGGAATCCCGGCCGGCCACTGCGTGGCCGTGCTGGCATAGCCGACCAGTCCCGCAATGGAATTCAGCAGGATGAAGGCGGCCGCGATAGCCACGCAGCCGCGCATGTTGGTCCAGTGAAACAACAGCAACAGCGGGCTGAGAAAGATCCCGCCACCCACGCCGGTCAGCCCTGACACCAGACCGAGAATCGCGCCGACCGGCAGCGCAACCCACAGCGCAGGCGTCTGGATACGGTCACTGTCCTTGCCTTCCCATAGCAAGCGCCACATCGCCAGCAGCAATGCCAGCCCCACCATGATGCGGTAGGTGCTGGAATTGATGGAGTGTGCACCGCCGATAAAGGCCATCGGAACCGAGGCAACGGCAAACGGCAGGAACAGGCGCCAGTTGAACGGACCGGTCCGGGATAGTCGCCACAGCACCAGCAGGGTGACGAAGATATTCATGGTCAGGGCGGCCGGCTTCATCAGTGCCGGCTCCAGCCCGAACAGCGCCATCGCCGCCAGATACCCGGAGGCGCCACCATGACCCACCGAGGAGTAGAGAATTGCCATGGCGGCGACCAGCAGCAGCAACCAGGGTGATAGCGCGGGGTCGAGCAGCCACATGTTGTTTAGCCGCCGGTCATGCTCGTGGCCATGCGCCCAATAAGCCGTTGCAGGCTATTCTGGACCCCGGCCTTCGCCGGGGTGACGACTTGTTGAGTGTCTCCTTAAGCTGCATTTACATAGTATAGAGTCTAATGCGGCCCGATCGGGCATGGCATGGATGACACTGCTGCCAGGATGGCATGTTTCCGCTATGATGCTGCAACTTGACGCGTGTGAAAACTGCATGCTCATAGCCGACAACCACAAACGCTGGCCAGGGCCGCACGACAAGCAAATTTTTTCCAGGAAGTCTCCTCAAATGAAAAGCACCCCACCGGTACTGGGTTTTGCAGCGTTCAGTGGCACGGGCAAGACCACCCTGCTGGAGAAACTGATCCCGCTACTGACTGCACGGGGCATTCGTATCGGCATGGTGAAACATGCACACCATGAATTTGATATCGACAAACCTGGCAAGGACAGCTATCGACTGCGCGCGGCCGGCGCGCGGCAAATGCTGATTGCGTCCAGTAAACGCCAGGCATTAATGACAGAAAACGCCACACCGCGGGAGCCGCGTCTTGACGAACTCATCACCCGCCTTGATCTCGAAGATCTCGACCTGGTACTGGTCGAAGGCTTCAAGAAGGTGCCCTTTCCGAAGATCGAACTGCATCGCCAGGCACTGGGCAAGACACTGCTGTACCCGGAAGATCCCGATATTATCGCGCTGGCTTCTGATCACCCGGCTGACTGCCGCGAACTGCCCTCACTGGACATCAACGACAGCGCCGCCATTGCCGCCTTTATAGTGACCTGGCTGGCTGCCGGCACGGCCTGAACAGGGTCAATACGGCATGATTTTGTAAGCGGATGCAGCGGCCTTCGGCACCGCTCGAGCCCCGCACGCGGATGACTCCGCGACGCGATTATGCTATTTATGCCCTCTTCTGTCGGCACCGTCGTCCGGTCTCGCCGACCTGTCACCGCCTGGTGCGCTGCCTGTAATCCCGGCAGTAATCATCCCCTCCCCGGGAAATTAAAGAAGCCTTGGTATGCACTTGCTGACATCGCTATTGCTGTTACCTGTATTTGGCGGCGTGCTGGTTCTTGCCGGCGGGCTGTTTCCCAACGCGGTGCTGGACCTGACCCGCGTCGCCAGCCAGGACTGGGTCAGTCACCTCACGGTACAGTAAACTGGCGGGCAGCCCGGTTTACCGTGACTGGCGTTCAGCCTTTCTCCAGCACCCGCGGCATCAGCTCCACGAGGTTACAGGGGCGGGTGCGGTAATCGAGTTGATGGCTGATGATCTTGCCCCAGCCGGTGCGACAGGCGCCGGTGGAACCCGGCAGGCAGAACAGGAAGGTGGCATTGGCCACCCCGGCCAGTGCGCGTGAC
>CAMYIO010000192.1:0-1088 GCA_947258515.1 uncultured Ectothiorhodospiraceae bacterium
ACTGGCGCTGATACCGGGTACCTCGCGTTCCGGCATTACCATGACCGCGGGGCTGGCGCTCGGTTTGACACGCTCCGCCGCAGCACGCTTTTCGTTCCTGCTGTCCATCCCGGTGATCCTGCTGGCCGGCGGCTACGAGTCACTGAAACTGGTGCAGCATTTTGAGCCGGTGGCGTGGGGTGAAATCCTGCTGGGCACGGCGGTGGCTGCCATCAGTGCCTATCTCTGTATTCATTTTTTCATGCGCCTGATCGAGCGCATCGGGATGCTGCCGTTCGTGGTCTACCGTTTGTTGCTGGGTGTCTTTCTGCTGCTGCTGTTTTATTGATGCCGCTTATCATCGCGTAGGGCCGAATTCATTCGGCCACCTGCCTGGTCGAATGAATTCGACCCTACCGTATTGTCGGTTGTGAAAGGCGCTCGATAGCCTCGATGCGCCGTTGCTGTATGGCCTTGCCAATTTCCTTTCCGTTTAATCCCTGCTGCTGCAGGTCATCTGCGCTGACAGACCGGGCGGCAGCCAGTGCCTGCATCAGGTAACCGCTGTTGCACTCGCATTTAGCGGCTGCAGCATCGGCGGCGCATACCTCCAGCAGTTCACTGAAACGCTCCGGGCGGCGAAAGGCATCGACGCTGTGCAGCAATTCCAGAAGTACCTCGGCAGACAGCCGCGTTGCGGCCTGTAAGCGGCGACGCTGCTGCAGGGCCAGTCGTGCAAGATCACGGCAGGCATTTGGCACCTTGAAGCGTGTACATAGTGATGCCAGTGCATCATCGCCGCTGCCGTCGGGGTGCACGTTGTCCATGTCACAGGCGAGCGCGGCGAAGCGGACTGCGGTGTTGCTGCTGAGGGTGACTGCCTGCTGCAGAACCGGCAGCGCGATGCTGTCCCCGGCATGACTGTTTTCCGGATCGCTGTAGTCTGCTGCCGCGAGTTCTGGGAACAGGACACCCAGTGCACCGCAACCGGCCAGCACCTTGAAGAAACGTGCGGGTGTCTGCGTGTCCAGGGCCTTTACCAGTTCCGCCCAGACGCGCTCCGCCACCAGGTGGTCTGCCTCGCCGTTCTCCACCATGCGGCGCATCAG
>CAMYIO010000192.1:1151-4749 GCA_947258515.1 uncultured Ectothiorhodospiraceae bacterium
GGAACCCCCACTGTGCAAAGCGGGCAGCAAGACGGGCGGTGCGCAGGATACGCACCGGGTCCTCCTGGAAGGCGGGCGAGACATGCCGCAACACGCCGTTGTTCAGGTCATCCATGCCGTTGTAGGGGTCGATCAGTTCACCCCCGGGGGTTTCGGCCATGGCATTAATGGTGAGGTCGCGCCGCCGCAGGTCTTCCTCAAGGGTAATGCCGGGGTCTGCGCAGGTTTCAAAGCCGGTATAGCCGTGACCTGTTTTACGCTCGGTGCGTGCCAGTGCGTATTCCTCTTTTGTCTGCGGGTGCAGGAACACCGGGAAATCCTTGCCGACCGGTTGATAACCCAGATCAAGCATTTGCTGCGGCGTGACGCCGACGACCACCCAGTCGCGTTCCTGCACCGGCAGTCCGAGTCGCTTGTCACGTACGGCGCCGCCGACCAGGTAGATATCCATTGCTGTGAGACTTGATTGTGCTGTTAACGCCGCGACTGCCGACGAAAGGTATTGTAGTGGCCACGCGAATTGCGGTTGGCGAGGTAGCCCGGTACCACTGCGGCAATCGGTGTCGGTGTGATGCCCAGGGTTGGCAAGGCGTTATCCGTACAGACACTGTCTTTTTGCAGCGAGTAGTAATTGTCCAGTGAAAACGGCTTGCCCGGCAGGATGCCAAGCATTCTGGCCTGCAGGCGCGACAGTCCGTCACCAAGGCCTGCAATCTTGCAGCACAGCCCAAGCTGCTCGCGCGTGTAGCTCACAAGTTCTTTCAGGGTGTAGACCTCCGGCCCGCAGAGCTCCAGTCGTTCGCCGCCGGTTGCGTCATCCAGTGAACGGCACATGGCCCCGGTGACGTCGTTGACGTACACCGGTGCAAAGCGGCTGTCCGGGCAGGCGAGTGGAAACAGCGGTCGTGACAGCTTCAGCAGGGTTGCGAAGCGGTTAAAAAAACTGTCACCCGCACCGAAGATCACCGACGGCTGGAAGCTGGTAACGACCAGTCCCCTGGCGGCGGCCGCGTGCACCAGGTTCTCGCCCTCGCCCTTGGTCTTGAGGTAGAGACTGTGTTGCTCGCCGGCGTCGGCGTTCAGTGCGCTCATGTGCAACAGGCGCCTGACGCCCGTGGCGAGCGCGGCTTCGACGATCTTTTCCGGTAACTCGACGTGTGCCCGTCTGAAGCCTGCACCCTTGCTGCCACTTTCGTTGAGGATGCCGACCAGGTTAATGACGATGTCAACGCCCTTGAACTGCTGGCGCAGCGCATCGGCATCGTGTATGTCGGTTTCGATGAGCGTGACTGCCGGGTTGACGATCAGACCGCGATGACGTTCACGCCGGCGTGTCAGCACGCGTACCCGGTATCCCTGTTGTGTCAGTTTGTGTACCAGGTGCTGGCCGACAAAGCCGGTGCCACCGAGCAGGCAGATGGTTTTTTGATGCATGTGTATTCCTGTCGTTGCTGGCGCGTGTTTGCCTACCTGTCGTAGGCCTTGTAAGCGTCGGTGGGTAAAATATCGGGCATATGCTTCCTGATAGGCGTGGCGGGTTGCTCCAGGCGCCAGTCGTAGATGGCTATGTAGGCCAGTATGCGTTGAATGTAGTTGCGCGTTTCGTTGAATGGCACCATCGCAATCCAGCGCGCTGCAGGCTTTTCCTCGTCCTCGGGCAGCCAGCGCTTTACCCGGTGGGGTCCCGCATTATAGGCGGCCGAGGCAAGCACGATATTGTCGTCAAATTGCGCCATCACCTGTTTCAGATAAGCGGAGCCGATGGTGATGTTCTTGTCCGGTTCATACAGCAGCCCGGTACTGGGCAGGGGTATGTTGTTCTTTTTGGCAGTCACCTTGCCGGTCCCGGGCATTAACTGCATCAGCCCCAGGGCACCCGCGTGCGAGCGGGCATCCTTGTTGAAGGCACTCTCCTGGCGGATCACGGCGTATACGTGCGCCGGCTCAAGCTTGTATTGCTGTGCGATTTTGCGCACCTCTTTCTGGTAGTCAATCGGAAAGCGCAGGTTCAAATCGCGGTAATCCTTGCTTTGCGCAACCGTGAGTATGGCGCGGTCGTGCCAGCCCCACTGTTCCGCCAGGACGGCCGCCAGCTTTAAATTATCCGGTGACATTCCCCGGGTGATATAGGCCCACTCGCGACGTGCATCGATAAACAATTCGGCCCTGTACAATTCGCGGGCACGTATAAATCCCGGTTTCTGGCTGAGTGCTTCAAAGATGACCGGGTCATACTCGATCGGCTGGTTGCCCATTTCGTACGGCCAGTTCATGAAGTCAGCGGCGAGAAAACCGTGGTAGTCGCGTTCACGTGCAAGCTGTGCGAAGTCTTCAAGTGCCTGTGTTCGCTGTCCGGTATTCTCCAGTGCCAGCGCACGCCAGTAACGCCACTCTTCACGCCGTGTTTCCTCTACCGAGAGGTCGGCCGTGTGTTTGACCACGGCGGGCCAGTCGCCGATGGAGACAGCGGTGCGTATCCGCCACTCGCGCAGCTTGTCGTCGACGGCTGCCTGCGGTACCGCCTCCAGCCACTCATGCGCGCGCGGGTTTCGCTGCCAGGCGGCGGACAGGGCCATGTTTTTCTCCAGCTCGCCGATTTCCGCGTCGCTGAATGCATAACGCGGTTTTAGCTGCGCCCATTTTTCAAAGGCGAGGTCGGCGTCGCTGCTGGCGATGCGGCGCACGCTGTAGAGAATGATCTCCCGTGCCTGCGGCGAATCCTTTTTTAATTTCGGCGCAGCCAGTGTTTTTGCCGGGCGGTTGCGTGCATCACGCCACAGTTCGACCCAGGCACGGTCTTCGTCAGGCAGTTTTTTTGCCAGGAAGAGTGCGAGACCGGGATTGCCCTGCTGCATGGCGAGGCGTATCCGCTGCCACAACAGGTCTTCGGTGATGACCTTGTGGTCGTCGAGGTACTTGAACACCGGGTCACAGTTCTTCACCTGGGATTTTCCGATCATCCACAGTTTCAGCGCATCATCCACCAGGCCATCGGTCTGACCTGTATTGATCTGTGCCTGCAGTTTGTAACACTGCAGTGTGACCGGCTGATTGCCGCGATACTCCTGCAAAAGTTTCTTCCAGTCACGCTGACGGGCCAGCTGATAGAGCCACGATTGCCGCATGCGTGCGCTGACGGAGTCGCCCTGGTAACGCTCGATGAATGCTGCAATGTCCTCGTTGCTGACATGCACCAGATCTCCGCGCATCTCCCAGAACTCCAGGTAGGGATAGAGCGGATAGTCCCTGAGCTGTTTTGCCAGCCGGTTGAACTCGCGATAGCGGTGCTCGTTCAGTGCCTTGTACGCCTTCAGGAACAGGGCGCGGTCTTCCTTCCACGGGTCGACGGGCTCGCTGGAGGCGGCGGCTGCCAGCAGCCAGAAGCCGACGATAATTACACTGATTATTTGTCTCATAGTCCGCTATAGTTACAGAAATTCCAGCCGTCTCTGTTCAGGTCATTTTAACGAAAAGGAAGCTTATCGTGACATTTAAATCTGTTAACCCGGTAAATGGTACGACACTCAGGGAGATCGAAAGCTTCACACACGCGGATCTCGAGACGGCGCTGCACGAGGCGGCGCAGGCGGTGCCGCTG
>CAMYIO010000192.1:4754-6484 GCA_947258515.1 uncultured Ectothiorhodospiraceae bacterium
GCAGAAGAGTTTGCCCGCATGATGACGCTGGAAATGGGCAAGCCGATCAGGGAGGCGCGTGCCGAAATCGAGAAGTGCGCCCTCGGCTGCGAATACTATGCCGATGAAGGACAAGGGTTTCTGGCCGACGAGGTGATTGCCTCGGATGCCGGTCGCAGCCTCGTCACCTACCAGCCGCTGGGCACGGTACTGGCCGTGATGCCGTGGAACTTTCCCTTCTGGCAGGTGTTTCGCTTTGCCGCGCCGGCGCTGGTGGCGGGTAATACCGGCCTGCTGAAGCATGCCTCCAATGTGCCGCAATGCGCGCAGGCCATCGAGACCGTGTTCACGGAGGCCGGTTTTCCGCAGGGTGTGTTCAGAACCCTGTTGATCCAGTCCTCGCGGGTCGCCGCTGTGATAGGGGATGTGCGGGTACATGCAGTGACCTTTACCGGCAGCGAGCCGGCCGGGCGCAAGGTGGCGGCAACCGCCGGCGCGCAGGTGAAGAAATCGCTGCTGGAGCTCGGTGGCTCCGACGCGTTCATCGTGCTGCAGGATGCCGACCTCGATCTGGCGGTCGAGCAGGCGCTCACCTCCCGCTTTCTGAATTCCGGCCAGAGTTGTATCGCGGCGAAACGCTTCATCGTCGTGGCGCCGATTGCCGACGAGTTTGTCGCGCGCTTCAGAAAGGCCGTCGAGGCTATTACCGTTGGTGATCCGCTCGATGAATCGAATGCCATGGGCCCGATGGCGCGTGTCGACCTGCGCGATGAGCTGCACCACCAGGTGGTCGACAGCCTGTCGCACGGTGCAGTGGCGATTACCGGCTGTAACCCGGAGGCGGGCAGCGGTTCGTTCTACCAGCCGTCAATCATCGATCACGTCAAGCACGGCGTGCGTGCCTACAGCGAGGAGCTGTTTGGTCCGGTGGCCATTATCATCCGTGCCGCTGACGAGGCAGACGCGGTGCGTATCGCCAACGACACCGACTTTGGCCTCGGCGGCAGTGTCTGGACCCGCGACACGGCGCGTGGAGAGCGTATTGCCCGGCAGTTGCAGTGCGGTTGTGCCTTCGTCAACGGTCTCGTGAAGAGTGATCCGCGGTTGCCGTTCGGCGGTATCAAGAATTCCGGTTATGGCCGGGAGTTGTCGCGGCTGGGTATCCACGAGTTCGTCAATGCCAAGACGATCTGGATTCGCTAGCACAATATCGCGGATACGATCCGCTCCTACAGGTTTGTCGAATAGATGTAGGAGCGCTTCGCAAGCGCGATTGAATGTTTGGTGTTTCGATTGAGTGGCTGGTTTCGTCTATTTGGGCTAGGTGCTTCTTTCACCTGTTTATTTCGCCCTGAAGGGCGAGGTACTTTCTCTTGCTTGCCCAAGAGAAAGTACCCAAAGAGAAGGGCACTCCGGTGCACTCATCGGCTGCGCCGATTCCCTGCGTTCCTCGCCACTCCGGGGGCGCGCACAACTCGCGATCTCGCGCTGCTCGATTCGCTCAGACAGGGTGCGCGCCTGGTCCCGGAGTGGCTGCGGTACTCGGTGAGTGCAACGGGCAGGAAGTGGCTGGTTTTGGGTTTTGGGTGTTGGTCTTGAATTCCCCCACCCGTCTGGCGCGGCCGAGCATCGCAGTAAAGGCCGGAGGAAGATCGCGCCCTGTTTGAGCGCAGCGAGTTGCGCGAGCGCCGGGCTTTACGAGAAGCGCAGGGAACCCGCGTAGCGGGCAAGCCGCCGGGATCGCCTTTCTT
>CAMYIO010000193.1 GCA_947258515.1 uncultured Ectothiorhodospiraceae bacterium
CTCCGGCGGGAGCTTCACCTCCGCCTACTACGGTCTGTACGGGGAGCGTACCTTCGAGGACTTCAAGGACGAGTTCCTGACGCAAAACATCGAGCACAAGCTGGTGCGGGGACTGCTTAACCCGCTGCGCTGGTTCAGTTCCAAGGGGCGCACCGAGGTGGCGGTGGGGCTCTACGAAAAGGATGTGTTCCACGGGGCGACCTTTGCCGACATGCGGCGCGAGGGAGCGCCGCTGATCCTCATCAACGCCTCGGACCTGGGCTACGGGGTGCGTTTCTCCTTCGTCCAGGAGTACTTTGACCTGCTGTGCTCGGACATTAATTCGTTCCCGGTGGCACGGGCCGTCACCGCCTCGTCCGCGGTCCCCCTGGTGTTCCACCCGGTGGTGGTCGAGAACTACCATGACTGCAAGAAAGAAGGTAAACCCGAGTGGATGGTGGCGGCCTCTAAACGTTGGGCAGATAATCCTGATTTGAGCGATGTTGTGAGTGGGCTGGAAACCTACTACGAGGAAGAGAGGCGCCAGTACGCCCATTTTGTGGACGGCGGCATCACGGACAACCTGGGGCTGCGTGCGATCTACGAGGTCATCGAAGTCACAGGCGGTGCGCAGACGTTTTTCAAGAAAACCGACCGCAAGCCCCCGCGCTACGCGGCGGTGATCTCCGTCAATGCCTCCACGGACCCGCAACCGGCGATGGACATGAGTAACAAGCAGCCATCGGTAGGGGAGACCATCGGTGCGATGAGCAATGTGCAGCTGCACCGCTACAACAAGGCGACCCTGGAATTGATGGAGCGTAGTATGCAGCGCTGGACGAAGATGCTGTCCACTGCGGAGCGGCCTGTCACACCGTATTTCGTCCAGCTCGGCTTTGTCGACGTCATGGAGCCGGAGGCGCAGCTGTTCTACAACTCTATCCCGACCAGCTTCTCCCTGAGTGAAGAACAGGTGGACAGACTGATAGAGGCGGGCCACGAGCTGTTGCGCAACGATCCGGACTACCAGCGTCTGCTGGCAGATCTGGGTGGTGCCCAGGGATCAAGCGAGCAATAAAAGGGCCTGTGCATGATGAATTTCAATTCATGTGGCAATAGAGATATTTCAGCGGGCAAAAAGGTCTGTGCTGGTCGTGTGGCCAACCAAACACAAGGTAAAAAAACAGGCCAGAGGCATAGGCGGCGCGTTTTCTTAAATGCAGGGAAGCTCTGATTAATTCAATGGACAATGGTAGGGTGCGCCGTGCGCACCGAAAATAACATGCAAGCAATTGATGCAGGGTGCGCAAGGACTGTGGTACAGATATGTGCCAGCCCTCCAGCTATCAGGCATATAATGCATGGACCGTATGCTCGGGGTCATTCTTGAAGATCTTGAGTAAAGCGAGCGCCGGGCCTTGCGGTGTGCGTCGTCCCTGTTCCCAGTTCTGCAACGTCCGTACGCTGACCCCGATCAACAACGCGAATTGCTGCTGTGACAGCCCGGTCTTTTTGCGGATGGCCGGCACGTCCACACTGCCAAGGTCGTGCTGACGGCCCGGTTTGGCCTTGCCGCGCTTGATTTTTCCAGCTTCCTGTATGCTGGTAACCAGTTCATCAAATAATGCCTTCTTCATGATCCGAACTCCTGCTCAACGAGCGTCTTTAATACCTTCAGCTGTTGTGTCGTGAGATTTTCCTGTTCGCTCTTGCCGTAGGCCAGCAACATGTAAATCTGTACGGCTGGTGAATACCAGTAGTAGATCACACGGATGCCTCCACGCTTGCCTTTACCCGGCAACTGCCAGCGGATCTTCCTCAGTCCACCGCTTCCAGGGATCAATGCGCCCTGGGTGGGGTTGACCCATAACGCCTCCTGCAACTCACGGTATAGATCATCCGGTATCAGTTCCGTGATCTAGCGGGTAAAGGTCGACGTTTCGATAATGATCATACGCCATTGAAGTATACGCCATCGGCGTAGTATCGGCAAGAATTCAATCTGTAGATTGGTGGAAAACCAGCAAGCATAGTGTGTCTAAAAACTAATACCTAAAATGAGTCACAATAACAATCTACCAATATTAGAGTGGTGCTGCAGCGTGGAACAGGAACTACTTCTAACAGGCCGCGTGGTCTGCCTTTCGGTTGCTCGTTTCATCATCGGTGTCTCAATGACCGTATACAGTATTAAATTTGCCGAATGATTCTTCCTGGCCGGTTAGCGAAGTACAATCGCAGGACGGGAACGGCAACTATTGCTTCCTGACCTATACATGAGGGTTGGGGAACGGCAAGTCCTGGCTATGTAGCTGTCAATCAGAACCCTGAATCAGCAGTATCCCCCTGTCCGCGGGAATGACAGCTCTGAGGTCGAAATGAGACCTTCGAACGCTGAACTATTGTAAGCACGAAATGAACGATTGGTTTGCTTGGCCGAGGGACTATCAACAGGCAGGTAGCCAACAATTAGATTTGTTGTGTCTGATCATGCCCTGGTCAATCTAGCCAAGCTTCCTTGCCAGATCCTCTGCCTTGAGATGCGTATATCGTTGCAACATGCGCAGGTCCTTGTGGCCGGTGATGGTGGCGACCTCCATGATATTCAGACCCTTCTCGAACAACCGGGTAGTGGCCTCGTGGCGCAGGTCGTGGAAGCGCAGGTTCTCGATGCCGGCCCGGCGCACGGCACGGATATAGGCACGCTTGATGGCCTCGGTGGTGACGCCGGGGAAGACCGGGCCGTGAAGGCTGCGGGGCAGGGTACGCAGTACCTGGACGGCGGTCGACGATAGCGGCACGGTTCGTGCCTCGCCGTTTTTGGTGTCCGGCAGGTGGGCTGTGCGGCGGTTGAGATCGATATGTTCCCAGCGCAGGCGGATCAGCTCCCCCTGGCGCATGGCGGTCTCCAGCGCCAGTTGTACAATGGGCAACAGCCAGGGATTGCGTGCTTCCTTGCAGGCCTCCAGCAGACGGGGTTCCTCGCCGGTCTGCAGGCGTCGGTCACGCGGTCGGTTGTCGGCAGGCAGCCTGATGTCGCGGACCGGGTTGTGGGCGTGGATTCCCCATTCCTTGCGGGCGACCTCGAACACGTGGCCCAGCAGCACCAGGTCCCGCTTGACGGTGGACGGAGTAACCTTCCGCAGTCGCTCGTCCCGGAAGCGGGCGATGTCCACTCCGCGGATGCCAGCGACATAACGCCGGGCGAGCGGCAGGCGTATCAGCGCACGCGCGCGATTGGTTTCGGAGGCTGCACCTTTCTTCAGGGGCGTGACCTCGGCTAGATAACGTTCCAGCAATTCCTTGAGCGTGGTGGATTCGGCCTCGGCGCGGGAGACGAACACGCCCTTGTCCATTTCGACCTCGATGGCGCGTGCCCACTGTTCGGCTTCAGCGCGGGTCTCAAAGGTCTTGGATTGCAGCGGCTGGCCCTTTTTCCGGACCTGTGCCTGCCATTGGTAGGGGCCGCGTTTTCGAAAGGTTGCCACTGTCACACTCCGTTCATTCGCGAACGAGTGTGACAACAGTGTGACAAATAATCAGTTGTTAACCCATACAGGGGGTGTCGTGGTTTTTAACTGATTGATTTGATTGGTGGGCGATGGCGATGCTGGGATTGAACCAGCGACCCCTGCCGTGTGAATCCTGTTGCCGTAGTATGTGATTTACACGCCTGTAATTTACTTTGCAACACGCGGATGATTTCCGTGAGTGTGGCATAATTGTAATGTAATACATTCAAAATTGTTAAAATGAAAAAATACGCACTAACTTATAAAGGTGAAGTAATGCGAAAGACATTCCTTGCGGCTTTTTTTCTGATTACATCATTTGTAATGTCTACTTCAGCTACCAGTGGAACAATGCTGCACCTGAAAACAGATCTAGGTGGTGTGGATATCGAGCTTTTTGATACGGTGGCACCAGAGACCGTCGCAAACTTCCTGAATTACGTGAATGCTGGTGACTATGACGGCACATTTATTCATCGCAGTGACCCTGGGTTTGTTCTGCAGATGGGTGGTTATATATTTGATCCCGCTCAGGGTGATTTTTTTGCGGAGGGTACCAGCCACATACCGGAAGACCCTCCGGTGATGAACGAATTCGGGATGTCAAATGTTCGTGGCACTATTGCAATGGCCAAGCTTGGAGGTGATCCAAACAGTGCCACCAGTGAATTCTTTTTTAATCTTGCAGACAATTCCGAAAATCTGGATAACCAGAATGGCGGGTTTACCGTATTTGCACAGGTGATCAGTGGGCTGGATGTGATTGATGCCATTGCTGGGGAACAGCGTTGCAGCAGCTATTTCATTGATACTGATGATGGTCAGTGTGATGGAATTATACCATTCGATAACACGCCTTTATTAGATATGAAAAATCATATCTATCGGTATTGATAATGATGGTGATAGTGTCATTGACCGGGTAGAAGATGACGGGCCAACTGGGGGAGATGGCAACAGCGATGGTATAGCAGACAGTGCACAGAGCCATGTTGCATCTCTTCCCGATATTCGAAATAGTTACATCACAGTAGAGGCAAATCCTCTGCAGGTACTGGGGTCCCTGGGTTTCGATGAAGGAACTGATTATCTGTCACAGGCAGACCCCCTGAGTTCCCTTAACGGCTTGAATTTTGTCTATGGCTTCCTGTCGCTTGACGTCACAAACGTAGGTGTTGGCGGAAATGCAGACATTAAAATAATATTGCCCAAGGGAGAATCGGCGGTGAAGTTTTTCAAATTTGGGCCAACTCTGGATAATCTTGTTGATCACTTGTACGAATTTACTTTCGACGGTGAAACGGGGGCAGAATTTAGCGGCAATGAAGTGATATTACATTTTGTCGATGGAAAACGCGGTGATTCGGATCTTATGGCGAATGGTGTGATTGCAGACCCGGGTACCCCGGCGTTGCGTGCAAAGAATCCCGGTTCAGGTGGTGGCGGGGGTGGGTGCAGCCTGAGTATGGAGGGTGGCCACATTGGTCAGGCAGGCGCATGGTGGTTTCTGCTGGGCATGGCCTGTCTATATGGAGGCTGGCGCAGGTACCAAAAGATATTTTTATGCATGGTAGGCCTTCACTCCCGTGTCTTGATGTCGTGACCAACTTCCCGTCTGCTGGCCCTGCTATGGTCTACAACGGGCATTGGGTAATAAGTAGCGTCCCACTCCCGGGCACGGACTGGTTGTTCGGTTCAGGCCTTATCGGTTTTATA
>CAMYIO010000194.1 GCA_947258515.1 uncultured Ectothiorhodospiraceae bacterium
GATGAAATCATCGATCAGTGATCCGTAGGGCCGGCCACTCTTTATAAAGGTGACAGCCATCTCTTCTGGCAAGGCGGCGCTGCCGCGCAACTGGAAGCCGCACGCGGACAAGCAAACGGCCAGGCAGCCGGCCAGCAGCAGGCAAGGCCAGGGGCAACCCGGTTTTGTACCCCCTGTTGTCAGCATAGACATTCAGGGAAGCACTGATTGATTCGCAATTTACTGGTATTCATGTATTGCTCCGTCTGCAGGGCGCGCCGTGCGCACCATGGATCAACAGCCTGCCTGTTCTTTTGGTGCGCACGGCGCACCCTGCAAGGGTTCGTTATAATAATCAGAGATTCCCTAGATCACCACGTTGACCAGCTTGCCGGGCACCACGATAATCTTGCGCACCGGCCTGTCTGCGATATGCTTTCGCACATTTTCCTCGTCCATCACCACCGCCTTGATCACATCCTGCGAGGCATCGGGCGCAACAGTGATACGACCACGCACCTTGCCGTTGACCTGGACCACCAGTTCAATGGACGCCTGCACCAGTGCAGTCTCGTCGACTGCCGGCCACTCGCAGTCGACAACCGCCTGCTGATGCCCGAGCGCGTACCATAGCGCATGTGAAATATGCGGCACGATCGGTGACAACATCAGTACAATGGCATCCAGTGCCTCCTGCATGACCGCACGCCCCTGCCCGGAGTCGTCATCAAAGCGCGACAGGGTATTCATCAACTCCATATTGGCGGCAATGGCGGTATTGAAGGTGTAGCGCCGCCCGACATCATCACTCACCTTGGCCAGCGTGCCGTGGACACTGTGACGAAGCGCTTTCTGTGCCGCATCCAGTTCGGCGACCATCAAGTCAGGCGTCGCCCCTGCATCGACATGCCGGTACACCAGCTTCCACAGGCGTTTCAGAAACCGCGAGGCACCCTCGACCCCCGAGTCCGACCATTCCAGCGACTGCTCCGGTGGCGCGGCAAACATGGTAAACAGTCGCACGGTGTCCGCACCGTACCGGTCAATCAGCCCCTGCGGGTCAACCGTGTTGCCCTTTGACTTGGACATCTTGGAACCGTCTTTCAGCACCATGCCCTGCGTCAACAGGCAGGTGAATGGCTCATCCGCCACCAGCAGTCCCTCGTCACGCATCAACTTGTTGAAGAAGCGGGCATACAGCAGGTGCAGCACGGCATGCTCGATACCGCCGACATACTGGTCAACCGGCATCCAGTAGTTGGCGCGCGCATCGAGCATAGCACCGGCCTGGTCCGCACAGGTATAACGCGCGTAGTACCAGGACGACTCAAAAAAGGTATCGAAGGTATCGGTTTCCCGTTCAGCACGGCCAGCGCATTGCGGACAGCTCGTCTCAATAAAGGCTGCCATCTTCTTCAGGGGCGAACCGCTGGCATCGACGGTTACATCGGTGGGCAGGATCACCGGCAAATCAGCATCAGGCACGGGCACCGCGCCACAGGCCGCACAGTTGATGATCGGTATCGGGCACCCCCAGTAACGCTGCCGCGATACACCCCAGTCACGCAGGCGGTAATTCACCTGGCGCCGGCCCTTGCCCGCCTGTTCCAGCCAGTCACCGATAGCGGCAAATGCCTGCGCGGAGGTCAGGCCGTCAAATTCACCGGAATTTTTCAGAATGCCCTTTTCGACAAAGGCCGCGTTCTCAAGATCAGCGACCTGCCGGTCATTGACGGGATAGATGACCTGCCTGATGGCGATGTCATTGGCCCTTGCGAATTCATAGTCACGCTGGTCGTGTGCCGGCACTGACATCACCGCACCGGAACCGTATTCCATCAACACGAAGTTGGCCGCCCAGACGGGGACCTGTTCGCCGCTGACCGGATGGACGGCCTTGAGGCCGGTATCGATGCCCTTTTTCTCCTGGGTGGCCAGCTCGGCCTCACTGACACCACTGACACGGCATGCCTCGATGAAGTCTGCCAGTGCCGTATTCCCGACCGCGGCCCCGGCGGCCAGCGGGTGTTCCGGCGCCACGGCGACGTAGGTGACACCCATCAGGGTATCGGGTCGCGTGGTATAGATGGATAACCCGTCATCGCGGCCGGCGATACCAAACTGCATCTCGATGCCTTCCGAGCGACCGATCCAGTTGCGCTGCATGGTCCGCACCTGCTCCGGCCAGCCATCCAGCGTGTCGATATCGTTGAGCAGTTCATCGGCGTAGTCGGTTATTTTCAGAAACCACTGCGGAATCTCGCGGCGCTCCACCAGTGCACCCGAACGCCAGCCACGTCCGTCAATGACCTGCTCATTGGCAAGCACGGTATTGTCGACCGGATCCCAGTTCACCAGCGCGGTCTTCTTGTAAACCACGCCTTTCTCGAACAGGCGGGTAAAAAACCACTGCTCCCAGCGGTAATAGCCGGGGTCACAGGTCGCGACCTCGCGTTCCCAGTCATAGCCGAACCCCAGCTGCCTGAGCTGCTTGCGCATGTAATCGATGTTTTCACGCGTCCACTGTGCCGGCGGCACGCGGTTCTGTATCGCGGCATTCTCCGCCGGCAAGCCAAAGGCATCCCAGCCCATCGGTTGCAGCACGTTTTTCCCCTGCATGCGCTGGTAGCGGGAGATGACGTCACCGATGGTGTAGTTGCGGACATGCCCCATGTGCAAACGCCCGCTGGGATAGGGGAACATGGACAGGCAGTAATATTTCTCCCGCTCGGGATCCTCGCTTGCACGAAAGCTCTGCTGTTGTTCCCAGTATTGCTGCGCGCGCGCCTCGATACTGCCCGGTTTGTAGATTTCGTCCATCGGTTCACTTCGAATCACAAAATTGAAGGCGGAAGAATACCTTAGCCAACAGACCCCCCACAACACGGGAATAAGTATTTCCTTCACCTGCGGGGCAGTTTGGTCCACACTTCAGCTATATTTAGTGGAGAGGAGGAAATCACAGGAAATGATCGATCCAGACGATAAATCCACCCGGGAAAAATGGCTGCAGGCATATGACGACATGATGATGCGCGTCAAAACGGCCTTCGAAGAAGCAGAGGAAAGCACCCGCCCGGCGCTACGGGGCTTTATCCACAAGGCCCGCGACACCGCCGTCGAACTGGAAGAACTGACTAAAGAGGAAGCGGAAAAGGTCGCCCATTACCTGCACCGTGACCTGCAGGATGCCGGCAAACATTTGGCCGAAACCGGCCACGAACTGGGCGACTGGCTGCGCTTCGATATGGACCTGATTGAAGACCGGCTGTTGTCGATGCTGTCGCTGGTTGCCGATCGCACCCGCCTGGAGATGCTGCAGTTCGAGCACGATATTCAGGAAGGCCCCGCCTGGAATGCCCGTGAAATCACCGGCCCCGGCACCCTTGTCTGCGACAGCTGTGGTAAGGACATGCATTTTCACGCCACCGGTCAGATTCCGAACTGTCCGAATTGCGGCCACAGCGTTTATCACCGTAAAATACTCAAGCCTGACCACCGCTAGGAGCCTGTCGGACTTAGGTGATCGTAGCGAGCATGATGGGAGAACGAGTACAAATGGTCACGATTTCGAGGCGCATAGTGGGCCTACGCAACG
>CAMYIO010000195.1 GCA_947258515.1 uncultured Ectothiorhodospiraceae bacterium
GCTCACGGTTGTACCGGCATCCCGTGGTGCAGGCCGTAGTGGAGGCGCAGCTCCAGGCGCTTGGAGTCCTGAGACGGCGTTTCAGCGTCGGCCTGCTGGTGCCCAATGTGGACACCGTCGAGCAATTCCAGCACCGGCGGGCTTCAATAAACACGGTTCTGTCGGACCGGGGCGTCAGCGTGGGGGCAATGCTGGAGACCGCGGGCGCGGCTCTGGCCGTGGAAGGATTCTTGGCCACGGCCGATCTGGTGGGGTTCGGCCTCAACGACCTTATGCAGTCCCTGTTCGGCGCGGATCGGGATCTGCCTGCCGTGCGCGCTCACCTGGATCCCTATGCTCCGGCCTTGTACCGATTCCTGCGCCTGATCGCCGAGTTGGCTGGGCCGGGCGTGAACCGGGTGCAGCTCTGCGGGATCCTGCCCCAGCTCCCGGGGGTACTCCCGGTCCTGCTCGGGCTCGGCTACCGGACGTTTTCCGTGGACGTGGCCCACGCCCCCTACCTGGCCCGCACCGTGGCCACCCGCTCCTCGGCGGAAGACTGCGGCCTAGCCGAGGCCGTGTGTACCGCCGCCTCCGGCCACGCCGTCGCCGACCTGTTAGGCGTGTGGCATGAGGGGAAGCGGTAGGCGAATTGGTGGGGGCTATGCCCCTCGGACGATTGGCGTGTTCCGCGACCTGCGGCAGGTACCACCGCGAGTGACGGGTCATCCGGCAGAGGTCCACCTTGGAGCGACCCTGGAGCGTTCTCAGTGGCCGAACCAGAGCTCGATGCCGCGCGCAGTGCGGCGCAGGCGAATGCGGCCGGCGTAGGGGGCGTGCATGCGGTAAAGGGCCGACAAGGGCATCTCCAGGGCCAGGGCGGTGGCCGCCCGCATCACCCCCAGGTGGCAGACCAACAGGATATGACCTTCGGGGTGTTCGTCGAACACGGCCAGAATGCCCGATCGGACCCGCGCGTAGAAAGTGTCGAGGGGCTCCGAGCCCGGCGGGCGATGATTGACGGCGTCCCGAAAGAACGCGTAGTAGGCATCGGGGTCGGCGTCCCGCACCTCTTCATGGCGGCGTCCCTCCCAGGCGCCGAAGCTCATCTCCCGAAAGCGCTCGTCCACCACCAGCGGCAGGCGGTAACGTTCTGCCACGGCCTCGGCGAAGTGGCGACAGCGCAGCAGAGGCGAGCTGACCACATGGGTCCAGTCGGAGAACTCCCCAACCGCAGCCCACATCTGGGCCCAGCCACGCTCGCTCAAGGGATCGTCCACCCCGTCGCCCCGGTAACAAACGCCGCCGTCCGGCTCGCCGTGGCGCAGTAGGTCTATAGTGCTCATGGTTCCGCGTGTGGCCTGCTCGATGGCGAAATGCTGATTATCACCTGAATAACGGGGCTTAACCAGTCATGCTCAGAATCCGAAATTTTTTACACCGACCCCGAGTCTTGCTTCGTATATTTCGAAGTATTTAACAATAATAATCGACTTTTTATCCGAGCAGAACAGGCTTAACTTAGCGACTGGTTTAACCGGGTTGTGCACAGAAGCCAGATGAGCAAATCGATATTCAGGCACATGGATTGTTACCAAGTTGCCCGCCGCGAACGCGTGATATGATACCGGCAATGCGACTTTTTGCGAGAACAAAGCAGCATCGAGCGCGGCGCATCAATCCATATTCATCAAGGCCAACGCAGCCTGTACGTCGCCAGCGTCATTGCCGACCTGTAGCATCGACCGGGTGTCATCAATGATGAAGATTGGATCTGACATCCGTGCGTTTGCGGAACACAACCACCGACGGTTGCTGCGTGCGTGTGCAGTCGTGCTGCTGTTATCCGGCCTGTCAGCCTGCAGTGAACCACCTTACACCAATGTGGACAATGCCCAGCTGCAGTCGATGCTGGAGCGGAACATACCGATCTATGACGTTCGGCGCCCGGAAGAATGGCGACAGACCGGCGTGGTCGAAGGCAGTGAGCTGCTGACCTTTGCCGATGCCAACGGCCGGGTGAGGCCGGATTTTCTGAGCCGTTTCACTGCTGCGACAGGCAAGCATGATCCGGTCATCCTGATTTGCCGCACCGGCAGCCGCACCGGTACACTGGCGCGTTACCTGGTTGAACAAATGGGCTACACGCAGGTCTTTAATGTACGCAACGGCATCTCGCAATGGATCCGAGACGACAGGCCGGTAAAGAGACTGTGAATTACCCATCAAAAACATACACGATACGAGAATTTATATGAGCAACAACGAATCGATTACGCCGACAACAGCCAGACACAAGCCACGCCCGCTGATTGACCTGCTGGTCAGTCTCGTTATTCCCTCCATTATCCTGATGAAATTCAGCGGTGCTGAACACCTGGGCACGAGCACTGCACTGATCGTTGCACTGGCTTTTCCGCTGAGCTGGGGCCTGTTCGAATTGTTCAAATACAGGCAATTCAATTTTATTGCCCTGCTTGGTCTGATCAGCGTATTTCTCACTGGCGGCATCGGTCTGCTGCAGCTCGATCCGCAGTGGCTGGCCATCAAGGAAGCAGCCATCCCCGGGCTCATCGGTATCGGCGTGCTGCTGTCTACCTATACGCGCTATCCATTGATCAGAACACTGGTCTACAACCCGAAGTTTATCAATGTCGACAGGATCAGGCAGAGACTCAACGAAAGCGATAACAGCAGGGCATTTGAAACGCGTCTGCAAAACGCGACTTACCTGCTGGCCAGCACTTTCCTGTTTTCAGCGGTGATGAACTACATACTGGCCAGGTGGGTGGTGACCAGCCCGGCAGGCAGCGTCTCGTTCAACGAGGAACTCGGACAAATGACATTGCTCAGCTACCCGGTGATCGCCATACCGTCGATGCTGATGATGATGGGTATCTTTTATTATCTTTGGCGTACGGTTAATGGTTTGACCGGGCTCAAGCTGGAGGAAATACTGGCTTCAAATTACTCGAAATGATGCAAACCGGGGACAGATTTATTTCTAACATCTGAGTCTGAAAAAATAAATCTGTCCCTTTTGCTGACACTTGCTCCCCGCATTCAGCTTGTTGGTCTTTTAGACGATTCTGCCTCACGCAGCATGTTTGAGGCCGCAACTACGGTTGGCCGGCACGGCGATATCGATCAGCCGCGGATCGTCGAGCACGAGCGCATTCATCTGATCGATATAGGCTTGTTTGCCGGAGACCTGCAGCCTGGGGTTATGCTGCCGCTCTTCTCCGATCGTACTGACTGTCATGCCATTATAATCATGCGCCGGATAGACGAGCGTCTCCTCAGGAAGACGAAGCAACTTGTCGAACAGGCTGTCATACTGTGCAGCCGGGTCGCCGTTTTGAAAATCGGTTCGGCCTGTACCCCGAATCAGCAAGGTATCGCCTGTAAACACACGATCAGGAAGAACAAAACTGTAAGAATCGTCCGTATGTCCGGGCGTGTACAGGATATCCAGATGCAGATTATCCACGCACAGTTTCTCGCCTTCGTTGAATCGGACGGACACGCATTCTGCGCCGGTCTTCTCGCCCATCGCGGTCGCGCAATCGGTGCGGCTGCGCAGGCTGCCGAGCGCAGTCACGTGATCCGCATGAATATGGGTATCGGCCGCAAGGACCAGGCGGACATCCAGCTGATCCAGCAACTGGATATATTGGCCGGTGTTCTCCAGCACGGGGTCGATGAGCAGTGCTTCACCGCCAGTGCGTTCAGCCAGCAAGTAGGTATAGGTCGAAGAGGTGTGGTCATAGAGTTGTCTGAAAATCATCGCTATTCTCCTTTTTAATAACATTGGTCAGTTAAACAGTTACTTGTTTCGAACAATCCACTCCCTTGTTCCAGGGCATCATTGCGATCACGCGCGCCATTCCACACCAGCGCGTGAGGCCGGCAATGATGAGTCCAGCACCGATCAGCGGGATAGCGGCAAAGAACAGTTCGTGGATGGTGAATCCGAAGGCAACCTTCATTACCAGCAGCGTACCGATCGCGATTTGAACCTGGCGTTCCAGTGAGATCGCGTTGCCGCAACGCT
>CAMYIO010000196.1 GCA_947258515.1 uncultured Ectothiorhodospiraceae bacterium
TAATCCTAGCAACGGTACTGACGGTTTTCGAGTCGCATTTGAAGCATCTGAGGGCAATTACATGTACTGGCTTGCTCACAACCATCCGCCAACAAACCTTGCAGTCAAAAATATAGGAAGCTTCAGCGCGGATAGCGATAGTCAGAATAGATATTCTTTTGCGACATTCGAAGCAGTAGTCCCCGTGCCCCCTGCCATCTGGCTCTTCGGCTCCGGCCTGCTGGGTCTGGTCGGCATAGCCAGACGCAAGAAAGCAGCCTGACTGCTACACGGTATCAACAGAGACGGCGGTTTTTAACCGCCGTTTTTTTTGGCTTGGAAAGCGCGGCAACCGTGCATCCAGCTCTAATGCGCATGCCTGAACAACAATCGTAGGGTGCGCCCCGCGCACCGGTAACAACAGGCATGCTATCGAACCATGGTGCACACGGCGCACCCTGCAATAGCAACACTCAGGTAGAGCACACTCTGTACGTCATGGAAAAACAGCTTGCATATCCTTCTGCGGCGGGCCATAGAAAACATCATGCCCGATTGGGTTATGCTTCACTATAGCATCTGGACCCCATAACTCTTGGCCACGGCGAAACATTGTGTTCTGTTAGCCAGCTGCAACGTTGCGAGGATCACACTATGAAAACACTCCTGGAGTTCCTGAAAAGCACCCTGATGGGTGGTTTCTTTATCCTTTTACCGTTGCTTCTATTTAGTTTATTGCTGGGTGAAATCCTGGAGGCCATCATCGGCCTTGCAACCCCCATCGCCGACCTGTTTCCGCAAAGCTGGTTCGAGAATTTGCAGGCGCCGGTAGTGGTAGCGATCATCCTCATTGTTCTCGTCTCAATGCTGTTCGGTCTGGCGATGCGTCTGGCAGCCGCCCGGCAGTTGGGGCACTGGCTGGAAGACAACACCATCGGACGCCTGCCGCTGTACAGTGCTATCAAAAGCCTTGCGTCCCGATTTGCGTCCCTGGAGGAAGACGGCAAATTCAGGCCCGCACTGATCCATGGCCCCGCCGACCAGCGCGAATTCGCCTACCTGATGGAAGACCTTGGCAACGGCTACGCGAGCGTCATGTTACCCCGCTCACCCACCCCAATGGCAGGTTCGATCAAGTTGGTACCCATGACGCAGGTGGAGGTACTGGATGTCTCTCTCGGCGAACTGACCGCCGTCATCAGTCACTGGGGCGTCGGTTCAAAAGAATTGCTGGTCAAATCCGGCTGACCCGGCTTGCCCGGCTACAGACGCCATGCATTTAACCGGCGATAATCCCACTACCACGGTCCCCAGTCGCTCCACAGGTTCCAGTCCATGGTGTCGACCGTTTGCATGGGGTTGTCCTGCTCTGCGTATGAGGCCGACATTTCCTCGATGCTTTTGTTAACAGCCATCTGCTGGTAGCGTTGGTAGGCCTTCTCCGGCCCACCATAGATGCACTTGCAATAGGTTGCATCCGCGTAGGTGTAGAAGACCTCACCCTCTTTCTGGTGAGGTACCAGCTTGCGTTGCGGCAGTGTTTTCAAATGGTCCATTTTCGCGTCGGTATCGGCAAGTTTCATCCGAAATCCGGCTGCCGCAAGCATGCGTTCATTGCCGATCGCATCGGTTTGCTGCGTAGTGACGCAGGCCGTCAGCACGATACCCAGAATCGCCGTGATGGCCGTTGTTTTCAGCCAGTTGCTTATCTGCTTCATAATATCCCTTCTTCTCTGGTTGGCCGCCCTGGCAAACGCTTATTTGCCAGTACTGGTATCCTTGTCAAGGCCCCAATTCTTTATATACTCCACCCCGCCCCAGTTCGCCTGGAGATCAACACCGGCATCCGTGATGGTATACACGTCGACATAGGGATTGAAAGACCCTGCATACAACTTGCTGCCACCGAAGTCACCCACCTTGAAGGTCGCATTTGCCGATGCCTCGACATCCAGTCCGACAGTCGTCATTTCTTTATAGGTTTTCTCGTTCTTGATGATCAGTAGCTGCCGGAATTTTGTATAGCCAATGCCGGGGCCGGTGCCGGCCCGTACCATGAGCATATACTCAGGCGCTTTGGTGCTATTCAGGAAGGCGACACCGTCGCCCTTGCCCGCGACATAGAGCACGGCATTATAGATATAATCGTCGAATACCGCGTAGGCATGGGCCTTTTCCACCTTGTCTTTAGCCTTTGGATCCAGGGTATAAATCTCTTTCAGCGTGTCGTTTGCCATCTTCAGCAACGACTGCCGCTTTGCCTCTTTCTGGGCCTCGCTGAGGTCACTGTCCGCCGTTGCGGCCTTTTTAGCATCCGGGGACGCTGCCCCGGTATCGGCCTTTTTTGTGGTGTGGCTGCAGGCACTGAGCCCCACAACTAACAAGGCTGTGGTTAAAAACAGGGTGAGTGGTTTCAAAGACATAACAGTCATTCTCCTGGAACTCATCATTCCTGATGAGTGGTCATTGTGAATACTTCACGGATTAAAAAACATACAACTGGACTAGCCACTTTCATCGACCATCAGATCGGCCACCTTTTTATAACGGTTCAGGTCGTAGACACCCGCCTCGATAGGGCGGGTCCGCCGCATGTAATCGACAAACCATTGAAAGTTCGTCCAGATCTCCGCATGGGTTCTGGATAAACCGTAGCGACCGACCAGCTCGATGAATTGCTCACGTGTTTGCACGGCATGCAGGTCGGCTACGAATGACTCGATGCTGTCCTGCGGCACGTTGAACATGAAATTGGGGTAACTGCCGAGTAACCCGCGGTAGGCGGTGAGCGTATCCTTGCGCGGCTCGCGGCGTTTTTCCTCTTCCAGCAAAAAGGCGACATTGGTGTGCGCCTTGTTGCGCACCAGGGTGTAGGCCAGGTCCGCGTCGGGGTCACCGCTACTGATGCGCACAAAGCTGACATCCGGCATGAAGTCGACAAACTGCATGGCAGGGTGTGAGGCCGGCCTCGAGGTCAGGGTCTGCAGGCTTGCCTCCACCTGTCTTTCCGCGGCAGTTGCGTCCGCACGGTAACAGGGTGGCCGCGCGCAGCGGTTCAGCACATCAGGCGGTCCGGCCAGCGACTTTAGGCGCGCACTGACAAGCGCGACGAACTCGGCTTTCGGGTCCGCGCTGCGGTAGGGTATCTGCACCGGCAGGTCCTCGTTGACAATGACATAGTCGTCGCGGAGTTTCTTTTCCGCCCTGCGTCCCTGGTACCAGGAATCACGCAGGGTGGTACGCACCCCGGGGGGCATGAAATGCAGGAAGTTGTTCTCCCCGCCGGAGCGGATCAGATCGAAGTACAGGCGTGTCTCCGCCTGACTGGCCGCCGACCCGAACACGTTGAAGTTCACCACCAGTTCATAATAGGTGCGCTCCAGCATGGGATAGTCCATCACCCACAGGGTCTTGGAGATGGCGCCCACGAAACCCTTCGTCACAATGGCATTATCGAAATTCCTGAAGACCGTCAGCGCCGCATTGTCATTGCTGCCATCGCCGTCCCAGATGTCCTGCAGTGACGGGCCCGCGGGTTGCCGGTCGCGATAGGCCTTGCC
>CAMYIO010000197.1 GCA_947258515.1 uncultured Ectothiorhodospiraceae bacterium
CATTTTTTTGTCTCGCCACTCGGCAACCTGCTCTTCCACTCTTCGCCTGGCGGCGCTGTCCGGTTTGCGGGCCTGATCGTGGTATTCGATGCTGGTGGGAATGGCTATTTCCGTGCCCGAAGCACTGATAATACCCATAATCCGTAAATTCAGGTCTTCAGCAATCGCCAGATATTCGTCGTACTCGGTTGTCTCGATATAAGAATGGATATCGATATTCAGCGCATCGACACCGAATCCCACGAAACGTACCCTGAGGGGGCTATCGTTGACTTTGGCGTGGGCGTGCAGCAGCTTCTGCAATTCCAGTAGAATAAAACGAATTTGATCCGCCGACGTGTCGACCCGGAGCCGGATTCTGGGCGCAAAGCGAAACCGTTGGCGCCCGGCAAAATTCTCGAGTTGCATGCCAGCGAAATCACCCGTGGGGATGGATATGATCGTCTGCTCCAGGGTTCGCACCTGGGTCGAGCGCAGGCCGATTTCTTCAACGGTGCCTATTTTGTCACCGAAGCGGCAAAAATCACCCACTTTGACCGGCGCTGCCAGGTAGAGCGTAACGGCACCGATAAAATGTTCGATGGTTTTCTGAGTAGCCAGGGCGATCGCGATACCGCCGATACCAAGACCGGCAAGGATGGTTGTTACACTGAAGCCGATATTGTCCAGCCAGACGAGCACGGCGATGATGACAACAAAGATGTTGAATGTCGTTAGCGCGTGGCGTAACAGGACAGTCGCGTGTTCACGATTGCGTTGCTGTAGTTCGAGCGACCAGTAGTCACTCATTAAATGAGCCAGGCGAATAATGGCCCAGACTGTAACGATGGTCGTAATGGTATTGGCCCTGAAAAGTGCCATGGCCTCCAGGGATGGATGAATGGCATCTTTAAAGGCGCGGGTAATGAACACCACGAGTAAAACATGCACGGGGCCGTTGATAAAGCGCGCTATGACTCCGCCTAACGCGAAGCCCTTGCGCCGGATCAGCCAGCTGGAAAGACGAACGACCGGGAACGAGACGGCCGCCACAGTAAAGGCGATCAGAATCAAAAACACCCATTGCCATAACTCCAGCCCCAGGAACGGTGCCGACGGCAAATATTTGGATAGTTGCTCACCGACAGGTCCGTAGCCGTACTGGTCATACATGGCGGGTATATTGGCAACAGATCTGGTAGAGAACTTCCAGATCCGCACGCCATCGCCACGCGGCACGCGTTGCAGCAGGATATCAATTTTCCTTTCGCCTACCTGGACCTGCCCGAGCAGGTCGCGACTGGCCGGCAAGCCGTCCCCACTGTGTCCTTCGGGATCGGTGCTGAGTGTGTCCATATCGATCCAGAGGGCGCGTTCGAAAATGATGGCCAGTTGTTTTGCCAGCTCAGGGCCATCCGCCGGACGCAGACCTGCGGGTAGATTGCGCAGATCCAGATACGCGGCGGCCCGCTCAAAGTCATCACGTTTCGCGGCCCGTATATAACCCGCCAGGCTGGTACGCGGCACGCCCCGGTCATATTCGTCATCGGGACCAAATTTGACCAGTTTCCTGCTCTCTGCGGCAGCCGCTGTGTCGGCGATATCTGCCGTTTTTGATCTTGCAGCAGGGTCCTCTATCACCTCTTTCAGTTTCGGTGTTTCCGGGCCGTTCTCGGGCTGGCTGTTGGCAGGGCCTGACAGGGCGCAGAAAAGCACCAGGCACAGCGCCAGCACGGTTCTTGTCAAAACGAGCTTAGCTGCGCGGTCGTTCATGACAAGCACAGTCGGTTCGTGGCGCGCAATCCAGTCGTCACGATAGCGGCCACAGCACTTGGACATGGACCTGCTTGCGCGGCGCATTCAGTTGGATGATTTCGATAGCGGCGATTGGTCGGTGACCGGTGCAGCCGGCAAAGCGCGGGATGAACAGCAGGCGCCGGGCGGCGGCAGCTCCATCTTTTCCAGTGTGGGCGACACCGTCGAACGGGTGCAAATCATTGTCGAGCATCACACTGCCGGGTTGCCCGTCCAGGCGCTATTGGTGCGCGTGATCCAAGCCGGGAGCACGCGCATGGTTCTGGCCCATTTAGCGTCATTCACGTCCTGCAGGAGGGCATCCCCAGCGCTCGTCGCTCCTCGCGCACGTCCAGCATGAAACGGTCCGTCTCCAGACTCGCCTGCTGAGCTGAGTCTATGTCGCGATCATGATCAACGATCCGCGGGTACACGGTTTTTGCGCGAGCGCTGTCGCCTTGATCGCCCGCAATTACCGCCTCCAGCCAAAGCGCGGCCAGCTGGTGGTCCGGGTTCTCGGATACAGCCCCCACCTGGACCAGCGCGTAAGCTCGCTTGTATTGGCATTCGCGCACGGCTTTGTAGGCCTCGTAGTTGTCCTGGCCAATCAATGCAACCAACTCAGCATCCGCTGTCTCAGTCGCACTCGCCGGCGCTGCGGCCTGTTGCTTGGTTGCTGCGGCCTGTTGCTTGGCGGCTGCTGCCTCTGCACGGCGCTGCGCTTGCTCGGCGCGTTGTTTTTCCCGTATGGCCGCGCGTTCACGGTCCTTGCTGTCCGAGTAGGCCCCTGTAGCAGCTCCGCCGGCTGCGCCGACTGCTGCACCCACCGCTACGTCACCAAGATCGCCTCCGGCCACTAGACCGACCAACGCACCGATGCCGGCGCCGTAGCCGGCATATCGACCCGTCTTTTGCGCCATACTGGTGTCGGACATTGCCAGAATCAGGACGGCAATGCTGGTGACGGCGGAACATCGTATACCAAGTCTCATGACATTATCTCCTCTGCAAAGATTCTTATTGCGGGATCAGGTTCGAGATCGTATTTCTATCGACATGTCAGTGTACCGAGAGCCCGTTCACCTGAGGGTAACTGTTAGCTATTCGAGTACAGATAATAGTAAAAGCCCTTTACCCTGAAGTCCACGCCCATTGAGCAACTGTTTCCGACGTTTTTCGTCCCGTAGCCGGCGAAATCAAAACCTGGTGATTGCTGCAGTGGGCATGTTCACTTCATTGCTGTATAACTGGCTGTAATTATTAACGAAAGAAAGAAGGGGTAACCCATTGCTGCACAAGGCAAGGAAAGGGAGGTAGGACGCCATGACTGAAGAATCACAGCCCCCAGGCACAACGCGTTTTTCCCGACTTTTTCAGTCGATGCCGGGTTTGCAGGTGTTACGCAGCTACCAGGGCAAGAATCTCTCGCACGATGTACTCGCCGGCCTCGTAATCTGCCTGGTCCTGATCCCCTCGGCACTGGCGTATGCCGAACTTGCCGGATCGGGGCCGGTGGGTGGTATCTACGCTGCACTCGCTGCCACAATGGGTTATTTCCTGTTCTCCAGTTCACGACACATGAATGTGGGTCCCGATGGTGCTGTGGCACTGCTTGCGGGCGTCGCTATCATGCCGCTCACCGGCGGTGATCCGACCATGGGTCTGATTGCCGGTGCCTGGCTGGCGCTGTTCACCGGGATCATCCTCATTGTTGCAGCCAAACTTCGGCTTGGGGTCATCGCGA
>CAMYIO010000198.1 GCA_947258515.1 uncultured Ectothiorhodospiraceae bacterium
CGCATTCAGGTAGAGCAATGCCTACCAGGTGCGCTCTGCACACCATGAAACGACGGCGTGCCTGTTCTTCCCGGTGCGCACAGCGCGCAGCCGGCATAGATACATTGAATTGAGCAGCGCTTCACACAGTAACTCTAAAAGAGAATACGTAAATATGGCGCTCAGGATCATGACATAGATCAAGTAGATATAGAGTTGTTCTGACTTGCCCGCAGTGGTGCCGGCATTGCCCATGTGGCGCCACAATCAGCGCTGATCTTCCCTGGCACTGGCGCAGCGGATACAGAGTGTCGCTGCCGGATCCAGCGTCAAGCGCTCGATGGCGATGGGTTCATCACAGGCAAGGCAGTCGCCATAGTCACCTGCCTCGATGCGCCGCAAGGCGGCAGCGATCTTTTGCAGTTCACGTTCCCTGCGACGCCCCTGTTCCAGAGACATCGCCTGGCCCTGCAGGGCATCCATCCGCGACAGCCGCCCGACACTGGTCTGGTCCAGCGCCACTATCTCCGCGGCAGACGCGGCGCTCGCTTTTAGTGCAGACACGTCCTGCTGCAGCTGCAGCAGCTGTTGCCTGAAAACGTCAGTCAGCTTGTCATCCAAAACGATACCGGCCTGTACTATGCTAAACTTGCGTCGAGGAAACTGTATGATCACCTGAGGTACCATACACCTTCGATTATACTATGCTGAGAAAAAACAGGCCGGGCACACATCGATGACCCCGATTGACTCTCTGAGAGCAGCACTTCTGGCAGTTGTCATGGTCTCGAGCCTGACGGGCTGTGCGTCAACAGGCACCCTGCAAGGGGCCGATACAACAGACTACAAGGAACGGCTACTGACAGACGCGGATGGCGCTGTACGGGTTTCCACCAGCGTGCTCTCGGCCAGCGAGTCATTGTCCATCTACGGGGCAGACCTGGCAAAGAAAGGCATTCAACCCGTCTGGATTGAGGTAGAGAATCACGACGACACCACCTACTGGCTGTTGTCACCGGGACTGGACCCGAATTTTTTTCCGGCCTCCGAAGCTGCTGACGCATTTGCTCCAGACATTCATAGCCGCACACACAGGGAGTTCGACCAGCACTTCCAGCAACTGGCCTTCAAAAATCCGGTAACACCGGGGTCAACGGTTTCGGGATTCATCCTCAGTAACCTGGATGAGGGCGTAAAAATGGTCGAGGTTGACCTGATCGCGAGTGACAAGTTCAAGTCCTTTTACTTTCTCACCGACGTGCCTGGCTTCCGCGCCGATTACCAGGAAAAGGAATTCGAACACAGCGCATACTATGCACCCGATGAGATACTCAACTATACCGATGACGCTGCGTTCAGGGCCGCGCTCGAGGCCCTGCCCTGCTGCGTCAGCAACAAGAAAGGCACGCGCCATGGTGACCCGCTCAACCTGGTGATCGTCGGCGGACTGGAGGATGCGTTTCCCGCACTGGTACGACGCGGCTGGCACCCGACAGAGGCCACTTACTCAGGGTCAGTCAGGAAGATGATCACCTCGGTACTGTCCGGGGAACGCTACCGCTATTCCCCGGTCAGCCCGCTGTACCTGTATGGACGCCCGCAGGAACTGGCGCTGCAAAGGGCGCGCAACAGCATTCACCAGCGTAATCACCTGCGTCTCTGGCTAAGCCCGATGACTTACCATGACAAACAGGTGTGGGTCGGACAGATCAGCCGTGACATTGGCACCCGCCTGACGATTCATTCACCCTATCTGACCACACACAAGATCGATCCCGATGTGGATGAAGCCCTGATGGCACTGATAGAGGACCTCGCCTATTCGCAGTTTCTTTACAAGATTGGCCTGGTCAAGGGCGTCGGTGCAGCAACCAGGGATGCACCACGCAGAAACCTCACCACCGACCCCTATTACACTAACGGGTTCCGTGGCGTGCTGTTCTTTGAGGATCACCCCACTTCACTTGCGGAGATCGAAATTCTGCCCTGGGAAGGCGAAGCAGGCGGCTTTGTCGAGCAGGCAAACAAGCGAGGTGCGCCGTGAGCAATACAGGCGTCGCTGCAGCAGGCCTGCAAGCCAGTTCAGGCGTCTCGCGCAGTGGTGCCGCAGTGTTTGTTTCATGTTTGCTGTGCCTGGCAGTGTGCGGCTGTGCAAGCTGGCAGGCGCCAACGACGATTGATGACAGCAGTTTGCGCGAGCGCGCGGTAACGTCCACAAGCCGCGAGGTTCAGGTCAGTGCTGCCGTGTTCAGTGCCGGGGACAACCAGCGATATTTTAGTGCCAACCTCAACGACTCGGGCATACAAACAATCTGGGTAGAAATTGTGAATAACTCATCGCAGGTACTGTGGCTACTCCGCGCCGGCACCGACCCTGACTATTTTGCGCCGCTGGAGGTCGCCTGGCCCTTTCACAAAAAGCTTGCCCGGGACCGCAACAATAAAGTCGATGCCTATTTTGACAGCCTCACCATTGCAAGCATTATCCCGGCGGGAGAGACGCGCAGCGGTATTCTTTATACCAACCCGCACCGCGGCATACGGGTGCTCAATATTGATTTACTTGGCCAGCAATCCATCATCCCCTTCACCCTGTTCCCGCCGGTTCCCGGTGAAGTGACCGGGGAGAGAGTCGATGAACTTGAGCAACTCATCGCCGCGTCACAGGCGAATGATTATCAGGATGAAGCGGCATTCCGAAAGGCGCTCGAGGACCTGCCCTGCTGTGCAACCGACGCCGGCTCTTCGGCCGACAGTGGCCCGTTGAATATGATTTTCGTCGGCGGGTTGTCCGACATCGGCGCGGCGCTGGTGCGCCGTGACTATCGTCAGCTACCACAACCTCTGGACAAGACACAACGGGTCTTCGGTCGGTCACCGGATATCGTGCTGCGCAAGGCTGGACAGGGCGGCAGCGCCGCAAACTGGCTGCGGCTGTGGGTGGCACCCCTGCGGTACCAGGGGCAACTCGTTGTGCTTGTCCAGGCCGGGCGGCCGGTAGGTGGTCGCTTCAGGGCGGCGGCTGACAACAAACCGCTATTGCACCCGGATGTCGATGAAATACGCAGCCTTGTCTTACAGGATTTGTTGTACTCGGGTGGCCTGGAAAAGTTCGGCTTTGTCGAGGGTGCGAACACGGTGACCGAAGCACAGCTGTTCAACCATCCGGGTGAATTCAGTTACTACACTGATGGCCTGCGTGAGGTACTGTTCTTCATCACCCGGCCGCTTGGACTTGCAGACGTGGAATTCCTTGACTGGGTTCCCCTGCTCGAACGCAGGGCAGCCGAGGCAGCCGCACAAAATACAAACAATAAAACTGATGAACAAGACAGGCACTGAGCACCCGGTCAGCGGCTGTCAGCCGGTATTTCCAGGCCTGCTGGCCGGCCTTGCTGTACTCATCCTCAGCGCAATGAACCACCCGGCAGCGGCAAACCTGTCGACCTGGGTCAGTCGAAACGTCGCTTGCTCACAGTCATTGTGCCCGGCCTTGGCTGGGACTGTTTCTCGGACTGGCTGGATATGAGACACACGGTTGCCGAACATATCGATCAGTTCGGCTATGACATGGTCATCCTGGACGTTGACGGTCTCTCCAGCAGTACCAACAACGCACGCCAGATCCGCGACGCCATCATGGCAATGCCACGCGAGGGTACCGCGCCTGAACTGATCCTCGTCGGCTATTCAAAGGGGGCAGCGGATATCCTCGAGGCCGTGGTCAACTACCCGGAAATCCAGGAGCGTATAGCCGCCGTGGTCAGTGCAGCCGGTGCGGTAGGCGGTTCACCGCTGGCAAACGATGCCGATCAGTCGCAGCTCAACCTGCTGCAGTACTTCCCGCAATCTGAATGTGAGCCGGGCGACGGGGGTGC
>CAMYIO010000199.1 GCA_947258515.1 uncultured Ectothiorhodospiraceae bacterium
GGGCCCCGGTGGCGCAAAAGCCATCGTCGCTGACAGCCTGTTGATGAAACAACAGCTCCTGATCATCAATCGCTCCCGGCAACGCGCTCCCAATCTCTCATCACTCGACCGATTCCTGCTAGGTTTCTGGTCGCTATTCCTCAATCCACGTCACCTCAGGCGGGCTGCCGTCATTATCCGCCCATCGACGCTGCTGAAATTCCACAACCTGCTCAAACAGCGGAAGTATCGACTGCTGTATTCATCAGCTGGCAGCAAACGAAAACCCGGCCCCAAAGGTCCATCACAGGCACTCATCCAGGCCATCGTCGTGATGAACCAACAGTAGGCGCTTTAGGCGACAACGCAACCCGCGGTTTGGCTGCCCACGGATAGCGCAGCAGATTAATAAAGCGTTTGGTACCAATATCGATAAAGATGTGGTGCGGCGCGTCCTCGCCGCACATTACCGGCCAGACCCGGGTGACGATGGACCATCGTGGCTGACTTTCCTTGGGCACACCAAGGACAGCCTCTGGAGCATTGACCTGTTCCGCTGCGAGTCCATTCTATTAAATAGCTACTGGGTACTCGTGGTCATGGACCAATTCACCCGGCGCATCATTGGTTTCGGTGTGCATGCCGGTGATGTGGACGGTATGGCGCTGTGTCGAATGTTTAACACTGCCATCTCAACCGGGGGTGCCCCTAAATATCTCAGCTCTGATAACGACCCGCTCTTCCGTTATCACCAATGGCAAGCAAACCTCAGGATACTTGGTGCAGACGAAGTCAAGACGGTTCCATATACGCCACTATCGCATCCATTCGTCGAACGGCTGATTGGAACAATTCGTCGAGAATTCATTGACCAGACACTCTTCTGGAATGCCAGTGACCTGGACCGGAAGCTGGAAGATTTTCGCCAGTATTACAACTCTCACCGTGTACATACGGCGTTTGCCGACAGCACTCCAAAAGAGATGTCCGGGAAATGCATAATCCGCCTCGCTGACCTCAACCAATTCCAGTGGAAATCACATAGTCGTGGCCTTTATCAACTGCCCGCAGCTGCGTAATTAGTAATTCGCCATAGACAGGGTAAGGCGACCCGGAGCCAATGTATCTGCCACTGTTGATACTAGGTGAGTTGGTTCTGCCGGGCGCATTCACTCGAAGTCATAGCGGATGGAGGCGGCGATGACGTTTACATCGTAATCCTGGGTTTTGGCTCCGAGCCCAAGCACGGTGGGAAGGGTGGCAACCCCGATACCGTCCTTGGCCCAGTCATCTTCGCTGTAGTTTTCGTACCAGTAGGCAAGTTTTAGTGAAATGTTGTCCTTCACCCTGTAGGTACCATGTAACTGTACGCTTTTGAGTGTTGACGCCAGATCAGGGTAGTTCGCTGCATTGTCGTAACTTATTTTGCCGGTGAAATCCGAATACACCAGATCTGCACCGATATCCAGCTTGTCGGGGATCGCATTCCAGTTAATGCCCACGCCTACAGTATGGGTCCCGTTTTCGTCATCCGTAAACCAGTCGGGATCGGAAAAGCTTTGGCTGCCCGCCTGATCGGATTTCAACAGTTCCCGAGTGTAGTAGGCAGTGGTTGTCAGGTTTTCATTGATGAAATAGGAGATGTCGAAAGTGTAGCTGGTGCCCTTGGCTTCCGTCAGACCCAAGGTGGTCTCGTCGTAGTTATCATTGTAGTAATCCGCACTAAATCCCAACATCAGGGCCGATACTGGTGTGATCGTGAGATCCGCGCCTATTTTGTTGCGCACACGGTCGGCAAGATTGAATAGCCGCATCTGCTCGTTCTGCGGAGGTGTGATTTCCGCAACGCTATGGTAACCGGAGTTACTGCGATTCGCGTATGTATACTTGATCGATGCATCGAGCATTTCATGTGGCCTGACCCTCAGCTTGCCCCACAGGATATTTTCACTGGTTTCGTCGACCTCCTGGTTGCTGCGCTCCATGTTGTCGTAATCAAAACCCAGCGACATGTCGGTCCGGTTGGAAAACCGGTAGGCCGCGCTGCTCTGAAATAGATGCTGTTTGAAGTTATAGCGAAGGTTATCTCTGGCAGTGTTCGAATTATACAGGTCGGTGACCACGTAGTCGTAGGTATTGATGCTGGAGTAATTGTCGCGGTCACTGAAGGTATAATTGGCATTCACCTGCAGGCGGGGCAGGGGGCGGGATGATAATCCCAGCCTGGCGAGGGTGCTTTTGACTGCACCATCCAGGTCGTTGGCCGGAAGGGGGCCGCCAAGGTCGGGATTGATGGTGTACGGTAAAAAGTTAACGTTCTGTGTCGTGTTGCCGACGGCCAGGTGGGCATTTAACCGGGTGTGCTGTAGCACATCATATCCGAGCGTGGCACTCAGCTTGTGATGATCATTGTCCGGTGCACGCGCAAACTGTCCGAATCCATTGGGGTCGGACGGATTGACATAGGGATTCTGCCACACCTGGCCACTATTATTGTCTTCTTTGAAAAAGGAGCCGTCATAGGCGATTTGCGCCTGCAACTTCTTGCCCGTGTAGCCGACGCCGAGTCCCAGTTCGTTCGTCTGGTATTCTACGGGTACAGGTAGAATGGCGGTTTCGTTGAAGCCAAACGTCGTACCCAGGTCCTTTCTGCCGTCTTTCTTTTCATGCATGAGACGTGCTGTGATTTCCCACTTCCTGACGGGCATGTAGGCAAATTTAGCCTGTAGTCTCTTGCGTTCTGTTTCTATGGTCACATCCCTGAGGCTTTCTTGTAAGGTCGCCATGTCTTGCGTACTGCCAGCGGGCGCCCACATTTTCGGGAGCAACAGCTCGCTGCCACTATGGTCACGGAACGGGCTGGAGGTGGTGTCATCGTTGAAACTGGGAAGCTGGTCATACTCCAGAAACAACTTGTAGCTCCCCTGGTCGCCCCCTTCGATCTGCACATCCCGTGAATCAAGGCCAAGGTTGCGTGCCCGGAATTCGAAATAGCGACCATCCTCTTCCTGGTGTTTGAAGTCGCCGCTAGCATTTCCGAAAACCCCCTTATCCGTCAGGCCGGTGTAGCGGCCGAACTTGTAGGAATCCTCGCTCTGGTAACCGATACCGAGTTCGCCCCAGCCTTCCGTCCCCGTGTAGTCGGGACAGAATTTGCACGGCCAGTCCACCCAGGGCATTGCAGAGGCCGGTTCCTCAGCGGCGACAGGTAACAGATACGCCCAGAATGTTAAAAGCAATACGACCGTTTTGGGTGATGAGTTGACGACCATTGTTTCCCCCCCCTTCATCAATAGTACGTGAAGTCAGTGGTGCCAGGCTGGAATTGTTTATCTCCGCCCTGAACTGACACCGCAAGTGCTATCAGCATCACCTCATCAGCTTTACACCTGATGGATG
>CAMYIO010000200.1 GCA_947258515.1 uncultured Ectothiorhodospiraceae bacterium
TGATATTCCTGCCGAATTTCAATGTCAGCAACGGACAACGAGTCTATCCGGCAGCCGATCTCTCGGAGCAGATCTCCACGGCCGGCAAGGAGGCATCCGGCACCGGCAACATGAAATTTTCCATGAACGGTGCCCTGACCATCGGCACGCTGGACGGCGCAAACATCGAGATCAGGGACGCTGTCGGCAAAGAGAATTTCTTCCTGTTTGGCTGTACCGCGGACGAGATTGAAAACCTGGCAAGGGAACAACGGCGACCTGCCACGTTTATAGAAAATAATCAGGAACTGCAGGAGGCGATGCAGTTGATTCGCAGCGGGCTGTTTTCCCGTGGAGACTCCGGCCTGTTCCAGCCGCTGCTCGATTCACTGACTCACACTGATCCGTTTTACGTCTGCGCAGACTTTGCCTCCTACAGCGCATGCCAGCAGCAAGTCTCGAATGCGTTTCAGCATGAGGACAGGTGGGCGCAGATGTCCATTCTCAACACCGCCCGCATGGGATGGTTTTCGTCGGACCGCTCGATACGCGAATACTGTGACGACATCTGGCACCTGCCAGCCGTTCCTGTTCGCCTGAATGGCAACGACGGACTCGGTTTTTTGCAGAGCCTGCAGTGACATGACCATTGACTGGAAAAGTTATGACCCCGGTGAGTTCTATGACGAACTCATCAGCACGCCCGGTTATGCGCGTGCGCCGGCACGCAACCTCACCGCCTGGCTGCGTTCACAGTCGGATGAGGATCTGCAGGCGCGCAAGCTGGACGCGGAACTGGCCATCATCGACAAGGGCGTCACCTTCACGGTCTACAGCGATGGCGAGAATATCGACCGGGCATGGCCCTTCGACATCATCCCGCGGGTCATGCCGATACGCGAATGGCGCAACATCGAGGCCGGCCTGAAGCAACGCCTGCAGGCGCTCAATCTGTTCATCGATGACCTCTACCATGAACAGAAAATCATTGGCGATGGCGTTATCCCGGCATCACTGATTGCAGAGTCCAAGGGTTTTCGCAAGGAATGTATCGGTATCAAACCTGCCCACCAGGTCTGGGCGCATATTTGCGGCAGCGACCTGGTGCGCGACAGTGACGGTACCGTCTATGTGCTTGAGGACAACCTGCGCGTGCCCTCTGGCGTCTCCTACATGATCGAAAATCGCGAGGTCACCAAGCGCATTCTGCCGGAACTGTTCGAGAACAATACCATCATGCCGGTCGATAACTATCCCGACAAGCTGCTGGAGATGCTGCTGTCAATCTCGCCGAGCCGCCGCAAGCACCCCGAGGTTGCTGTCCTCACGCCCGGCATCTACAACTCGGCCTATTTTGAACATGCCTTCCTCGCGCGCAGCATGGGTGCCGAGCTGGTCGAGGGTGCCGACCTGATGGTAGACAAGGACGATTATGTCTACATGAAAACCATCAATGGCCTGGCCCGCGTGGATGTCATCTACCGGCGCATTGATGACCTGTTCCTGGACCCCGAGGTGTTCCTGCCGGAATCAGCGCTCGGCGTCCCCGGCCTGATGCGCGCCTGGCGCAAGGGCAATGTGGCACTGGCCAATGCACCGGGCTGCGGGGTGGCCGACGACAAGGTGGTGTACTCCTACGTGCCGGACATCATCCGCTACTATCTCGATGAGGATGCACTGCTGCCCAACGTGCCCACCTATCGTTGTAACGACGCAAAGGAACGTGAACACGTGCTCGCCAACCTGGCCTCCATGGTGGTCAAGCCCGCGAACGAGTCAGGCGGTTACGGCATGCTGGTGGGACCACAATCAACCGCGCGGGAACGCGAGGAATTCCGGCGGCTGATCAGCAGCAACCCGCGCAACTATATCGGTCAGCCGGCACTGCGGCTGTCGACGGCGCCAACCCTGTGTGACCACACGGTGGAGCCACGGCATCTGGACCTGCGACCCTTCATCCTGCAGGGTGCCGAGACCTATGTCACCGCAGGCGGTCTTACCCGGGTCGCCATGAAGAGCGGTTCGCTGGTCGTCAATTCATCCCAGGGCGGCGGCAGCAAGGACACCTGGATCGTGGATAACGAGGGCGGATAATGCTGTCACGGGTTGCCAGACGTATCTACTGGATGGCGCGCTACATCGAGCGTACCGAGAATACCGCACGCCTCGTCAACACCTATCATTTTCTGTTACTGGATCTGCCACGCGGCACGCGCATCGGCTGGGAAATACTGCCCGTGATTACCGGCAGCTATGCAGTGTTCAGCGAACAGTACCAGCGCCATGACGAACGCAACACGGTCAAGTTCCTGCTGGCTGACAGCACTAACCCGGGGTCCCTGCTCAACTCGATTGCCGCTGCACGCGAGAACGGCCGCACTTCACGCGAGGTACTGCCCGGGCAGGCCTGGGAGCAGATAAACGAACTGCAGCTGTATGCAAACGCCCGTATCAACGATGCCCTGCCGCGCCGTGGACGCTTCGAGTTTCTCACCGAGATCATCCAGCGCTGCCAGCAACTGACGGGACTGCTGGCCGGCACCATGAGCCATGACCATGCCTATGATTTTGTGCGCATCGGACGCAACCTCGAACGCGCCGACATGACGACGCGGGTCGTCGATATCGGTGCCATGAGCATGCAAAACCCCGACGATGTCGGCGGCCTGGATGTACATGTCTGGACCAGCATGTTGCGTACACTGAACGCCTACCAGATGTACCGCAAGGATATCCAGCTGGGCGTTCAGTGTGCGGATGTCGTCAGCTACCTGCTGCAAAATGACTACCTGCCACGCTCGGTTGCGCATTGCCTTGACCAGATCGAGGAGTGCATCGGCGATCTGCCACGCCACCAGAACACACTCAAACCGGTTCGCGAGGCGCGCCACCGTGTCAGCCGCATCAAGCCGGAGAAGCTCGATGCCGTCTCGCTGCACATGGAGGTTGACCGCCTGCAGGTCGGTATCTCGGCCATACATAACCAGATCGGCAAGACCTGGTTCGCATAAGCAGACCCACAAGGATTTTTTTTATTACCCGGCGTACCTTCGACATGCCCCGCTCACTCACATTCCCGCGTTACGAAGACAGGCAGAACTCGCCATTTTTCGAGGAATACCTGCTGCGCCTGCTGGAGCATCGCGACCGCAGCGGCTGAGCTGAACATTTCCACGATCATCTGAACGCCAGGCATCCCGCTGCTGCGCGAAATAGTGCATAGTAACCATTAAAACATCGAACGAGGCAACTGCGGAATGGCCATCAGAGTCGCCATCAATCACAAGACCGAATACCACTTCGACCGGCCGGTAAAGGCGTCACCCCATGTGGTGCGACTGCGCCCGGCAC
>CAMYIO010000201.1 GCA_947258515.1 uncultured Ectothiorhodospiraceae bacterium
GATGTCCGTTTGCTGAAAAGCGAAAACAAGAAGAGTAAGGAAATAGTGCATTTCTCGGGCGGCAGCATCGAGACAAAATTCATCCTGCAGGGCTTTCAAAATGACATAAAAGAAGACGGCGAGGAAGGTATCGACTTCCAGTCCGGTCAAATGCTTTTCCTGGATTTTGAATTTCAGCCTACTGAAAAAATCGATGGGCAAGCCTCGTTGAATATTCTTGGCAGTGTGCCGGATGAACTCATCGAAATTTCCTATGGCTCGCGTGGGGATCCGGTGACTGTGCTACAGGTTGAAACTCTGGATGTTGACGGGGTACCGCAAGATGTAATCGTGCCGGTAACCGTTGATGACCGTAACCGGGTTGAGATTTATGACTTCGATGCGACCTACGAAGGAAAGAGTTTTGATCTGGGCACCTTTTATCACACGCCACGTTACCACTGGGGATATGAGGGTGACTTCTATGGCCTGGTGCGAGAAACAACGGACATGGCCGGTGAGGATATATGGAATGCCAAGGCCCCTATAGGTGCGGAGTTCATCGGTAAAGGAGCCCTGGAAGGGCTCAAGATCGTTGGGGGGCCGGAAATATTCTGGGGGGCAAATCCGAAAATAGTGGGCAAGTATCAATGGGATTACAGGGACGTCGACCTTGCCTTCATCCATTCAGAAGATGTTTCCAGGTCAGGCAACTCGGCTACCGCTACCTCGGCGACTACAAGACAATCGCGCGCAACTACACTGACGATCGCAAAGGAATTTTCCGAGCGTACCAAGCTCGAAGTGGGCCTGCTCGGTTCCGCTTCAGAAAAGATCGATGAAGACTATACCCGCCTGGATGGCAATGAGGTTGTTCTTAATCAGATTGAATTTCAGGATACGCTGGGTATAAAGGCAAAGCTGAGCTTTGATCTGTTCGGTGCTCAAGCGTATGTGGCCGGCAATTATGCAGGACTCGTGGCGGATGCAGGCGATGCTGTCGCTGAATTTGGTACCATGCTCCCCTATTCAGAATATGGCAATAAAAAGGAGGTTGACGCGGGCGTCATGATGACTTACGGCGACTGGCTGGTGTTTCCGCGAGTTTTGTGGCGTGAAAATCTCGTCGATGCCAACCCTGTAATTCCGCCGGAAATAAACAATGGGGTACTCTTTCCCGGCATTGCCCCCCGTAACACTGATGATGACCCCTTTGCGGTGTTGGACAACAGGGCAGCCAGGGCAGCAGAGATCATGTTTACCTATGACCCTACAGGAGGCACCTTCTTTTATGCCTGGGATAACGACAAAAGGGAAGATGCAAAGTTTGCCTTTAACCTCGTCGCCAATTATACGCAATTCTCTACAGATACTGACGCGAATCTTTTCTTTTTCGAGCCAACAAGTTCCAATGCATCCTTCGGTGTAGGGCTTCCGGATGAGAACGTATGGCAAGTCAAGAGCAGGCTGGTCAACATTCCGAACGGGCGTGTAAGATTTGTTACCAATCTGCTTGCCGGGTTTCAGCAATCGGACGGTAACCCGGAAGGAGGGACGCGTCGATTTTATGAGGCAGAGGAGAAGATCATTTTTGACAGAAAGCATATACTTTCCGCCTACATCAAAAAGGATGCCTGGGGCGAGTACGACTTTTACAGACAGTTCAATATTACTTACCCCTGGCAGTATAAACTGGATTATTCATATCTGCTTGATGGGCGTGCCAATGAGCTCACATCCAGCAAGATCGGAATCAGGGCGCTCTACAGGACACTTGATTCCAGTTCGCCAGAAGGTGAATACCAGAATGGCCTGAACGACTATATGTTCGAAACCATCGGCTATTTCACCTGGAGTTTCTAGTGACGGAGCACGCATTGCAGAGGATCAACATGATGAGAAATCTATACTGGAAAGAGGTTCACCGGGGTATCTTGAAATGGCTGTTCATGATGATGCTTGTTCCGGTTGTCCTGGTCGCTATGGGATGTGGATCGGGTGATGATGATGGACAGGTTATCAACCAGGTGCCACTGCAAACAGGTACAACGCTTGATCTGTATTGCGCGGATGAGGGGATTTATCTGGAGACCTGTGTTCTGGGCGATCCAAGGAACCCGTTTGCTACAACCACGATTAAAGAGTTTGATGTAAATGACCCTGAATCGGAAGAGGAGGGTAAATTCGATCTGGCAAATGCAATTCCACCCGGGCCCGAGTACGCGATATCAAGATACTATTTCTGGGCAACGGCACTTGCGAGAAGATCCTCTGGAGAAAATCAATATTTCACCGCAGTGGCATTGCATGAATTATATACCTACGGCGTCTCGGAGGGCTTTGGAAGTGTCAATGCCCAGAATCAGGCTATAAGGGCCTACCGGGCAGTGCTGGATTATTATTTCGGCTCTGTAACCTTCTTCTCTACCTGCGACTTCCTTAATCCTTCCCCCCCCGAACCTGAACTGTTTTATTCTGTCATTGTGAGTGATATGGCAGGGACGAACCTGGTTGCCCCCGACCCTGATCCTGATGCTATCACGTTGTGTGATGGGACTGTGGTGCCTCAGAATCCTTTGATTACGCTCTTTCCCGATGATAATCCGGTGGTGTCAGACTTTACGGCGCGGGAACTATTGGGTGAATGGGGTTATTCCTATGTCGAAATTGAAGACGATTCTGCGTTCGTAACCGTAAGCACTTTCTAGTGGCCTGGTCGTTTTTTCCCTGGTGATCCTTGCGTGCCGGCGAGAGCAATGACTGTCTTTATGGATGGCAACCAGTCAGGCCGCATCAGCGAAGCTGTTTAATAAACCTGTTGGCGTTGCAGCCCAGCAACAGCAACAGGTTCCCGGCAGTGCCCTGTGAAGCCGTTGCCTGCCTGGCCTGGAAATAATGTAGAAATAAGTAAGCCGTTTTTTTCATTGGGTCTTCACCCGTTCAGGACTATTCATCATGTTCCCAAAAGAGTTTGTCTGGGGCGCTGCGGCCTCCAGTTACCAGATCGAGGGGGCCGCCTGGCGCGATGGCGGTGGCGCGTCTGTCTGGGACATGCTGGGCCGCCAGCCGGGCAAGATCGTCAATGGCGATAGCGGTGAACTTGCCTGTGATCATTATCATCGCTACCGCGAAGATGTCGCCCTGATGGCCGGAATGGGCCTGCAGGCCTATCGATTCTCGATCAGCTGGCCACGCGTGCTTCCGCAAGGCACGGGCGCCATCAACGCAAAGGGCCTCGATTTTTACAGCCGCCTGGTTGATGCCTTGCTGGAACACGGCATCAGCCCCTGGGTAACCTTGTTTCACTGGGATTTCCCCTACGCCCTTTACTGCCGGGGAGGCTGGCT
>CAMYIO010000202.1 GCA_947258515.1 uncultured Ectothiorhodospiraceae bacterium
CTCAGCGGCCAGACCACGGCATTGCGCGAAGTGCTGCAGCATGACGGGGTCAAGCACGCACTGCAGGTTGAGATCGATGAACGTGTGACGCGGCTGGCGGAAAAATTTTTCCCGGAGCTGTGCGCATCCAACACGGACCCGCGTGCCGACATCCTGTTCGCTGATGGCATCCAGTGGATGAAGGGTGCCGATCCCGGCAGCGTGGACGTTATTATCGTCGACAGCACCGATCCGATCGGCCCCGCGGAAGGCCTGTTTACCGAGGCCTTCTACCGCGACTGTTACCGTGCGCTGGGTGACGCAGGCATCCTGGTGCAGCAGAGTGAATCACCGCTCTACCACATGGACATCATCAAACCGATGCGCGAGGCCATGCAGGCGGCGGGTTTCAGTGACACGCAGACACTGTTCTTTCCGCAACCCTGTTATCCATCCGGCTGGTGGAGCGCCACCCAGGCCGGCAAACAGTCGCTCGACGCCCGCTTCAGGGAAGCCGATGCCTGCTACAAGCGTTTTGAGACCCGTTATTACAATGCGGCCATTCATCGTTCCGCACTGGCGCAACCGGAGTTTTTTTCCAGGGCACTGGATTGATATCCCGATAACCGAGAATGCGATTTTCTCCTGCACCATGAGACGCGCATGGTAGGAGCGGCGTCCCCGCCGCGATTCGCGGATATAACAAAAAACAATCGCGGCGGGGACGCCGCTCCTACCATTTTTTTAAATTGATGTGGCGTGGCTGATATCCGCGACTCAATCACACCAGTGCTGCACCGCCGCACCCGCCTGTTCTTCAGCAACGGCACGTTCATCAAACGACAACACGACACGATTACCCTCCTCATCCAGCCGATAGAGTGCGCGTGCCCGGGTGATACTGCGCAAGCGCTCCCGTGCATCGATGCAATTATTTTCCGCCTCCGCCCGGGCAGTCCGTGCCGCGGTTTCCCGGCGCTGGCGTTCGGCATTCTCGATATCGTACGCGCGTAGCAGGCGCTGTGTTTTATCCATGCGTTCCGTGGCATCCCCCGCGGGCGCGGGCGCGACTTTTGGCACAAACTCAGTCGCGTTATGGCCACAAGGCCCGTCACTGTACTGGGTGTCGCCCTGTGCATCAGTGCACTTGTAGATGGCTGCCTGCAAGGGCGTGCACCCGAGCAAGGCAACAAGCAATATCTTGTGTCTCATCAGGGTTGCCTCAAGCGGTCCAGACATAATCGCTGGCGCTCATCGAATAACTGTTTTGAGCCAAGGGACACCGCGGTCAGTGTCCCCAGGCCGGTACCGGCCGAAATCAGGAACATGATCAGTATCTGGTATTTTACGGCTTCTACCGGTGCCGCACCGGCCAGGATCTGCCCGGTCATCATACCCGGCAGACTGACGATGCCGGCTGCGGCCATGGCATTGATGATCGGAATCATGCCACTGCGAATCGCCTGCCGCCGGTAATCCGAGATCGCCCGATCCCAGCGCTCGCCGAGCATTAGCCGCGCCTCGATCACCGCACGCTGTTCCCAGGCGGTGTGCGTCAGGCGGTCCATGGCAATCGCAATGCCGTTCATGGTATTGCCCAGTAACATGCCCAGTAACGGTATCGCGTATTGCGGCGTATACCAGGGGTCCTCACCGAGGATCACCACCAGCGCAAACACCGTCACGGCAAACGATGACAGGAACATGGAAATGGTACCGACGGCATAGCCCAGCCAGCCCTTGAAGCGGCGTTCCTGCCGCGCCATGACCTCGCGCCCCGCGACCAGCAGCATGATCAACGCCATTAACATTACCCAGCCGAGATTGGCATTGGCAAACAGCGCCTTCAGCACCAGTCCGATCAGGGTGAGCTGCACAGCGGTACGGGTGGCCGCGATAATGAGCTGCTGACTGATATTGGAGCGCAGGCGGATGCTCAGCAGTGCCAGCAGTAACACCAGCACCGCGGCGATTGCCAGGTCGGTAACGCTCAGTTCAATCATTGCCTGCCCCCGATGGTTGTTTCCTCCAGCAGTCCGTCACTAACAGCAAAGTAGCGGTCGGCAACCCGCGCAATCTGCGCCTGGTCGTGGCTGACCCAGATGACCACGGCCTGCCGTGCCCGGCGGTACTCGTCGATCACAGCCTCGATGCGTCGCGTATTCTCGGGATCGAGATTGGCAGTCGGCTCGTCCAGCAACAATACCTGCGGATGATTCGACAACAGCCGCATCAGTGCCAGCCGCTGCTTCTCGCCGCTGGAGAGCTGCGCGACCGGCTGCGCCAGGATCGCCGCGGACAGTCCGATATGTTCCAGCGGGACCGGCAGATCGCCATGAAAATGATCACCCACCCGCGGCAGCCACCAGACACTTTCCGGCGGTAACAGTCCGACCCGGGTGCGCCATACCTCGGCAGGGATCTCGCTGGCGGGCACGCCCTGCAGGCAGGCCTCGCCCGTATGCGGGTCAAGATCGGCGAGTGCGCGCAGCAACTGCGACTTGCCGCTGCCGGACGGCCCGGAAATGCACAGGCAATCGCCCGCCTCCACCTGCAACGACAGCGGACCCATCATCAGTCTCTGCAGCTGGTTGATTTGCAATAGCGGCGGTGTTTTACTCACGGGCCTTCCCTGTTTCACTGAGAGGTCATTATGTCAGAACCGACAATCGCACAAAAAGCGCCCTATGCCGAGGATCTGGAGCCGGGTACCTACTGGTGGTGCGCCTGCGGCAAGTCAAAGACTCAGCCGTTTTGCGACGGCTCCCACAAGGATACAGAATTTACTCCAGTGAAGTTCGAGATTACGGAAACAACCAGGGTCTGGTTGTGCGGCTGCAAGCACAGCGGCGACAAGCCTTTTTGCGACGGCAAGCATAAATCCCTGTAAAACCATCGCGCATGCGATGCGCTCCTACAGGAATAGATACCTCCGTAGGAGCGGACCGCGTCCGCGATAGTTCCTCTGCATCAAGATGGTATATCCGGGAGGGGGCCGGGTACTTTTTTTCCTCTAATTTCACCCATTCGGGCGGGGTGCTTCTTTTAACTTCATATTTCGCCCTGAAGGGCGAGGCGCTTTTTAACTCCTTGTTTCGCCCATTCGGGCGAGGTACTTTTCTTTGCTCCGCCAAAGAAAAGTACCCAAAAGAAAGGCGATCCCGGAGGCTTGCCCGCTACGCGGGTCCCCTGCGCTTCTCGTAAAGCCCGGCGCTCGCGCAACTCGCTACGCTCAAACAGGCG
>CAMYIO010000203.1 GCA_947258515.1 uncultured Ectothiorhodospiraceae bacterium
GCCGCACCGTTGAGTACCTTCGACTGTCGGTGACTGACCGCTGCGACCTGCGCTGCTTTTACTGCCTGCCTGGTGACTACCGCGACTTCAGCGAGCCGGAAGAGTGGCTGACCTTTGATGAAATCGAGCGCGTGATTCGCGCCTATGCCGCACTAGGTGTGCAGCGGGTTCGGGTTACCGGTGGTGAACCGCTGGTGCGCAAGAACCTGCCGGCACTGGTGACACGACTCTCCGGCATTCCCGGCATTGAAGACCTGTCCCTCAGCACCAATGCTGTCAGTCTGACGCGCCAGGCAAGCGCCTTGAAGGCAGCCGGCATCAGCCGCATCAATGTCAGCCTCGATTCTCTGCGCGCCGATCGTTTCAAGGACATCACCAAAGGGAATCTTGATAAAGTCATTGACGGCCTGATGAGTGCCAAACAGGCCGGGTTCAGCCCGATCAAGATCAACATGGTCATTATGAAGGACATCAATGATGACGAGGTCGAGGACATGATCGAATTTTGTATCGAGCACGACTTCACCTTGCGCTTGATTGAAACCATGCCCGTGGGGAATACCGGCCGCAATGCCAGCTCGCATTACCTCAGCTTGAAGGATGTGGAAAACAGGCTGGCTGAACGCTACGACCTGATCCCGGGCGTCATGCGCGGTGGCGGACCGGCACGTTATGTACAGGTTGCCGGCACCGAATTGCGCATTGGTTTTATCACACCGATCTCGCAACACTTCTGCGAAACCTGTAACCGGGTGCGACTGGCAGTCGATGGTACCCTGTACCTGTGCCTGGGGCAGGAACACAAGTTTGAGTTCCGGTCACTGCTGCGTGCCGGCATTAGTGACAGCGAACTGCAGGACGCGGCACGCGAGGCCATTGCACTGAAACCGGAACGCCACGAATTCCGTGAAAAGCCACAGCAGGTGGTGCGCTTCATGTCCAGAACCGGCGGTTGACCGGGTAAGGCAGCGCCATGCTTCAGTTACGTTACTTCGCCAGCCTGCGTGAGTCACTGGGTATCGGTGACGAACAGGTCGAACTGCCCGACAATGTTCATGACCTTCCCGGCCTGACTCGCTGGCTGCAGGAGCGCGACCCGACCTGGAAAAGTGCCCTTGCCGACAGCCGTCTGCATGTCGCCATCAACCAGGAAATCGTCAAGGTGGATGCCGCCATCAGGGACGGTGACGAAATCGCCTGGTTCCCGCCAGTCACCGGTGGCTAGTCAAATGATCCGTGTACAGACAGAAGACTTTGATGCAGGTGCCGAACTTGAACAACTGCGCAGCAGTCATAAAGGTCAGGCCGGTGCCATGGTCAGTTTTACCGGACTGGTGCGTGACCTGAACGCGGGCGACACGGTGACGCAAATGACGCTGGAACATTACCCCGGCATGACCGAGAAAGCGCTGCAGAGAATCGAGCAGGTGGCCAATGAGCGCTGGGAATTAACCGCGACCCTCATTATTCACCGGGTCGGACCGCTGACCCCGAACAACAATATCGTGTTTGTCGCCGCCGCCAGCTGCCATCGCGAGCAGGCCTTTCGCGCCTGCGAGTACATGATCGACACCCTCAAGACCGAGGCGCCGTTCTGGAAGAAAGAAACGCTGTCTGATGGCACACGCTGGGTCGAACAGGAAAATTCCGTATAGCGAAATCGCGGATACGATCCGCTCCTGCAAAAATATTTGATTTTGCGGGTCGTCGTCCCCACTGCCACATTGATCCAGCGCATGGCCGCCGGAAAGGGGTTTTAAGCTAGCGACGTCTGGAGCGCGCCACGTGGATGGCGCGATTGTCGATCGCAAGCGCCGCCTCGTGCACGGCCTCTGATAATGTCGGGTGTGCAAACACAGTGCGCGCAATATCCTCACTGCTGGCATCGAACTCCATGGCCGTAACTGCCTGGGCAATCAATTCCGACGCCGACGCACCGAGTATATGCACGCCCAGTACACGGTCTGTTGCCGCGTCACCCAGTATTTTCACCATACCGTCGGTTTCATGCATCGCGCGCGCGCGACCACTGGCCGCAAACGGGAACAAACCTCTTCGATAATCTGTACCGGCCCGCTTCAACGCCTCCCCGCTTTTGCCAACCCACGCAATCTCGGGGTGCGTATAAACCACGGAGGCAATTGTCTCGTAATTGACTTCACTGTGCTGGCCCGCGATGCACTCTGCAACGGTAACGCCCTCTTCAGAGCCCTTGTGTGCCAGCATGGGACCGCGCACAGCATCACCAATGGCATAGACACCGGGTGCGCTGGTACAGCAGTCCTCGTCGACATGAATAAAGCCACCCTCGTCCAGCAACAACTCGGCTTCCGCCGTCGCCAGGCCTTCGGTACATGGCTGTCGGCCAACAGCGACAATCAGACGGTCAACGGTTACTGATTTTTCTGCTTCGGAATTTTCATAGGTAATCTGCACACCCGCATCGGTGACAGTGGCTGACCTGACGCAGGCACCCAGGTGTATGTCAAGTCCTTGCTTCTGGAACAACCTCATGGCCGACTTCGCAATTTGCTGGTCTGCCATCGGCAGGAACACATCCTGGGCTTCCAGCAATATCACCTCCGACCCCAGCCTCCGCCAGACACTGCCCAGCTCGAGCCCGATAACACCCGCACCGATAATACCCAGGCGCTTCGGCACCTCGGTCCAGTCCAGGGCACCTTCTGAATCAACAACGCTGTCATTATCCAGCGGTGCAACCGCAAGCTGTACCGGTACTGATCCCGGCGCGAGAATGACGTGACCGGCCGTAATCGTCTGCTGTTCGCCACCATGCAGCGTGACCTGTACGTTTCGGTCGGGCAGTAATTGTCCACGCCCCTGGATCCACTCAACACCGTTCGATTTGAACAACGAGGCGATACCATGCGTCAGATCATTCACGACAGTATCCTTGCGATCGATCATCGCAGCAACGTCGAGGTTTACCCCTTCGACAGCAATACCGTGAGCATCCGCATGCTGCTGCAACCTGTCATACCAGTGTGAACTTTCAAGCAACGCCTTCGAGGGAATACAGCCCGCGTTAAGACAGGTACCGCCCAGCACCGGTTGACCGTCCTTGCCCAGCCACTTGTCAACGCAGGCGGTTTTCATACCCAGCTGCGCACAGCGTATTGCCGCGACATACCCCCCCGGGCCAGCACCGATGATTATTACGTCGTAG
>CAMYIO010000204.1 GCA_947258515.1 uncultured Ectothiorhodospiraceae bacterium
ACTGCACTGGCGGCAACCGGCGGTGTTTCTGGCACGCCGTTTCACGGATTATGAGCCAGGTATCCACTACGCACAATCGCAGATGCAGGCTGGTACAACCGGTATCAATACCTTCCGTATTTACAACCCGGTCAAGCAGTCACAGGATCAGGATCCGGCGGGTCGCTTCATCCGTCAATGGATGCCGCAGCTGGCGCGAGTCCCGGACCGCTGGATTCATACGCCCTGGGAGATGGACAGGCAGGCACAGCGCAAGAGCCGCTGCGTCATCGGCGACGATTACCCACCACCTATCGTTGACCACGTAGCTGCGGCGAAAGCAGCCAGACAGCGGATGGGCAGCCTGCGCCGTGGGGCTGCGCGGCTGGAAGGGAAGGAAATTCTGCAGCGACATGGTAGTCGCAAAAATGGATTGCGACGCCGTCGCTGAATGATTCATGCAATATTCCGCTAACCGTCGACCAGCTGTTCAATGGATTTTCTGAAACGGAAAAAGCCGTGCGTCGCATGGGGCCACAGTTGATCATCCCAGCTACGGCGCGGTTGCACCAGGCGGATACCCCTGCGGTCCAGCTCCGACTGCATCTGCCGCATGCTATCCTGTGCAACACCTACGGGTACATAGGGCATCAGCACCTGCTCGAGTTGATTTGTCTCGCACCAGTCGCTGATCCATGCTGCGGTATCACCGCTATATAGAGCCCCTGTCGGCAGATCATATCGTGCTGCGGCACGGCTCAGGCCGTCGACGACGGCCTGCTTGCTGAATTCAGCTACACGGCGGCTCACTGGCCATGGCGACCTGCTGTCCGCACAGGTAATACCTGCGACAGCGACCGGCGAGATATCGCCCGATGGTCTTCCGGTCGGATATTATGTTGAGGCCGGCAACCGGTTGTCCTGTTTCCGGGAGTGATTTCCCGGGTGGTGCGGCGGTAGCGACGACCGGCTCGATGCGCTCACGCAGTTGTCCATGCGGTTGGAACCGGCCACGCGTGTACTGCACAATATTCCCGGCACGTGCCACGTAAGCCTTGCCGGGCGTCTGCAGGCCGGCAACCCATCGCCACGACAGGGTGTTGGCGGCAGCATCGCCATCCAGCAGGTTTCGCAGAAAGAAGTCGGCACCCAGTTCCCATGGCAGCCCGAGGGTGAAGATCCAGATGCTGGCGAACCACATCCGTGCATGATTGTGCAGGTAGCCTGTATCGGCCAGTTCACGAGCCCACTCATCGAAGCACTCGATGCCTGTTGCACCGCAGATACCCCGCTCCCAGCGGTCATGAAGCGCCATGTTGCCGGCTAAATCCGTCTTCAAACGACCGACGGCGCACCGGTAGTCATCCCAGACAGCGGGTCGCATCTCGAGCCATCCCTTCCAGTAGGTACGCCAGCAGAGTTCCTGGATGAATTTCTCCACCGCCGCTTTGCTATGCATGCCGAGCACGGCAGAAAGTACCTCCTCCTCCAGTATCAGGCGGTGGCGTATCCATGGCGACAGGCACGATACGTTACTGCGATCACCGGGTCCGCCGTCATAGTTGCGTTGTGTTGCGTAGTATTTCCCGGCAAACGGCACAAAGCTGCGCAGTCGCTCAAGCGCTGCAGCCCGCGTTGCCTGCCATTCGCAGATCCCAGCTGAGCTCATGTTCAGTAGCGCCTCGTGAGCGACACGCCCAGCCGCGAACCAGCGATCACGAGGCCGGTCCACATGCGGCCTGCCCAGCCCGGCGCAGACAAACGCCCCCGCGCATCATCCCGATGCATCAATTTGTCAGTACGGCAGCCACCCAGCAGGCAATACAGGGGCAGGCAGTGGCTGCGCTGGCATAGCTGATCAAGCTGTTCTGCATAATGGCCATCGACGAACGATTCGACCGCATCGATGGTGCGGAACACGGCCGCAGCGCCGAAAATTGCTGGCAATGTGCCGGTCAGCCAGCCGGCGGCGCGCCATACGGGCAGCAGACGGCCATGCTGCGACGCGGGCAGGATAGACGAGATCAGCCGCAGGTGTCGCTGCTCCGTTTGGTCCATGGCCTGCCATCCTGCCATGTCAGCCATGAACCTTGCTGTCAGCGATACAACCGGCATCTGTGCGTTCGTCACGGGCGCTGAAGAGTTGACCGCTTTCATACCCTGATCGACCATTGTAGCGGTGAAATGTTTCCGGACACCTTGTTAATGTACTTTTCGTAATTCATCGGTGTCTTGTAACCCAGCGTCGAGTGCAGACGCTTTGAATTGTTAATTTGCATCCAAATATGACCCTTCGTTTGCACAGAAATATGTGCCACCAGAACTGCAGTAAGTGAATGGGTTCAAGGCAACTATTCTCGGCAGGCAGGGGTCAGGGCATAATGCAAATATCTGCATCTATTGGATCAAGTTTCGGTGCAAATCAACACACTTTGGCAATGCGCAGGAAAATGCACTACGATAATCAGGCAGGACACACACCCAGATGAGCTAATGTGTCTCTTAAGTCAGGCCACTAGCTGTCCAAAAGGGTTCGACGACATACAATGGCGGCGATTCCCTTTGGTTTGGTAGGTGCGGTTATCGGACATATGATTATGGGCTACAGCCTGAGCATCATCAGCATGATGGGACTGGTTGCCCTGGCCGGTGTAGTGGTTAACGATTCACTGGTGATGATCGTCCATGCCAATGATTTGCGCCGCCAGGGCAGCAGTGCCATCGAGGCCATTCAACAGGCCGGTATCCGCCGCTTTCGTCCCATTCTGCTAACTACCATCACCACCTTTGGTGGGCTTGCTCCGATGATCTTCGAGACCTCCCGCCAGGCCCGTTTTATGATTCCGATGGCAATATCGCTGGGTTATGGCATCCTGTTTGCAACCCTGATAACACTGTTGCTGGTACCGAGTCTGTACCTGATTATCGAAGATATACGCAGCCGCTACCTGATGAACCCTGATCTGGCGATTGTAGAGACCTGATCGAGGTTGTGAATAGATAATTGTTATCCGAAGTGCCACAGACAGCTAGCAAATCAACAATTCAACAATACAAGAGGGCAGAGTGCTTGAATATTTCTGAAGCCGTTGCAGCACTCGAGCTGGCCGAGTCACAGGATCCGGAGAAGGGTTCAAGTACTCCCTTGAACTCCGTAAATCTCCGCGAGCAGCGCTTTAAGACCTTGCTCAACGACTCAAGGATATACGCAGTGGACTGCGCTAGCTATATGCACTACTGCTTGGGATTGCTCGCCGTGGATCCGGAAGTGACCAGCCGAAAGCCGATATCGTCCTTGCGATGGATCGCGTCGCCGCGGTTGCGCAGCGTTGAGCGGAGGAAGTATGGAATATCGCCGTACCCCCCGCCGCGGAACCCGCGTCGACTACAGTCACCCTCGAGAAAGGCGCTGCCGTCGGCAGGTGCGCTGGCATAGGAGCTGTTCCAGCAGTCTTCGACCCACTCCCAGGTGTTGCCGTAAATGTCGTAGAGGCCCCACGGGTTGGCCGCAAAGGTTGCCACGGGGGAGGTTCTCACATAACCATCGTCGCAGTCGTTGACGGCAAACCCCGGGTAGTGTTCCAGTGCCCGCTTGTCCGCTGCATTGGCAGTGGTGCACAGTGCAGCAACTTGATCACCCATGTAATAGACAGTCTCGCTACCGGCGCGGGCTGCGTATTCCCACTCGGCCTCGCTCGGCAAGCGGAACGTCTCTCCTGTCTTGCGATTCAGCCAGGCAATAAAGGCGTGTGCGTCATGCCAGTTAACACAGGTGACAGGATGGTCGTCGTTCTGCGCAAACCCCGGCGCTCGCCAGCTAAGGCCGTCCCTCTCGGTCCAGCCTGCAGCAAAGACCCAGCAGCGGTCACCGGCAGCATGACGGGTGTCCTCGACGAAGCGCGCAAACATCCCCCGGGTAACCTCGGTGCGCATCATCCAGAAGCCGCGCATCTCGACCTC
>CAMYIO010000205.1 GCA_947258515.1 uncultured Ectothiorhodospiraceae bacterium
CCGGAAAAACTGCCTGCTTACTGATCCCGGGAAAGGAACGGTAAGTTTTCTATCGCCCCGAGTGTGAGAATTGGGGGAAAATGCATATGAATCCGGTTAAAATTCAGTATTGGCTGCTCAAAAAAGGCTCAAATTACGTGGTAGTCTGGCTAAAAACCTGATATGAATCGCCTGATATGAATCGCCGTTCAGTACTTTGAGTTATTTGGCAATATAGTGTTTGTTTTACCTATTCTCCTGCGCCGCCTTGTCGAGTTTGGAATGACACCCCTGGAAGCAATCCAGGCAGCGACTATTCAGCCAGCACGTGCATTTGAGGTCGAGGCGCCTGCAATTGCAGCGGGCCGCGTGGCGCATTTTATAATGCTAAACGGCAATCCGCTGGATGACATTAATGCCTTCACCGACCCGGTTGGCGTTTACACCGGCGGGGCCTGGCTCGACCGAGGGGCACTGATGGATATAGAGCAAGCAGCCAGGTGGACAGACCTTAGCCTGCGCGCAGGATGGCTTGTCTGAAAAGCTCACAGCAATGATTCCAAACACAAAAATTTAAATTTAATCGACCAATCACTTAACTTTTCCGGAGGACACCATGTCAGATCAAACAAATGACGAGCGATTACTCAACCAACTTAACCGCGCCCTGGGTCTCGAGATGCGCGCCGAGGTGATGTACGCGCACTATGCTGCCTATGTTCGTGGCATTCACCGTCTTCATTTGAAACCTTATTTCGAGACCGAGGCCAGTGAATCATTTGTGCACGCGAACACTGTGCGCAATGCTATCAATCAACTTGGCGGACAGGCTGTGACGATACGGGATGCAGCGCCGATACGCCACACAACCGATTATAAAGACATGCTTGAGGAGTCGCTGGCAACTGAACAGCTAGCGGCCGAGACCTATCGGGAAATTCTCGAGTCTGTAACTGCCAACGACGAATTGTACGACGAAATAGAGCAGATCTATTTTGCAGAGCTAAGAAGCGTCGAAGAACTGACTCAGCTGATGTCAGCCTGATTGTCATTTTGCCAGGGTTGGGAGGTATATGAAATATTCAGCAATTCTATTGGCCTGCATGATGACGGTAAATGTCAAAGCCCAGGCATCGGAAGAAAAGCTGGCCGACCTGGAAAATCTTCGTTGGAAGTACCGCGTGATCCTGATTTTTGCGCGTGAACCGTACATGTCCAATGCGCTGAATAACCTGGCTGAACTCAAGGCGGAAATTGAAGAGCGGGATATTGCCTGGTTCGTGCTTGGCGATAATACGCTGCATACAAATTACGACGGAAACCTGGAGGATAAGCTGCGCGAAGAGCTGATGGATAGCTACTTCACACCTGTGCCGGCTGAAACAGCCGTGCGCCTGATCGGTAAGGACGGCAGCCTGAAATCACGTTCCTCCGACCTGGATCTCGAAGCCACGTTTGGCCTGATCGACCGGATGCCCATGCGACGCGAGGAGATGCGGCGGAGAAATGGGGTCACCCATTAGCCGTCTCCGGTCAACTGGCACAAAGCAACCCTGATGCCAGCCACCATTTTGTACCAATGGCAGTGACCTGATTGCGCACCTGGATTTTCAGTCATGGTGCTGCTTCGGTATGAAGCGCACCAGTTGCCCTGGCCTTTGTACTTTTTGTTGCTGTACTTCAGGCCCGAATACTCAGTGCACTGGTGTGTGCCAAACGTACCGGAAAGCCCGCGTCCATCAATCCATCCACCAGCCAATACCAGTTATACGTGGATTCCACCACGCAAGCGGACAACTCCGATTGATAGATGCACAGTACCTCGGTAATCGTCTCAAGGTCATTAGGCAGGCGCTTCTCGTATACCGTGCGATCACGTTCATCCAGTACCGCAACAACGCTGTTGTTGCTATGTAGGTCAATTCCGCAATAAAGTGTCATTATCGTCTCCTATTTTTTGTGGTTTCGTTTCGGTTTGCACTTCAACGAATACCACAAGATTTAGGAGGCGGCTAGAGGATTATCAGAGTAAAGGGACAGAGTAAATAATAGAAAATTCAGCTCACCCACAGTCTCTGGTCTCTCAAGGGCATGGGTGTCTTCGCTCTTCGACAAAAATCGGTAAAGGGCTGACCCCTTTACCGACTGGCGCAATGTTCGGGCTAGCCGTTGTCCCGCATTAATCTCATCAACATCCGCCTCAGATCATCGAACTCGTTTTGCGCTCTCTTGCGCTGTCTTTTACTCATCGTGCCGATCACTTCGGCGTAGGCCTGGGTCACCAGCCCCATGTTATGCTCAAAGGCGGCGCGGTACTCGTCAGAGCGCAAACTGGCGCGGGCGTCGTATGCTTGCATGATGGCTTCCTGCCAGCCCGCTTCGCGCTGCAACAAGTTTTCCATTTTTTTTAACCACGCTCGACCCTCGTCCAGCCAAGCCTTGTCGAAACGCACCAGTTTATTTGACGCTTCGCGCAGGATGGCTTTCTGCTGCTTATCCAGCCGCCCGAGAAAACGCTCCAGCGTCTCGACCAAGCTATCATAATCGTCGTCGGCGTATTCAGCATCGCTGCGCGTCCTGAGCTCCTCCTCCATTTCCTCATGGCGTTCCCACAGGCTGACAACGAACTCCTCAACCTGCTCATCACTTATCTTCGTGCCGAATTCCAGCGCGACGGCCAGCAGCGATCTTTGCACGCGCACGGCCGCACCAAACATCTCGTCCGCCCAGCGTCGCACCGTGTCGGCTGTGACCTCGCCATCCATGTCGGCCTCAATACGGTTGAGGATGTCGATGTAATTAACCAATTCCTCCTCGCGGTGCCAATCAAGTTGTGAGGTTAGTTTCTTACGCAAGAGCTTTCGCTGTTCGCTCGTCAAATCAACGTAGCCGTCAACATACCAAGGAATCAGCCAATCAAGCCGGTTGTAGGCGAAGCTGGTGCAGCCAGCCAGCATCAGGATCGTGCCGAGGCAGGCGAGGAGTAATCGAAATTTTGACATATCAGTATTTGTTCATGGTTGAATCAAGATAATGGTTGAGACACCCACATCGCTTAGAATTTCCTACATGATTCCACGCAATTTTCCGTAACACCAGCGTGCGTAACTTGTTACACACCCTACCTTTCAGAAATTGAGAACCCAGACACGCAAGATTG
>CAMYIO010000206.1 GCA_947258515.1 uncultured Ectothiorhodospiraceae bacterium
CGGCTTGTCACCAAGCAGGAATAATCCCGTCCCCGTAATCCCCATCCAGCAGAACAGGGCCAAACCAAACGCCTGGGTGAGGCCTGCAAGACCTTCATGCATGCCACGTTCAGGTACTCTCAGCTGGATCAGGCTGCGTGCATCCTGCAACGCGAGAGACCACTGGCGGGAAGAAAACGGTGACCAGCCGGCGAACCGCATCGGTTCCGCAGCGGTAAAACCGCGAAATATCCGCAATAAAATAAATGCTGTCAGAGACAGTCCAAGATACGCGTGTAAATAATAACCCAATGAGCCGGAGCCGTCTTCCGCAAGCTCCGCGCTCAGGTAGGCAGTAATACCGAAAATCGCCATCCCGCTGTGCAGGATTTTTGCAGACAGGGGAAAAGTGTAGTCGTGATTGGTCATGATCGTCTCCAAAATATTGTGACGTTTGCAGTTAGAGTCTTGCCCGATTAAGCGGGCAGGAATTTGAATACAGGTTCCGTAAGTGGACGCCAGCACGGAACAACACTGGATGAGTGGGCAGGTCAGACCCATGTCCTGACATAGGCTTCCAGCCGGTCGTTGAAACCAATAATAGGTCCAATCACAGAGCGTTGAATCAGGCAATTGCCTTAGAAACAGCGATTTAGGGCATATGTCCGACGGCCGGGAGTGGTCCAGGCCCGGTGTATGGTTTCTCGAATACCGGTTTTGGGCAGTGAATGCCCACCAGGGAAAATGATTCAGCTGTCGTACATCGTTTCTATTACACCACCGCCAAGACAGACCTCGTTCCGGTAAAACACAACCGACTGTCCAGGTGTAATTGCGCGTTGTGGTTTTTCGAAATGAATGATATGCCTGCCTGCTGATGGGCTTTCCAGGGAGCATTGCTGATCAGCCTGACGGTAGCGGATTTTCGCGGTGCAGCTTGTGGCCGCAGACTCGGCGCCATTGATCCAGTGGATATGACTGGTTTCAAGCGTGTTGTGATACAGGCGAGGGTGGTCCTGACCCTGGGCGACGATCAGGATATTGGTATCGAGGTCCTTGTCGACCACATACCACGGGGTCTCGCCGGCATGTTGCAGGCCGCCGATACCCAGGCCCTTGCGTTGACCCATGGTGTAGTACATCAGGCCATTGTGGCTGCCCAGTGTCTCACCCGTATCGGATTGAATGCTGCCCGGTTTCGCGGGCAGGTAGCGTTGCAGGAAGGTGTCGAATCGTCTTTCGCCGATAAAACAGATACCGGTGCTGTCTTTCTTGTCGTGTGTTGCCAGTTCGTGCTTGCGCGCAATCTCGCGTACTTCGTTCTTGGGAAGCTTACCTACTGGAAACAGCGCGTGTTGCAGCTGGCCTTCGCTCAGGGCATGCAGGAAATAACTCTGGTCCTTGTTGTCATCGATGCCGCGCAGCAACTGTGTATGTCCCTTTGCAACGCGCGTGCGCACATAATGCCCGGTAGCGATCCTGTCTGCGCCCAGCGTGAGTGCGTGATCGAGGAAAGCATGAAACTTGATTTCCTTGTTGCACAGGATATCCGGGTTCGGTGTGCGTCCGGCGCTGTATTCCTGCAGAAAATGGCTGAACACGCGGTCCCAGTATTCACTGGCGAAATTGACGCTGTGCAGGGGAATGCCGAGCTTGTCGCAAACCGCCAGGGCATCAGCGAGATCTTCGGCTGCGGCACAGTAGTCAGCGTCGTCATCTTCTTCCCAGTTTTTCATGAACAGGCCTTCGACTTCGTGACCCTGTTCGATCAGCAGTAACGCTGCAACGGAAGAGTCGACACCGCCTGACATGCCGACCATGACTTTTTGTTTCGTCATACGATGTCGGAGGCGATATGTTCGAGCATATCCAGGCTATAGCGCCGGCCTTCCAGGTAATCATCGATGCTGCGCAAGACCAGGGGACTGCGCAGCTTGTGATGATTATCCATCAGCTCGTCACGGCTCAGCCACAATGCCTGTTCAATGCCATGGTCCAGTGTGCGGTCGTTGTGGTGCTCATCGCAGCTGCCGCAAAACGAAAAGCGCAGATAGGATTCGTTGTGTACAGGGTGTCGCCACAATTGAATACCCACCAGGGCTTCAGGCTGGAATGTCCATGCGGTTTCTTCGAGGGTCTCGCGTATCACGGCTTCAACCAGGCTTTCACCTGAATCCAGGTGACCTGCCGGCTGGTTGTAGACCAGCTGATCATCGACCCGTTCTTCTACCATCAGGAACCTGTTGTCTTTTTCCGCGATGGCCGCCACGGTGACATGCGGTTTCCAGATCATAGCGGTGGAATACCTTTTCGTTTGGAACGTTGTTTTCTGACGGCGTAGATCCAGAGTCGGCTGACCGTGAAATATCCAATGATACTACTGACACTTGCAAGTATGAAACAGCCGGTCAAAAACGGCTTCCAGCTGCTGGCGAGTTCGTTACCCAGCCATTCGAATGTCAGATGGAACTCGAAATCCTGCGGTGGTTCACCGATCACCCAGGTGCCGACCAGGTAGGCAAAATAAAACATCGGCGGGATGGTGAACGGGTTGCTGATCCACACCAGCACAACGGAGAGCGCCATGTTCGTGCGGAACATGATCGCTGCCGCCGCAGCCAGCAACATCTGTATGGGTACCGGTACCCAGACAAAGAACAGGCCGACGGCAACAGCGCCCGCCATGGAACGCCGGTTAATGTGCCATAAATTCGGTTCATGCAGTACATCGCCAAATATACGCAGGTATTTATGTTCCTTTACCACGGTCTGGCTGGGCATGAAACGTTTGAAGAATTTGCGTGGCATCAGGTCTTATCTGGCGGTCGTTGCTGCTTTCAGACTTACTGTTTGAAACAGGATGTGATCTAAATTGAATCGGCGTAAATTATGGTCCTAAATCAAAATATTGGCAAACTGACATATTGTCACGGGAACAGGGAATGTTTCTTATCGCACTATCATTTCTGGCAGGGATTCTCAGCCTCAACCTTTTCTCTGAATTGCCGGGAAATATCGTTTATCTTGCATTGCTTGTTGCAATAACGACCTGGTATACCAACAGGGCCAGGCCATTCGCATCAGTGTTTCGTTTGATTGCAATCTGTCTATGC
>CAMYIO010000207.1 GCA_947258515.1 uncultured Ectothiorhodospiraceae bacterium
GCCAGGGATGGCTCCACCCGGCAGGCTGCAGGGTTAGGGGCTCGGTGATGTGATGGGACCGTGGCTGGCTGTGTTACAGCGCAACGGCGTCAACCCCTCGCGACGCAATACGCTTGAGATGTGATTGTATCTGACCACCGGTGGCTTGCCTCTGGGCAGAATGTGTCCCCAGGTCCTGCGATCAGTTCATACTGTGATCTGAATCGATGTCATTGTGTTGATTACTGTCCAGGGTCTGGTCTTGATCCTCGACCGGTTTCCCCGGCCACTCGATGGCGTGTTTTTCCATCAAGCGGTAGAGGGTGCCGCGGGAGATTTCCAAATACTCGGCTGCATGGGTGATGTTGCTACCGGCATTCTCGAAGGCGTTGAGGATGGCGGCTTTTTCGGCAGTTGCCCGGGCCTCTTCCAGTGTCCTGACAAAGCGGCGCATGGCCCGCCGTTCCAGTCCAAGGTCTTCCGGCATAATGAGCGGACCGTCGCTCATCACCAGTGCGCTGCGGATGTTATTCATCAGTTCCCGGATATTGCCCGGCCAGGGATAACTGTACATGGTCTTTACTGCCGAGTGGCTCAGGCCCTGTATTTGCGTGCTGTTGCTGTCACGAAATTTATTGATGAAATGGTGCGCAAGCATTTCCAGATCCTGCCCGCGCTGGCACAGACTTGGTATGTGCAGGTGCAGCACCTTGAGGCGGTAATACAGATCCTCGCGGAACATGTTCTGCTCGATGGCACGGTGAAGATCCACGTTGGTTGCCGCAATCACGCGCACGTCCACCGGGATTGACTCGACCCCGCCCACCCGCTCGATGGTATGCAGCTCGAGGAAACGCAACAGGGTGATTTGCATGTCCGGCGGCAGGTCGCCAATCTCGTCGAGGAAGATGGTGCCCGTGTTGGCGGCCTCGATTAGGCCAATCTTCTGTTTGTAGGCACCCGTGAAGGCGCCCTTTTCATAGCCGAAGAGTTCCGCCTGTATCAGGTTCGCTGGCAGCGCCGCGCAATTGACAGCGATAAACGGACCTGCAGCCCGCAGCGATGACTGGTGAATAAGGTTGGCAGCCAACTCTTTCCCGGTGCCGCTTTCCCCGGTGATCAGGATCGGGGTATCGACCCTGGCGACTTTTTTGAGCTGGCCTCTCAGGCCCATGATGGCGGCGCTGTCGCCGATCAGCCCTTCTTTCACGCCCAGTTGCTGTTTCACGGCCCGGTCTTCAATGAGCTGCCGGGCCAGCTGGGCCTTGCCGTAAGCATGCCCGAGGACCGTCTGCAGTCGTTGACTGTCCACGGGAAGGTGGTGGTAGTCATAGAAATACTGGGAAATCATCTGGCGGGCTTTTACGTTCTCCAGGGTGGATTTTTGCAATACTGCCACCCACTTGAGATGAGGGGCCGAGAACAGGAAGTCGTGCAGTTGCGGATTACAGAAGCCCTCGCTGTTATCACCGAAGAGTACAATTCCCACATCGCAGCATGTCTCTTCAATCAGTGTTTCTACGTTGTGATGGTCCCTTGCCTTGTGGATAACCCAATTCATCGAGACTGTCTTGAGAAGATCTCTGTCCAGTCCCTTACCGAGTTCAACGTAGAGAAGATTTCGCGGTTCCATTTTGTAATCTTTCCCTCCATGATGCGCCGGGTAATTTCGTTTAATTTTTTTTGACTCCTATTTTGAAGCTTAATCGATAGGCGCTGGAAAGTGTGTTAATTTATGTTAAATATTATAACGTTACTTGATTGATGTTTACGATCAGGGACCTCGCGGGAATGGCCAACCTGTTTTTCACCTGCCAGGGCCGTTGAATGTGGTCAATCAGCGCAGATTAAAGGGCGAGTGGTTAAAGGTTGGCGGTTATATATGCCTGACTTCACCTGTTTTTATTAAACCGCGCAGTTCAAGCCGAAATGCTCATGCAAAGCGGGCCAGGAAGGCCAGCCTGAAAGGGTCTGCTGGTTGTTCAGTCATTAATACCTCAATACGTCACACGGCTGCGCGGTTATTATTATACTACCGGCTGGCATTTACCCGCGACTCATCACGACTATGGATCTGGACTTCTGGCACGAGCGCTGGCAAGCCAACCTGATTGGCTTCCATCAAGACGAGATAAACACTCACCTGCAGCGTTACTGGCCGCGACTGCAGCTGGCAGCAGACAGCCGCATCCTGGTGCCACTGTGCGGCAAGAGTCTGGACATGCTGTGGCTGCTGGAACAGGGCCACCCGGTGGTCGGTGTCGAGGTCAGTCAAATCGCTGTGGAAACATTTTTTGAGGAGAACAGGCTGTCGCCCCAGGTCCATGAAGAACACTACGGCCGCCGCTATGTCGTTGAACGACTCGAACTGCTGTGTGCGGATTTCTTCAGCCTTGCGCAGGCGGATATCGGCAGGGTCGACGCGTTCTATGACCGTGCCGCATTGATTGCACTAACTGCGGCGCAACGTCCGCGCTATGTCGCTCAGCTGACGCAACTGCTTGGTCGCGGCACCGGCGGACTGCTGGTCACACTGGAATACCATCAATCAGAGATGCATGGCCCGCCCTTTTCAGTCTCCGCTGAAGAAGCACGGCAGCTGTTTGATTCGGCATTCACCCTGGAACAGCTGTTTCAATTCGACGCGCTTGAAGAAAACCGGAAGTTCAGGGAAAAGGGGCTTACACAGCTCACGGAGCACGCCTGGCACCTGGCGCGCAAAGCCGCGACAGAAAACCGTGAATAACGGCCACACCCTGCAGGCATTGCGTCCCCTTCTTGCCCAGCGATAAAAAAAAGGCGCCACGGGGGGCGCCTAAAGGGGGAAGTTAAACGGTGGCCTAGTCCTCGAATTCAACCTCGTCGGCAACGCCATTGGCCGGCAGTTCATCCTCGAACGCGATCAGATCACCATCACTGACGTTGCTGAAGAAATCCACGCCGTCGATGGGCGCTTCGCTGGCATCTTCAAACTCGGTTTCATCATCCGTGTCTATTTCGATACCAAATATGGAGACGATACCCGCCAGATTGCCGCCAATGGTAGGTGGCTTATCCGCCGGTCCACGCAACCCGATATCGCCAGGTTGTTCAC
>CAMYIO010000208.1 GCA_947258515.1 uncultured Ectothiorhodospiraceae bacterium
GGCCTACATGTTTGCTAAAATTTTTATATCACCGCAGAGGCGCAGGTGTTTTTCTTGTGTAAAACCTCATTGTCATTTCGACCAAAGGGAGACTAAATCGTTTGGAACGATTTGAACAGCCAAAGGCTGGCCCGAAGGGCGCAGGGCAGGATGCCCGTAGTAAATCTCCTGAATCTCGGGAGATCTCTCCCTTCGGTCGAGATGACAGCGTATTAATTTTTCTTTTAATACTCTGCGTCTCCGTGTCTCTGCGGTTAAAACCATGTAACGGGTGGTCACTTTCATCTGGCCACCAATCCCTAGATTCTGGCGCTTGTGATCCGTGTCAGAAAAAAGCCCAGGGCTGCGGCAACGACGATGGCAGGGCCTGCCGGCAGGTCCTGGTAGAATGAAGCGCCCAGCCCGAGCACGACTGCAGCCACAGCCATCAGGCCGGACAATAAAACCATCTGTACCGGCGTGCTTGAAAATGCACGTGCACTTGCTGCCGGGATTATCAGCAGCGCCGTTACCAGCAGAATTCCCACCACTTTGATCGCAGCCGCGATGACCATCGCAAGCAGCAGCATGAACACAAAGCGCACCATAGACACATTGATTCCATCGGTGCGCGCCATATCTTCATTCACAGAAATCGATATCAAAGATCGCCACAGCCACGCAAATACCGACAAGATAAAAATCGTACCGATATACATCCACACAATCTCGGTTTGATTTACCGCGAGAATGTCCCCAAACAGATATGCCATCAGATCGATACCCGGTACGCGCGCCTGAATGATCGAGAACACGATCAGGCCGAGCGCCAGTGCGCTGTGCGACAGTATCCCCAGCAGCGTATCTGCTGACAGCTCCCTTCTTTGTTCCAGCCAGAACAACAACGCCGCCAGCACCACACCGATAAACACAACACCAAGGATAGGCATCAATTGAGCGGACACCGCGAGGGCCACGCCCAGCAATGCGGAATGCGCCAGCGTATCGCCAAAATAAGCCATGCGTCGCCACACCACGATGCACCCCAGCGGCCCGGCAACCAGCGCCAGCGCAACCCCTGCAAGCAGCGCATTGATGATGAAGTCATCGATCATGCGTGCCTGCCTCATGCTGCCCCGGCTCATTGTCACCGGCCAGCGGAATCACGTTACCGTGCGCATCATGCGCATGATCATGATGGTGTGAATAGGGTGCCAGCCCCTCCATTGCCTGGCCGAAGATTTTCAGGTATTCGGGGTGTGCGCTGATATCATCAGGATGACCGGTACAGCAGATATGTGTATTCAGGCAAATCACCCGGTCCGTTGATGCCATCACCAGGTGCAGGTCATGCGAGACCATTAACACGCCGCAGCCATGCCGGTCCCGAACATGCTTGATCGTCTGGTACAGTGCCTGCTGTCCGATAATGTCTACACCCTGCGCCGGCTCATCCAGCACCAGCACATGCGGCCGGTTCAATAATGCGCGCGCCAGCAGCACGCGTTGAAATTCACCGCCCGACAAGGTCTGTACCGGCGATGCAAGCAGATGCGCCATCTCTACTTCTTCGAGTACAGCAACCAATTGCTGATGATCAAAGCGGCCGGCTGTCAGCAGGAAATCACGAACCCGCAAGGGCAACACCGGGTCGATATGCAGCTTTTGCGGGACATAGCCGATTTTTATACCCGGCTTGCGGTAGATTTCGCCAAGCGTAGCTTTTTTAAGCCCTAGCAATATGCGCACCAGGCTGGTTTTTCCCGCACCGTTGGGCCCGATCAGGGTGACGGTCTCGCCCGCTTGCAACTTCAACGATACCGCCTTGAGAACCTGCTGCCCCCTGATCGTATAACCCAGGTTTTCAGCCGATATCAGCACTTCATTGCCGGTGTCACTGCTCATGTCACTGCCTGCAACGGCTGCACAGGCCGGTAAGTTCAACGGATGCATGCTCGATAGCAAAATCAAACTGCTCGGCCTGGCGCCTGAGCTGATCGATTACACCACCGGTATGCACTTCCTGGGTGTGGCCACACTGGCTGCACACCAGGAATATTGCAGCGTGCGGTTGCTGCGGATGCGCACAGGCCAGGTAGGTATTGTTGGTCGCCAGGCGATGAACCAGGCCCTGCTCGAGCAAAAAGTCGAGTGCACGGTACACCGTTGGCGGCGCCGCTGAACGCCCGGACTCGCGCAGCTCGTCCAGCAAATGGTAGGCGCCCACGGGCTGGTCGGCTTTGCAGACCAGCTCCAGCACCTGCCTGCGCAGCCTGGTAAAACGCAGATTGCGTTTGTCGCAAAGCTCCGTCGCCTGATCGATTAACCGTGCAACCTGCTCTGAGGAAGGCAGGGTGCAACTGGCGATGTTGGAGTGTGAACACTGCTCGGTCATAATCGCACTACTCGGGCAACATATCGTTCGTGTAAAATAATGTTATATTATAACATAACAAACCCACATCACATTTACATCCATGCGCGTCCGACTCATACTCACCCTGTTGCTGATACTGACCATCCCGGTGCAGGTGCAAGCCTCAGCAGAAGCATTCAGCGTCGCTGTCACTGTTAAACCCGTACACTCACTGGTTGCCGGCGTCATGCAGGGCGTTGCCGAGCCCGTACTGGTCATGGGCACCAGCGCATCCCCGCACCATTACACTTTGCGCCCCTCGGAACGCCGCGCCCTCGCCAATGCATCGTTGATCTTCTGGGTCGGCCCGGAGCTTGAAAGCTTCATGCCGCGCATACTGGACAGTCTTGATGCCTCGAACAGGAACGTCGCCCTGATAGAAGCAAAAGGTCTGCTTCGTTTACCCGCCAGAACTGCACATCATCATGCCTCGGCCCAATCACAGATTGACCCGCATATCTGGCTGTCCCCGCAAAACGCGCACGCCATGGTCGATGCCATTGCCGATGAACTCAGCCGCCTTGATGCGGCCCATGCGCACATCTATGCTGACAACAGCAAGCGGCTGCACCAGCGCATTCGCGAAAGCGATGGCCAGATACGCCGCCAGCTGGCGGGCAAGACATCCGC
>CAMYIO010000209.1 GCA_947258515.1 uncultured Ectothiorhodospiraceae bacterium
CCGCCGCGGTGCAGCAGCTTGGCCGGGTATCAACCATGATAGAACGTGACGACCATATTCCGTCGCTACCCGAGTTGCTTTCCGAGCTGGATAAGGTACGCCATATTGCCGAGCATCACTTAACCAATCAGGTTGCCTGAGTATGCCCATGACACCGCTTGCGAGATTACAAAACAGGTTTCAAGATTGTATATTAGACTCCGGCAAGACCGCATCCACCGCATGGATCAGTGCCAGTGGTCGTGCGGCTCCCGATATCCAGTTATCCATCTACAGCCATGCATATCGTGCACGCTTACGCGAAGTAATAGCCAATGATTACCCGGCTACACTGATGGCCTTGGGTGATGATCTTTTTAGCGCACTGGTTGCTAACTACATCAGGACGCATCCATCACACTACTTCAGTCTGCGTGATTTCGGTCGGAATCTACCGTGCTTTGTGGCCGATCGGGTGCAGCACGATGCAGGCTACCGGGGTATGTACTGGCTCGTTGAACTGACCGAATTTGAATGGACTCTCGGACTCGCCTTTAATGCGGCCAACGTAAGTGTGTTTACCGAGCAGGATATGGCAAGAATACCTTTTGAAATCTGGCCAGAACTCAGGTTTATTGTGCACCCCTCATTACATCGCCTTAATTTTAAATGGAACATCCCCGAAATGTGGCTGGCATTAACCTCCGATCCGCCAACACAGGTTAGTGCCGAGCGCAACATGGATAGTCCCTGGTTAATCTGGCGTGAACAACTCGTGACCCGATTTCGTTCCATGCCCATCGACGAACGACAAGCACTGGAGAAGGTTCTCGAGGGCGGTAGTTTTAACGAGGTATGTGAAGAACTGGCCACGCTAATGAATGAAGACGACGTACCCCTGAGAGCCGCTGGACTACTCAAAGGCTGGATAGCTCAGGGATTAATTAGCGGGATACAGCAGTGAATTAAAGGGGACGTAGCGAATATTTTTTAACCAATAAAAAATCGCTACGTTCCCTATAAGTAAGCGTGTAATGTGTGGGTGTCCATGTTTATTCTCTTAAGACAAGTATCACGCGCCACGCTCCAGAGCATAAGGCCAGTTAAGGATCCCACCCTTGACAGATACGGCGTTGAAACCGCGCTCACGCAGCAAATAGGCTGCACACACACTGCGCCTACCACTTCGGCAATAGACAAGGTATCGCTTGCTATGATCCAGTTCATGAATGGACTTTCTCAGGGAGTGTAAAGGCATGAGTTGCGCCCCCGGAATATGTTCTTCGCTGTATTCAATATCAAAACGACAATCGAGCCACTCTGTATCTTCATGCCTCACCATAACATGAGCCTGATAGGACGTAACTTCCTCAACCAGACGACTGCGCAGGATACTGTTGAAATCATCCTCTTCCATTACCAGCAATACACCTGGTGTAATCATTCGCACGGTTGCGTTGCGGAAACCCCCGACTAGAATCGCCTCTTCGCCAAAGACATCGCCCGGACCCAGTTGGTCAACACAATTCCACACGTCCGTTTCCCAATCCGGCCTCCAGACTTCTGCCCTGCCTTCTATAATAATGTAGTATCGATCCCCGCTTTCCCGGTACTGAACAATTTCATCGTTAGTATCCACTTTGACAGTTTTCATTTTACAGAAGGCCTCACTGATCCCATCGAGAACACCAATGTGTTCGGACATCACATGCTCCATTTGCTTCACTGTCAATGTCGAAAACACCGGATTATTGCTCAGTCGTGCCAGATTAGTATTCATCTTCTCTTACCTCTATCAGGATTGAAGTATTTCAATACTGCTTTCCAGCAGAATGGCACTCGCCATGAATACCAGGAAAACACCGAACATCACCCTTAATCTCTCATCGGGAATGCGATTCGACAAGGAAGCTCCCGCAAGACTGCCAATGATTGCGACCAGGGAAAAACCAATCATCATGTTGTAATCTATATCGACCGCGCCCACATACCCGGTGAATCCTGCTATGGATTTCAGGGTCACAACCACCAGTGATGTCCCTACTGCATCACGGATGGACAGGCCGGACAGGAGCATCAGAGCTGGCACAATCAAGAAGCCGCCTCCTACGCCTACCATGCCAGTGAGTACCCCGATGATCACCCCGTGAACTGCAATATGTGGCTGCTTGAAGGAGAACTCACCGACATACGGCGCTGATTCCATGGCAACTTGCTGCTGTGGCTGACTTGCACACATGCGCCAAGCTGCGAGCAACATGATGCTTGCGAACATAATCAACTGCAGCGAATCTGGAATCCGCACACCCAAACGGGCGCCCAGGTAAGTCCCGCCTATGCCAGTTACCCCGAACACGGCTGCAACCGGCAGCTTCACCCGACCCATCCAGACATGCTGTATGGTGGCAAAAGCGGCCGTTATGGCCACAATTCCAAAGGTCATTGCCATGGCCGGCTTTACATCCACACCGGCGATATAAACCAGGGCCGGTAACGTCACAATAGAACCACCGCTTCCCAGCAGCCCCAACAACAGTCCTACCACCAACCCCGCAAGCAATTCAATCCACGTCATCTCCCTTCCTCTACCTGATTCGGCCAGCGCTCGGTTGCGCCGACTTTCTAGTGTATAAAGGTAATGGTTAAGGGCGTTTCTTTCTGTGTGAAGCTGGGTTGGAAAACTGTGAAATATTCACGCCTTAGCCGATATGTTGCGCGAGAATAAACATCATAATAAACATAGCATTGGCACACGAGAGACGAGGTCAGGTCTTTGATTTATGATTTGAGGCACATAACGGGGTCGGACCTACCTGACTCGTAGAAAATATTGAATAGAGTGCGTAATAAGTGTTGATATAGCGGCTTAGAGCATTGTTTTTTGCCTTGAAATGTAACGTTTAAGTAAAGGTAGGTTTTCTAGAATTTATTAGACGCACGATTTGTATATAAAAATTGATGCTTTAAGATCGAATTACAGGAATGAATGGGGTCAGGTCTTTCATTTTTCATAAGCATGATTTATTGAGGGAAAAAAGAAAAAAGA
>CAMYIO010000210.1 GCA_947258515.1 uncultured Ectothiorhodospiraceae bacterium
TCCCTGACCTCTGCAATGGTTTTTAATGCGGGCCGGGTGATTGCTGATGGACTGGACATGGGTGGTGATTACTTCTCGATCGCTGTTAGAGGGTGTTCGCTTCAATGAGCGAGATCAGTGACGCATGACATTCGTGACCCTGCTCCCGGTATAGCTCGAGTATCTTTTCAGCCAGCCGCTGCCAGTGTGCTGCAGATTCTTTGGCCAGCTCCTCGAGGTCCTGCGTGTCACCGCTGAGTGCCCAGATTTCATAGGCAGCGACCAGCTTCGGAGCAAGCTCCTTGCGCATGTTGGTCATGTTTGCCATGTAAAAGTGCAGCGAGGCGATGTTCATGTCGGCCAGTAAGCCGGGAAGTGTCGACAGGGCATCGGCAAGATGATCGCGCACGGCGCGCACCACGATTTCAGCCTTGCTGTGCGACAGGCTGGCGAGCATCGACTCCCATTCGCTGCCGAGTAATTCACCGGCCTGCACCTCGCCAATCTCGTGCAGTATCGCTGACTGCAGTTCATTGTCGGTCATGGCGTTTAGCGATTGGTCGACTGACGTGTCGAAATCATAACAGTCCAGTGCACTCTGCATGGCATTGGCGGGCCTGTTCCAGCGCCACTCCTCTATCTTTTCCCACAACATGCGGCGCAGTGATTCACGGCGCACGAAAATGGTGTTTCCCTGGCTCATGGCCGGCGGGGAGGCCAGGTCACGCGCAAATTCCCTGCCGGAAACCACAAGTGAATAACCGCCGTGAGTTGTTCGTGACTCCAGTGCACCGAGAAAGAACATCGGTTTCAGGTTATGCCCGTAACCACTGCTGTAGACATAGCCCAGTTCATTAAGCGCCTCGTTAATCGCTTCTGCATCAAATGGATCATGCTGTCTGTCCAGCACGGGCACCTGGCTAAACCCCTTTTCCTGCAGGGATTCCCAGCGGCTTTCACGTTGCGTCAGCCAGTGGGTGAGATCATTGTGTGGCAATGCTGCACTGAATGCGATGTCACGCTCCCAACGGAAGTATTCGCGCATTTTCAGCAGGTAAACACACAGCGTGTAGTCGGTGGCATGTTTTGCATCGGCGATGTGGCAATTTGCGCGTACTGCGTCGAGCGTTGGCAAAAGCTCGCTGATGTTGACAGGTGTGGTTGTATGAGCGGGAGCTGCCACGGCGATAACCTTGCTGAAACCATTGATGGGTCCATGCTAGCATGCGGCCTGAATTGCCGCTACTTCGGGTTTGTTTGTGGTGATAAAAATCGAGTATCCGGTTCCGGGAGATTGCAGTGAGAGTCAAAAGCAAGTGGAGTAACAAGGGCAGGGAGCGCACGCTCGACGAGGTCGGCGGTGCCGCTGCGTTTATCCTCTGGCGTATTGCCCAGCAAGGATTACTGAATCTTGAGAATGAAGGTTTCCAGACCGAGACGCGTTCGCAGCGCATGGACGTCATTGCAGAATTTCTTGCCTTCCTGGTACACCTTGCTGATCGCAAGCAGGCGGAGGCGCTGGATGCGAATGAGCGACAGGAGTTTATTACCTCGCTCGCACAACACCTGGCCAGTACCATGCAGGAAAACAGGACCGATGCAGAAGGCACGGGTGACTACCGGCGAGCATTGATTGATCTGCTCAATGAACGTGGTGCCGATTATGCCGAGTGTCCCACGCCGGATGGTGAGCCGGGCTATGCCATGAAGCGCTATTTTGGTGAATGTGTCTCGGCCGTCATGGGCGAGAAGGACAACCAGTGGATCACCGACCAGGTGATGGATGTCGAGGTGCCTGAAGCCCTGCCGCCGTTGAACAAGGCGTTGAATGAGTTGTTTGCAAAACCTGCAGAGTAGTTCACGTGTTGCCGGCATTACCGCCGTCAATTCCGTGTTAGTTTAGAATTCCCGAATAGGGGTGATACATAACTCCCGCCTTTTGGCGGCGGAAACGTGCCTTGAACCATGTACAAAATAGCAATGATTGTCATGTTAGCTTTCATCGGTGGTATCAGCCTGGCTGCTGACGGGCCTTTTGGTGGGCCGGAAGCCCCGGACTGGCAGCTCAACCGTTATCGTGATGCGTCGGGCCAGATGCTGCCGGTATTGCCGGACACAAAGGTGACTGCCCGATTCCGGGACGGCGAACTTGGCGGCGGCGCCGGTTGCAATCGCTACTTTGGCAGTTACGCCCTCGGAACTGATGACCAGCTCAGTTTTTCAACCCCTGTTGGCACAACCATGATGGCCTGTGTGCCGCCTGTGTCGGAACAGGAACGCCAGTACCTCAACGACTTGTCTGCAGTGGTTGCTTTTCAACTGGAGGATGGATCGTTGCGTCTGCTTGATAAGGATCGCAAGGCCATACTGGAATATACGGCCGTCAAGCCACTGGCACTGGAAGGCACGCTTTGGCAGGCTGCTGGCATAAACAACGGTCGCGGCGGCGTGGTATCCACGGCGACGACACAGTTGGCGACTGCCAGGTTTGAGGATGGCAAGGTCAGTGGGCATGCCGGTTGCAACACCTTCAACGCCTCATATGAAATCACAGACGACCGGATCAGCATGGGGCCGGCAATGACAACGCGTATGCACTGCGCGGAACCCGATGGCATTATGGACCAGGAGCAGGAATACCTGACGGCACTGTCGCGGGCGCAGGTGTTTGAGTTGACGGATAACGGCTTGAAGCTGCGTGATGAAAACGGGTCGCTGCAGGTTAATTTTGTTGCGGGGGATACAGCACAGTAGCCGATCGCGCTTGCAAAGCGCTCCTGCGCTCCAGATACTCTTGCAGGAGCGGATCGCATCCGCGAATTGTGTTTGCGGGTAAACAGTAGCTATATCTCAATAAAAATCAGGTAAGCGATTATGCGTTCACTGCTTCGCTGGATGGTACTGACCGTTTTCGGCCTTGCGGCCGTTGCCTTGGCGGCTGTCACCCTCATGGCGGTGCTCGGTGTGACTATCGATCTGAGCCATCTGCGTGGCGGGGTTGAGATCTCGGCCGAGAAGGCACTCAGTTCGCGACGTCAGCGTTGCGAATGTATCGCAGGGTCGAGCTGACAATTTATTAACCGCCGGTCTGGCGCGACTGGACGTTCGTCTGCTATCGCTGCTCAAGGGTGAACTGCAGATCGGAGAGATGACGGCGGAGCAGGTCACACTGAATCTGGAGAATGATGAGCAGGGCCGCGCCAACTGGGAGTTTGGCGAGGCGCTGGACGCGGCACCGCCAGCAATTGACGATCCTGCCACAAAGGCCGAGCCAGCCGGGCCGTTGCTGGGTTTTGTCGGTCTGCGTGAACTGTCACTGCAGCAGGTCAAGATAAACTACTACGATGCGGAGCTGCAGAAGTCACTCAGCTTCGGTCTTGATACGCTCTATGGCGAGGCGGAATCCGGGCAACCGATAACGTTACAACTCAGCGGCCACCTTCAGGATGACCGCTACGATCTGGAACTGCATGGCGGGCCGGTCGAAGAGATATTGAACCGTGATATACCCTGGCCCTTCACTCTCTCGGGGAAAGTAACCGGCAGTCCTGTCGATGCCAGTGGTGAGCTGGGGTTGCGTAACAAAGAGCCCACCCTTGCGCTGGCGCTCAGTGTCAAGGACCTGGATGTGGGTGCGATTCTGTCCCGGCTTGGACTGGTCCAGGGGATGGAAGCCTCAACCAACGAGGCGGGTGTTGATCTGGTGCTCCGCGGCAAGACCCTGAAAGAACTGGTTCGCCAGTCACGCATGACGTTTGCTATTTCGGATGGTCAGTGGACGCTCAGGGATGCGAATACACAGGCCAGTCTGGACATCAACAAGCTCGCGGGCGACATCCTGGTGCAAGGTGGTACGGCTGTCACTATGAATTTGAGTGGTAACATCGAGCAGACACCGGTGAAACTGGTGATTACCGGTGCCACCCTGGAAGAATATTTCTCCACTCCGGAAAAACTGCCGTTGACAATTGATGTTGCACTGCTCGAGTCCCGCTTCACATTTGACACCAAACTGGCACTGCCCATTTCAGAGCACGATCTGAAATTTTCGATGACGATTTCAGGTAAACGACTCGACAATTTCAATGAACTGCTGGATCTGGACTTGCCGCCGCTGGGGCCGTACTCGCTCGAGGCGCAATTACACGTCTCGAATGAGGGTTACGATCTGTCAACGCTTGCCATGAAGGTCGGCGAGAGTGACCTTGAGGGCCGCATGCAGTTGAATACATCACTCGATAAACCGAAGCTCGATATTGATTTCCTGTCGAAGCTGATCCGCGTTGATGATTTTTATTTCGGCAAAAAAGGCAAGGACGAAGCCGGGGCACAGGCAGACGAGGCGGTTCCTGACGATTCGTCGAGCGAGGCTGCGGACCGGAAACGGGACACCGGGCATGAATACCGCGAACTGCTCTCCTACGAAGTATTGAACAGTCTTGATGCTGTTGTCGCCGTCGAGGCCCGTCAGGTCACCTCCGGTAACGACAAGCTGGGTTCCGGAGTGCTGAAGGCGACCCTGCTGGACGGTCGCCTGGCGCTGGAACCGCTGCGGGTTGATACCGCGGGTGGTGGTGTAGAAGCGGGATTCAGTCTGCAGCCGCGCGAGCAGGACGTCGTCGTGACCGTTGATGCCGATGTCGATCATTTCGACTACGGTGTTCT
>CAMYIO010000211.1 GCA_947258515.1 uncultured Ectothiorhodospiraceae bacterium
CACCGGCTGCCATGGTCGAAGCGGCTGCGTCACTACTGAGCGCAGCGCGGTAGTGACGCAGCCGGGAAATCCCGTAGTCGCAAGGAGTTCCGGTCGATCTCGCAGGTTACGGACGGGTTATCTGTTCTTGATTGCGTCCGAGTCGATGGAGAATGCATCGTTATCACTTGCTAAATGTTTTTGCAGTGACAGATCGAAAGTGCATTTGTATACTTGCACCAGAACATCGGTTTTATCCGTGGCCACTACGGTAAAGTGGCAAGCAAGGCACCTCCCGGACCGTGTAACAGGTGCATCGGCGCAAGCCGCGGTCTATCTTCCACACCTCACACATTGTGTGAACATGCCAAAGCCCGACCAGGGCGTGGCTTCAAACCTCGTGAACTGAAGACGTGCGGGCAGTTGTTCCCGGCCGTTTCCAATTCACATTTCTCAACCCCGCGGAAATTTTTCGCATAACTCAAAGGAGGACTTATTGACATACTTTAATGCGGCCCCGTTAAGGGCAGGTTGGAAAAGGCGGGCCGATTCCCGACAGGGATAACCCGTGTTGCCTGAGATCAGGCATATTCAGGCTGTAGGGATTGGTGTCCCACGGCAATTACCGCGCAAGCGGACCGTTATGGTTACTGCCATACGGTTGCCATAAACACTTACCAGCGTTATCAGCACCGGAAATGCCTGAACCACAACCTTCAAGTAAGTGGCATGCATGACTTCCATGGGGTGTTCATGTGAGTCACCGCCCACTACCATCAGGGCCAGGTTCTGAGTAGCCATGAGTTGGATGAGTATATGAAACTCCATATCCTGAATGATCTGCATATCGAGTTCGAGGACTTCACGCCGCCGGCAACTGATGCCGATGTTGTGATCCTGGCGGGCGATATCGGCGTGGGGATGGGTGGCCTGCGCTGGGCGAGAGATCGCTTCCCGGATCGGCCAGTAATCTATGTGCCGGGCAACCATGAGTTCTATCACCACGACATTGCACTGATCAATGATCAGAAGGCCCAGTCGCCGGACCACATCCACGTCCTGAACGATGATCAGGTGATCATCGATGGCGTGCGGTTCCTGGGCAGTATCCTTTGGACCGACTTCGCCTTGTTCGGTGAGGCAGACAAATTCTTTGCCATGCAGCAGGCACGGCAGCAGATGACGGATTTCTCCATCATTCAGAACATCGGTCAACGGTTCACACCCGAGGATGCCATCCAGTTTCACATGGCGAGCCGGGACTGGCTGGCGGCCATGCTGGCGGAACCCTTCGCCGGCAAGACGGTGGTGGTTACCCACCATGCCCCCTCGTCACAGTCGGTTCACCCACGGTATGCCAATGATCTGCTGACCCCGGCCTTCGCCAGCAATCTGGAAAATCTCATGGACGGTAATCGGGCTGCCCTCTGGGTCCACGGCCATATGCATGAATCGTATGACTACGAGGTCTACGGCACCCAGGTGGTTTGCAACCCGCGCGGCTATGCACCAAATGCCCTGAACCCGGATTTCAGGTCGGACCTGGTCATCGAAGTATGAGTAGGTATCGGTATGACCAGTGTCACTTCCGGAAGAGGGAATTCATCAAAAATATCCCTTATAACGTATATATTGACATTATCCGTTATAGCGTATATATAAGCAACATGCGGCTAATCGTATAAACTGGGCGAAGCAATGCAAAAGGTCATCCGCAGCAACAAGGATCTCGGCGCGGCCATCCGCCTGGCTCGCAAGGCTAGCAACTTGCGGCAGGTCGATGTCGCGCAGAAGGCCTCCGTCCGGCAGGCCCTGGTTTCTGACATCGAGAACGGCGCGACCACGGCGAAGCTCGACACCGTGATCAGGATACTGGCGGCGCTGGATCTGGACCTGTCCGTCATTCCGCGCCGGAAAGCCGGCTTCGACCCCAAGGAGTACTGAGCGTGGGACGTAAACGCCAGGGACGCGTGCTGGATGTGTATCTTGGCTCAAGCAAGGTCGGTGAGTATTCCCGCGCGCCGAGTGGTGCAACTTCGTTTCGTTATGCCCCGGACTGGTTGTCGTTAGACCGGGCATTCCCCATCTCACTGTCCATGCCACTGTCCGATCGCATCTGGTCCGGGGAGGGTGCAACCAGCTACTTCGATGGGCTGCTGCCCGATGACCGCACCGTCAGGGATAAAATCGCGGCGCGAGAACATGCCGAAAGCGCTGGTATCTTTGATCTGCTTGCCGTCATCGGGCGCGATTGTGTGGGTGCGCTGCGCTTTGTGCCGGAAGGCGCCGACTCCGGTGATCCAACCAAAATGGAATACCGCCCGGTCACCGACGATGAGATTGCCGCCCGGTTGGCTGCCCTTGGAACGAACCCCCTTGGCCTGTATGCCGAGGAGGATGACTTTCGCATTTCGATTGCCGGGGTACAGGAGAAGACTGCCTTTCTCCAAATAGACAATCAATGGCAGCTGCCACTCGGGCCGACACCGACCTCCCATATCTTCAAGCCCGCCATGAAGGTAAGCCCGGACGGGGCCGATTTTTCCGACACCGCCTGGAACGAATGGCTGTGTCTGGTGCTGTGCCGTGCCCTGGGCCTGGAGACGGCCAAGGCCGAAGTGCGGATGTACGACAGCAAGCCCGTCATCGTCGTGGAGCGTTTCGACCGCACCTGGCAGGAGGGTGTGCTTTACCGCCTGCCGCAGGAGGATCTCTGTCAGGCGCTGGGAGTTCCGCCCCTGCGAAAATACCAAAGCGATGGCGGTCCCGGCATCGTGGAGGTTATGGAAATCCTGAACGGCGCGGCCTGACCTTCATGAAGGCGCATATCATGTTCTGGCTGCTGGCCGCCATCGACGGCCATGCCAAGAACTTCTCGATTTTTCTATCACCGGGTGGTTTCCGGCTGACGCCACTCTATGATGTGATGTCCGCGGCACCTTATCCGGAATTCCCGGCTCAGAAGATCAAGCTGGCAATGTCACTCGGTGACAAGGGGTATTATCGCCTCAGCCAGATCCAGCTCCGGCATTTCTACCAGACTGGCGAAAAAGCCGGGCTGCATGAGCAGGATATGGAGAGTATCTTTTCAGATCTGGCAGCACGGATGGAGGGTGTGATCGCCGAGGCGGCCGCACTTGCTGCCGATGCCAATATGCCGGAATCAACGTCCGGCCCGATACTGGCTGGCGTGAGCAAGCGGGCGGGAATGATTGGCACTCGTAAATGAAAGTGAGAGGAGAAAGTGTGATTAGGGAAATATAATTTACCTCCTCCGTCTCATTGTCCCATTAACGAATTTTTTTCGACAAACATTCCGGTTATGCCGGGCATCCGGCAGTCCCGAGATTATTTCCCCTGCTTGTTGTGTTTCGGCTTCGAGCGGGAAATGATGTGGGACTCCTTTACCTCTGCGTCCGCGATGCTCGACATCTGTTCGATTTGTACCTTTGCGCCGGGTGTCTGATCTTTACTGCCAGACAGATATGTTCGGCTATCCGTTCCTGGACTCGGCCGCGCTGGCCGATGTCGGTATAGTTGTTGGCCCCCTGCCAGTTTCCTGCTGCTGGCTGCCAATAACCGCATGTGGGATAACGGGCTCGCTCCCATCCTGCAATCGGTGGCTACCGCATTTGGCTTTATCTACATTCACCCGTTCCAGGACGGCAACGGACGTGTACACCGATGCCTGATTCATAATGTCCTGGCGGAACGCAAGTACACACCGCCCGGCATGGTCTTCCCGGTGTCTTCCGTCATGCTGGATCGGATCGATGATTACTGCACGACGCTGCAGGCCCATTCCGCACCGTTGATGGATGTTATCGAATGGCGTCCCACGCAATGGGGGTTCGAGAGGATGTCGAACGGCAAGTATCTGGCAGTTACTCGCCCTTCGTTCGGCCCCGAATACCGATCACTGGTGAGGTAGGCGAAGGGGGATAAAGACCAGGACTTGCCGTTCCCCAACCTTCATGTGTAAGTCAGGAATGCCGCAGAAACGGACCTTCCAGTTTACAGAGATAATGAGTTCATCAAGACAGAAAGGGCCCCAATACGGGGCCCTTTCTGGTGTACGCATGATGGTCTGAAGCTCTTACATAGGGAGATTGCAATCTCCGGTAGCCTTTACAAAGTCACGGGAAGTAACACCATCTCGACCAGTGTCAAAACCCTTTACCTTTCCAACGAACTTAATATCAGCGTCACTTGGGAAATCCGGCAAGGTAAAATCACCATTTGCGGAACATGTTGCGCCGTCACACATCCAGTCATCATCAAGGTCGAGTTCGGCGGTACTCTGCATTTCCACATCATCCACCATCCACTCCGCCTCAAATTCTACATCAACTCCATAACCGGGAGCCCCCGCATCTGTCCAAGACACCTCACAATTGCTTGTTTCACCCCAGCTGCATGTGCATGTAACCGGGCTAACATCATAAGGGGATGCAGGATGCGGTTGTTTTGCATTAACAATATACGAAGTACATACAAGGGATACTGCCATTGAAATCATCGTAATCTTTTTCATAAGAATCTCTCCATAAGTGAAGTATGAAATATTGACTTTCGTCATCAAGCATTTCTGTTACGGGGAGGCCAGAATAGGGTAGGAGAGTTGGGTATTCTGTGATTGTGCGCGCAAATAATTACATTGGTTGAGGGAGACGAGAGACGTGTGAATTGAATCACGAGTATCATTTGCAAACGCTCAGATACATCTTTTCAATTCGAGTGTATTACCCGGTTATTCGGCCCTGAAGGTCTGGAATGCCCCCAGAAGTAACCGTTAACAGGCGCATCTTCTAGGTCGGCTTTGCAGCATAACTGGTCGTTCGCGCCCTGCAATCAGGATTCTCACTTTCGGACGCGAGGGGCAACGCCCCTTAGCCTCGTTGGCATAAATCCGGGTACCAAGATTTCTGCCGTGTACAGCGTTTTATCGTGCCCCAATGGCTACGGACCAGGATAAACTATCTGGCACAACCCGCGGCCGTATCGAGGTACGGCGCGGGATCATCGTCGGTCAGTTGGTTGATCTCCGTGACTCTGCCCGTCGCGCCATCGATCGTCAGCACGTTCCACCAACGCCCCGTACCCTCGCTCGGAGGATCGAAGGCGGCAAATAGGCCACCAGAGTCGAACACCTGAACTGTAGCTGTGAGGCCTGCTAGCTGTGGAGAGCCCGAGGAGTTGAAGACCGCATAGTGGTAGGTGCCCTCGAACGGCATGGAGATGGTGATGGTCTCAGTCCCCTCCGGCGTGACATCGTCGAGGTCCAGGATATCGTCTCGGTCCAGTTCGGCAAAGGGACAGGTGGTCAAGCTGCCCTTTCTCGAGAAATTGACATGGAACGGCATCTCCGGCGGCAGCCACAAGTGGGCGTCCAGGTCTTGCGGTGGCTCGAACCACAACAGGACCAGACGAAGCTCGCCGGAAGATACGAAAGTTGAGAGGCTGAAATTGACCTCGGTGTTTTGACCGGCAACCAGCTGAACATTGTCCTGGCTGCTTCTGAGGAAGCCGGAAGCTACCGCTTCGAAGGTGTAGACGCCTGATAGAAGTGGCGGAAAAACATAATTGCCCGAGGCGTCGGTGGTCTCGATCGCAAGGGTTTTGCCGTTTTGAATCGCACTAACAGTCGCGCCAGAGATTGGCGAGCCATCACTTGCATCCGAAACCAT
>CAMYIO010000212.1 GCA_947258515.1 uncultured Ectothiorhodospiraceae bacterium
AACTGATGAATCTGGTGGTGTGTAAAATCCAACCCAGCATCCATGCGGCCTACCAGGACAATAAAGAAGAAATAGAGACGTCGATAACGGCCGTCTACGACAAGCTCAGTGGGATAGACACAGTGACCTCACGCGCACTGGTACGGGAAACCGCCAAGCAGATGGATGAATCCGTGCGCGCCATGAGCGGCGCCTGCGCAGCGTGGCTGCCTGGCTACCGGATCAAAGTGCTGGACGGCAACTGTATCGAAGCAACGCACCATCGAATCAAGGAATTAAGAGGGACCGGTGCCGGAGCATTACCGGGAAAATCGTTGGTCATCTACGAACCGGAGCTAGAGATGGCGACCGACGTGTTTCCTTGCGAAGACGGGCATGCTCAAGAGCGCTCACTGCTGAGCGAGGTGCTGCCCACGTTGGAGCCCCGGGATACTCTGATCATGGACCGCAACTTCTGTGTTCGTGATTTTCTTCACGGCATCAGCGCCCGACAGGCCTACTTTATCTGTCGCCAACACAAAGGATTGCCCTGGGAGGCCGATGGTAAAGAGCGTTTTATCGGGCGCAGTGAGACCGGTGCGATCTATGAGCAGTGGGTCCGGGTCAGCGATAGCGACGGGAATACACGTCGATTTCGCCGGATTCGCATCGTTTTAAAAAAGGCCACGCGCGATGGTGACAAGGTATTAACCCTGCTGACGAACCTGTCCAAAACGGCGGCTCCTGGCAAACAGATTGCTGAGATGTACCGCAAGCGCTGGACCATAGAGACGGCATTCCAGGAACTGGAGGCGCACCTCCATTCCGAAATTAACGCATTGGGTTACCCCAAGGCAGCGCTGTTCGGATTCTGCGTTGCGCTGGTCGCCTACAATGTCCTTGCTGTCGTCAAGGCGGCACTGCGCAGCGTTCACGGTGAGGAGAAGATTGCCAATGAAGTATCAGGCTACTATCTGGCCGGTCATCTCGGAAGAACCTATGACGGCATGATGATCGCAATACCTGAAGAGGAATGGTCTATCTTTCAAATGATGAGCATGAAAATATTCATCCGTACATTGCAGCAGCTTGCCAACAAAGTGAACCTGGCCAAATTTAAAAAACACAAGAGAGGCCCAAAAAAACCAAAAACAAAACGAGACCGCAATTCAAGCCAGCCTCATGTTTCTACTGCCAAGCTGCTCAAGGGCTGAAATGAACACCTTGAAAGGGCTGGCGGCTGATGGAACTGCAGCAGAAACAAGACCAGGGGGTTTTTGCCTTTCTTAAGCGTGAGGCGATTCGGCCCAAAATGCATCTGCCGGTGCGCTAACTCAAAGATGTCGAGCCCCTTGGTAGCGTCTGATTCGAGAAGCGTTGCGACCTCGTCCCGCGGCAAATGATGCCAATGTCTTGAAAGTAAGGTATCCACTTTGTCTTCTCTAGCTAGGCCATGGGCCAATCTCGTAAGAACGGTTCGCTACCAACGCGGCCTGTAACAGAGTGAGTATGCACCAGGAAAGCAACTCAAACTCAAGAAAGAGGAAGCGGCTGGAATAATCCAGCCACTTCCATGACAGTACGCAGAAACTAACAATCCGTCTGTTTAACCTTGATCTTCAGGCATACCCTCTGCCTCTTCAGGCGTGCCATCTTTTACAGGCGCGGCGGCTTCAGCAAGCGCTCTTTGCAGCTTTGCAATATTATCCGGAACCTCTACTTTCATATTTAACAGTGAGCGAGCATCGGGATAATCCGGGCCGTAAATATCACGATTGGCGGTTTTTGCCGGTGTAATAGCCGCACCTTCCAGAATCGCACCGATGTAGAGACCCTTGCTGCGGGTATAGGTGACGATCGGTGTCTGCAACAACACATCGATATTGGCTGTTGCGTCGCGTCCCACCGGACCCGCCGCAACACCTGCACCGGCACCTACCAGCGGTTTACCGCCGAATAATTTATCGAGGCCTTTGTCATTCATGATGAGCATGATGACATCAGCGCTCTGGGCGCCGATCTGAATACCCCAGTTCAGACTGGTTAGACGCAAAAATACCGGCGTACCCCAATCACCTGTTTCGGCATCGCGGCAGCTCACCATACCACGGCCGTACTTGCCACCGACAACAAAGCCTCCCTGAATGACTTCCGGAAACAGCACTACACACTTGGCATTGTCCACCAGTGCCTGAGGAATGCGCTTATCAGGTGATTTTGTCATCTGTTCTTCAAGCATAACCACAGCCTTGTCAACCCATAACCCGGGCTCAAAAGCATCGGCGCTGACTAATTCCTCATCATAGGGCTCAACGGCTTCAACTGCAGGCTGTTTCGCTACGTCCTCACCCGGATTCGCATAAACAAACTGGGGGAACAGGGACAACGCGCCCGTCACGCCTGCAATAAACATGAATCGTAATTTCTTCATTTTCCAGTACTCCTCTATATGTCAATAGATTGCAGCCCTTACGCACCTGATCTGACAGATTGACAACAATTAAACCTTTGATATCAAATCAGACGTTGATCTTCCTCTGCCTGTTACGCCAACCGAATTCGGGCCGGTCTTTTCATTAACCGGGCTTTCCCTGATCCAGTATGGGGTTGTATTGTTATAGACTGGCTGTGACCCGATAAAGTCACAACACCGGCAGTCGCGAATACGGGAACCCCTCCTTCGGAGGCAACATACTGTTCCCGGCGCTTGCAGGTTGTTAACCTGACAGTCGTGTTCGGTGTATTATTGCCCGCTTACGAATCTCTACGCAGGATTAATGCGGTGTCGCATCCTTATTCAAACCGTTTTCCGAACAGGGGCGTTCGCTCCGGTTTTTCAACTGCATTTATGTTTCGCACGCTACGTACTTCATTAAGAGTCATCGCCCTACTTGCGCTGCTGATTGCAGGCACGCCTTCTCATGTGCATGCACAAACCATGGTGGCTCGGGAACATGATTCTATT
>CAMYIO010000213.1 GCA_947258515.1 uncultured Ectothiorhodospiraceae bacterium
CCCGAAAGCTCCATCAACCAGTTTCAAACTGCGTGCTCAGGAGTTTCATGTGGACCTTCTCACTCCGTCACAGGGGCCGGAGACGGGCAAACCGGTGTATCTGCCACACTTCAACAGCTATGCGCATCCGATGCGGTTCCTGGAGTACCTGCTGGAGGATTGCCAGGACGCCGTGATACCCTTTCGTAGCGGCATATTCGTCAATGTACCGAATCCGGCACGTTTTGCTCTGCACAAGCTGGTTGTGTCCCAACGCCGTCCGGTCGCCCAGCAAATCAAAGCCAGAAAAGACATTCAACAGGCAACAGAACTGTTGAATATTCTCCTGGAGGATCGTCCCGGCGACATCTGGATTGCAGTGGAAGCAGCGCTTGCCATGCAGAAAAGGTTCCAGTCCCAGCTCGCCAAAGGCATTGAACAATTACCTGCTGCCATAAAAAAGGTTGTGAGCACACATTTCAATCCAGCGGCATCCGGTAACTGACCTCCCCGCCCTCCTTATCCGCGCAGTTCTGTAGACAATGCAGATCAATTTGCCTGACCGGCAACATCATCTACAAAGGCAATTCCTTCCGACTCCAGGAAATCGATCGCGATGTCCTTTATGCTTTCATCACGGAATCGATACCAATCGTCCTGAATGCCCTTGTGGTGTATTGCATCCTTGAAACGGCGAAAGGCGCCGCTGCCGCGGATGGTATGGAGCAATTCATCCTGCAATCCTTCATCGGATAACGACAGGCAGAACCGCTCCATGATCGAATATTCATGGATCTCGAATTTGTCCGGCAGGGCTACAAAGTCATCGGATTCGAGCACCTCCCTGACCTTGGGTAGTGTTTCTCTTTGCCAGTCGGGAATGAATTCATCATCTTCGCCTCCTGCGTCGACGAGGTTTGCCTCTTCTTCAGTGGCGGTAACCAGTTCCCCGGTCTTCTTGCCAAAGGCCTCTACCCCCTTCTCTGCCCACTCCAGCGCCTTGTTGCCCTTGCGTGCTTTTCGATAAGCCTCCGCGATCCTGAAAAAATCATAGCTTGATGACAGGTCCCGGCTCATGACGGCAACCAGTGCTTCAATGTCACCACTTTGAAGAGCCAGATTCTCCATAATATGCGTGATGCGGGAACGCTTGCCGTACTTGTCCCGGGTATCTTCGCCCGGTTGCAGCGGCTTGACCTTGCCCCATTCGGCTTCGGCCAGTTCGTGATAACGTCGTCTCCCGTTCTTGCCCAGCACCCGGCCATGGGAATTTCCGGCATCCCAAAACGTGCCCCATTTGAGAGTGAGCAAAATAATTGATGGGTTTACCCCTGTTTTTGATCACATTATCTGATGGATAAAGAAAAACCCCCTCAAATAACTTGAAAATTATCCGAGGGGGCTGTCTCCTGTTTTTCGACCAAGAAAAAAGGGAGGCAAGTCCAGTGTGTCATGCATTTTTCAATGATTCCAGGTTTTATCAGTTTTTGTTCCGGATCGATCAGGATATCGCTGCCGAAGTTCAGGCCGGTGGTTGTTCGTGTGGTGGTGTATTGCACAGTGCCTGTTATCCACGCAAGCCCCGGGGGATCCGTTGTGCACTGGATGAGTCCTGTGAGAGCCGCCTGAGTTTTTGTTGTGCCGCCGATGGATGCCGCCGTCGCTGCACTCCACCATCGGTGCGTTTTCTCGGGCGCAAGGTCTATCTGGGGGCCCTGGTGATTCTGGTGATGGCCATGGAACACGGCCTCAGCGCAAAGCGTCGGCAGCAGTTGATTGAGCAACTCGATCTTTATCCACAGACCCTCGCCCGTTGGCGTCGGTGGTGGCGCAAGATCTTCCCGGCCAGTCGTTGCTGGCAGGCGAACAGGGGCCGCTTCATCCCGCCGGTGGATGTCAGCCAGTTACCCGGTGCGTTGTTGGGACGATTGCGCCCGGAAGATCTTCAGCATCGTGTGTGTCTGTTACTGCGCCTGTTAACGCCGCTCACCACGACTTCCTGGTCAGGTTCTTTGAGGGTGGTGATCAATCCGCAGAAGATGTGATCGCATTGCCTGGTAAGGTCCAATTGCTTTACGCCATTCTTTGATCAGCGCAGCCTGCTCTCTCCGACTATTTCTACGCTTCTCAAATTCCCATCGAACCCAAGGTAACGCAAGGAATGACTTTATACGTCACTTGGCTTTGAGCGGAAATTTCTCAGGATTCTCGATAGCCTCTATTCCCAAATCGACATCGAGATCGGGCCAATAGAAATGCCCCGGACTTTGTTCTTCAACATTCAATACTTTCCCAACCGGCGCATCCTTGAACCAGGGGAAATCTTCATACGACATGAACAACTCACGATCACCTACGAGCATCCAGACGCCGTGACTTGAGATATTAGTAATCTCAATCCCTGAAGTGACTATTCCATGCGGCCTTGAACTCATCGGAATGCTCCTGAATGATGGCTTCTACAGATTTCAGCTGTATCTTAGTCAATCGGTAGGCTTTCGCCAACTCTCCAGCTTGGGCTCAAGCCAGAATTTCGCTTCCCCATCAGTACTATAGACGTGCACATGGGGTCGGGATTCCTCTCGGGAAAAGAAGAAGAACCGGTATCCACCCTCCCTATGTATCGTCGGACTCATTTACTTCCTTTGTGACGTATAAGAGTGTAATTGGCGGAATCCGCACTATTGGTAATAGTACCGACGCGGCCTATCGTGTCAATTAACAGTAATATGCCGAAACGTATCGTTCATGTAAGGGTGCCTGTGTACCCATCTTGGCTAGATTGCAGCCGATAGCGCTGAGCACGAATGTCCGACTTCAGTACCTTCCTGAGCTACATGCATAAATGCTGTATGTCCGGCATGTGGGCGACACCGGTCATCCGTGTAAATTACTCAGGAATTTCCGGTGAAGGTCAGGAAAGCGCCCTTAACTTACCGTTCCCTGGTGTGATCTGGAG
>CAMYIO010000214.1 GCA_947258515.1 uncultured Ectothiorhodospiraceae bacterium
ATCGGCACCGGTGCGGGCCTGCCGCGTTTCATGAACGTTCCCGGCGAGCACATGAACGGCATACTCTCGGCCAACGAGTTTCTCACCCGCGTCAACCTGATGAAGGCGCACCAGGAGGACTACGAGACGCCGTTGCCGGAAGTCAGGGGCAAGCAGGTTATCGTTATCGGCGGCGGTAATACCGCGATGGACGCGGCCCGCACTGCCCGGCGCCTGGGAGGCAAGGTCAGCATCGTCTACCGTCGTACCCAGGATGAAATGCCTGCACGTATCGAGGAACTGCACCATGCGCTGGAAGAAGATATCGAGCTTAAAGTACTGCGCTCACCGCGTGAGTTCATCGGCAACGACAAGACCCATTTCGTCAGCCACACGATTCTCGATGTAATGGAACTGGGCGAGCCTGATGCTTCGGGCCGCCGGCGACCACTGGCCTCCGGTGAAACCGAGGAGATGCCGGTAGACCTGGTGATCATGGCGCTGGGCAATGCCTCCAACCCTATCGTCAAGGATGCCGAGCCGGGACTCAAGACCAGCAAGTGGGGCACCATCGAGGTCAAATCAAACTCTCAGGAGACCTCGATCGATGATGTTTATACCGGTGGTGATGCCAACCGTGGCGGTTCCACTGCGATCAAGGCGGCGGGTGACGGCCAGGCAGCAGCACGCGAGATCGCCGGACAGGTGCCGTTCTCCGCGAGCGAAATCAAATCGCTGGTAGCCAGTGCGGAGCGCTATACCGAACAGGGACAGGCACCGAAAAAGATTGTGCAGAAGATCGAGCTGGCGGAGGGCATCGTCGAGTTTGTCGTCAACGCGCCGCTGATCGCTAAGTCGGCCCAGGCCGGGCAGTTCGTACGTGTGCTGGGATGGGAGAAAGGCGAACTGATCCCGCTGACACTGGCAGACTGGGACGCAGACCAGGGCACCATCGACCTGGTGATACAGAGCCTGGGCAGCAGCTCGATGATGATCAACCAGATGGAAGTCGGTGACGTCATTAGCGGCATCGCCGGCCCGCTCGGCCTGCCCAGCCAGTTGCATCGCTACGAAAACGGCGAGACCGTTGTGTTCACCGCCGGCGGCGTCGGACTGCCGCCGGTCTATCCGATCATGCGCGAACATCTGCGCATGGGTAATCATGTCACCCTGATTTCGGGCTTCCGTACCAGGGACCTGATGTTCTGGGCCGAACCGGATCAGCGCATTGGATTGCTGCAGACGGAATACCCTGAGCTGCTCGATGTCATCTACACCACCAATGACGGCAGTTTCGGCATCGATGGCTTTGTCACCGGCCCGCTGGAAGAGATGTTGGACAAGATGAAAGCGGGCACCGGCCGCACGATTGGCGAAGTGGTGACGATCGGTCCACCGTTGATGATGCGCGCAGTCAGCGACCTCACCAAACCTTACGGTGTAAAAACGGTGGCGAGCCTGAATTCGATCATGGTGGACGCCACCGGCATGTGCGGCGCCTGCATGGTGCCGGTAACGATCGAAGGCAAGATGGTGCGCAAGCATGCCTGCATAGACGGCCCCGAGCTCGATTCCCACCTCATTGACTGGGACAAGTTCCTGCCGAGGTTCCTGCAGTTCAGCAAGCAGGAAGCAGAGAACAAAGCGCGTCACGGATTAACCTGATACCGCATCCTTTCTCGCAGAGGCGCAGAGAACGCAGAGAATAATTACAGGTACAAGGGACGAGTAACGAGGGGCAAGGAAAAACAATGACGATATTCGCCCTTCTCCCCTGGAGAGTTGAGGTGAGGGAGTACCAGCAGTCGTAGGCCAGCATAAGCGAAGCGTTGCTGGCGGATCAAACTTGTCGGGAACGGCACAGCCTTATCCCGGCCTGCGAATTTATAAAACCATTCGCGTCATTTGCGTTTTTTGCGGCTACATTATTATATTTCTTCCAGCCACTGCTTGCGGATTTTATCGCGGTTCAGGCGAAACCACTGCAATGCGATGATGGGCAAAGCCGAATCAATGCGTCCCTGATCAAGCCAGTCGAAAGCCGTGTCGCTGCTGACAACGTGAACACGGATGTCTTCGCCCTCTTCGTCTATGCCATGAATACCACCGAGGCCTTCGGTCTCGGTACGGGCAAAATAGATCTGTATTTTTTCGTTACTGCTTCCAGGGCTGGAATAGTAATGATGTACCGGGATAACATCAGCAATTATACAGCCCGCCTCTTCCATTGCTTCACGGTGAACAAGCTGTTCAGCGGTTTCGCCGGGTTCGAGCAAGCCTGCAATAATTTCCATTACCCATGGACCCGACGCATCTTCAGCAGCGCCGATACGGAACTGTTCAATCAGCACAAGCTCGTCGCGGACAGGGTCGTATGGCAGCACAGCCGCGGCATGGTGCCTGTCGAGCAGTTCCCTTGTCAGTACAGGGCTTTCACCACCATCGAACAAATCGTGCTTGAGCTCAAACCTGTAAAGCTTGAAAAACCCGCCGTAAAGCAGTTTATTACTGACAACTGACCATTTCATATGCAATATGCGTAGGCAAACGTGTTAGATACCTGTGATGTTTATCAGTGATTCGAATCCGGATTATTCTTTTAAATGCGTCATCACCTGTGCCGACAGACGCCTTTCCTTGAAAAATTTACCATCAATAAACTCTGCCATTCCAGTCGCGCCGGTTTGACAGGCTTTCACCCTGAGCACGGCGATGACATCATCACTGTCGCCTGCGTCTGATATCAGGATATCCTCTATATCATCACTGTCTCCCAGAAACTCCCTAATTTCGTCGACGGTGACACCTGGTGGAAAGTTTTCAATTCGAATGTTCATCATAGATTCTCCGGTCAATACCTGATTGATATATGTGTTATTCACACAGGTTCAAATAATCGTAACAGCTTGCAGATATCATAGTGTAAATCCTCTACTGGCACGGTTTCT
>CAMYIO010000215.1 GCA_947258515.1 uncultured Ectothiorhodospiraceae bacterium
GGGCTGGGCTGGTGCGGATATGGTGCGGATGGGAATCGGGCCCTCGTCGTGCTGCAAGCCCCGGCGACGGGGCGGAGATGGGCGGATGTGAGGCTCCGACGGGCCGGAGATCGGCCAGGCGGAGGTTCCTCGAGAAGGCGCGGAGATCAGCCCCCCGGCGGCGTCAGCGCCTTGGTGGCGTCCCCGATGGTGAAGCTGCCCGGCTTCTGCCGTGGCGGGAACTCCTTGAACGTCGCCAGGAACCTGGCCACGTAGTCGCCCGCCGGCAGCATCAGGTAGGGCCGGTCGAGCCACCAGTCGTCGTAGGTGTTGGAGGTCACCATCCCGCGCTCATAGGGATCGCGGCGGAGGTTGACGAGCAGGGGCGCCCGCAGGAGCACGAACGGCTCGCGCCAGGCCTGGAACGTGGCCTCGGCGCGCTGCTCCATGAAGATCAGCTTCCAGTCTTCGTAGCGCAGCGCAGTCAGGTCACCGTCATCCGAGAAATAGAAGATTTCCTTGCGCGGGCTGTTCTCGGTCTCGCCGGTCAGCATCGGCAGGATGTTGTAGCCATCCAGGTGAACCTTGTAGGAACGGCCGATGGCTTCAACGCCGCCCTGTTTCAGCTTCTGCTTGATCTCGGGTTCACCGGCAGCGGCGACAAAGGTCGGCAGCCAGTCCATGTGATGCACGATCTTGGTATTCCAGCTGCCGGGCTTGATCCTGCCGGGCCAGCGCACGAAGGCGGGGACGCGCCAGCCGCCTTCCCAGTTGGTGTTTTTCTCACCGCGGAACGGTGTCATCGCGGCATCCGGCCAGGTATTCATGTGCGGGCCGTTGTCGGTTGAGTACATAACGATGGTGTTGTCCGCGATGCCCAGTTCGTCGAGCAGCTTGAGGAACTTGCCGATATGCATGTCGTGCTCGACCATGCCGTCCGAGTACTCGTCCTGGCCGGAAATTCCGCGCATTTCCTTCTTTACATGGGTGCGGAAGTGCATGCGCGTGCCGCTCCACCAGACGAACCACGGCTTGCCGGCTTTTTCCTGTTCCCTGATGAATTCGATGGCGCGGTCGGAGGTCTCATCGTCGACCGTTTCCATGCGCTTTTTCGTCAGCGGGCCGGTGTCTTCAATCTTCTGCGTGCCGTCTGGCAGCGCCCAGGAATGGATCACGCCGCGCGGACCGAACTGTTCCTTGAAGGTTTTTCCGCTGGCAACTTTCATGTCTGCCGGATAGTCTTCATTTTCCGGTTCTTCCTCGGCGTTCAGGTGATACAGGTTGCCGAAGAATTCATCGAAACCGTGGTTGGTCGGCAGGTGCCTGTCCTGGTCGCCAAGATGATTCTTGCCGAACTGCCCGGTCGCATAACCCTGCGCCTTCAGCAGTCCTGCAATGGTCGGCTCCTCCTCGCGCATACCCAGGTCGGCGCCGGGCAGGCCCACTTTGGAGAGTCCGGTGCGGAACACGCTCTGTCCCATGATGAACGATGAGCGCCCGGCGGTGCAGCTTTGTTCGCCGTAGTAATCGGTGAAAGCCATGCCCTCTTCTGCGATGCGGTCGATATTGGGCGTTTCATATCCCATCATGCCGTGGGTGAAATGCGAAATATTCGACTGGCCGATATCATCACCCCAGACGACGAGTATGTTGGGTTTGTTATCCTCTGCCTGCGCGCATGCAATCATTCCTATTGCACTGGCGAAAACCATGATTGCCTGAAATGTTTTCTTCATTATTACGATCCTTTATATAAGGTATTGGCTTGTTTGTGATCAGCTGCACTGATCGTGACATACTAAAGCCATTGTTGAGAGATGCAATAAACTTTAGTCGTATTAACCCGTAATTGGTAAGGGATTTATCTACATCTGGTAATCTTCGGGTGTATGCTAAGGTGCTAATCGCATTATTTAATGACAGTTTTTACCAATACATACGAGGCAGTCATGAGTTCATTAGCCAGGCTCACCAGTATCATTAGTTTTTTGATAATTTCTGCATGCTCCGGCATCCCGGTCAGCCAGGACTTCGAACAGAGCTTTGATTTCTCCAGCCTGAAGACCTTCGCCTGGGACGCGAATGAAGATAATCAATGGGGTATTGCCAGCAGCAACGAGCTGGTCGATCGGCGCATCCGCAGCGCGATCGAGAACACGCTCACGGCGCGCCAGTTCAGCCAGGTCGACGCCGCGAAGGCGGAATTCCTGGTCCTGTACAACGTCGTGGTTGAACAGAGAATCAGCAGCAGCAATGTCAGCGGCGGAATTTCCGTCGGGCGCTCCACCCGCGGTCGTCACGGCAGCATTGGTCTCAGCACCGGTTCGCAAATCCGCACCTACGAGCAGGGTGCTTTATTGATCGACGTGATCGACGTGGCCAGCGACAAACTCGTGTGGCGCGGTACCAGTGCCCAGACGCTGCCCGACCTGTCGGATCCGCAACGGTTGACCGACCATATCAATGCCACGGTCGCAGCGATATTCGAACAGTTCCCGCCCGGGGGGCAGGCCTGAGAGCAAAGGATCTTAGTAGTAATTCTGTTTCAGGGTGTCGGAGGGTCGTTCGGCAAACAGTTTGCGGTAGCTCGCGCTGAACTGACCCATGTGCCAGAAACCGTGCTGCTGCGCGATCCTCGAAACCTGATCCTTTACCGGTACCGCCTGGCGTAGCTGTTTGCGCACATTGTTGAGTCGGTAGACCAGTGTGTATTCCTTGGGTGTAAGGCCGTATCGCTCGCGAAACGCATATTCCAGAGTGCGCTGGCTGGCATTGCTTGCGTTGCAAAGTTCTGGAATGGTCACCACCTCGTTGGCGGATTCATGTATATAGTTTTCCGCTGACTTCAGCGCCAGGTCGCGTTTGCGCAGCAGGCCCCTGCCGACTGATTGATTGCGTCCGGCCAGTAATAGCTTCGAAGGTGCCGAGCCAGCATGATCCCCCGACAGAGCTGCGTGATTTTGATTGGGGCAAGTGAGAGTGATCGAGCGATATTTCAGGAAAGTCTTGATTAATATTGATGTTTCAGCATGCTCGGCGATTAAATATATACTCTAATGATTCACTGAAATACATAGAGCATCTGGTTCAGCTGCCGTTTAATCAGGATATGGACCCTGAATTTGGCGATCGGCAGTAACTGCTGATATATAAGGCCGCTTGTCAGGCGGCCTTTTTTCTCTTGTATATAATTCGGCAAGATTATGGCTCTATCAAGATGTGAATTATTGAAAGCCTGAGTTCTTGTTATTTGCGTAACAGAGAAAATTTAATCTTCATCGGGTTTTCAGCGTTTCTGAGGGTAGCTCTCCAAAATGTCGACGGTAGTCTTTGGAGAACTGGCTAGTGTGCCAGAAGCCATGGCGGCTGGCAATGTCTGCTACGCGGTTGGTTTTGGTATTACTCTGTAACAGTTTTTTATAAACACTGTTCAGATGATATGCTTTTGCATAAGACTT
>CAMYIO010000216.1 GCA_947258515.1 uncultured Ectothiorhodospiraceae bacterium
CTCCGGCGGGAGCTTCACCTCCGCCTACTACGGTCTGTACGGGGAGCGTACCTTCGAGGACTTCAAGGACGAGTTCCTGACGCAAAACATCGAGCACAACCTGGTGCGGGGACTGCTTAACCCGCTGCGCTGGTTCAGTTCCAAGGGGCGCACCGAGATGGCGGTGGGGCTCTACGAACAGGATGTGTTCCACGGGGCGACCTTTGCCGACATGCGGCGCGAGGGAGCGCCGCTGATCCTCATCAACGCCTCGGACCTGGGCTACGGGGTACGTTTCTCCTTCGTCCAGGAGTACTTTGACCTGCTGTGCTCGGTCATCACCTCATTCCCGGTGGCACGTGCCGTCACCGCCTCGTCCGCGGTCCCCCTGGTGTTCCACCCGGTGGTGGTCGAGAACTACCACGACTGCAAGAAAGAAGGTAAACCCGAGTGGATGGTGGCAGCTGCGAAGCGCCTGGCCAACAATCCTGATTTGAGCGATGTTGTGAGTGGGCTGGAAACCTACTACGAGGAAGACCGGCGCAAGTATGCCCATTTTGTGGACGGCGGCATCACCGACAACCTGGGGCTGCGTGCGATCTACGAGGTCATCGAAGTCACAGGCGGCGCGCAGATGTTTTACAAGAAAGCCGACCGCAACCCCCCACACTACGCGGCGATCATCTCAGTCAATGCCTCCACGAATCCGGAGCCGGCGATGGACATGAGTAACAAGCAGCCGTCGGTGAAGGAGACCATCGGTGCGATGAGCAATGTGCAGCTGCACCTGTACAACGATGCGACCCTGGAATTGATGGACCAGAGTGTGCAACGCTGGGCGAAGAGGCTGTCCACAGCGGACAGGCCGGTAACACCGTATTTCGCCCAGCTCGGCTTCATCGACATCCTGCAGCCGGAGGAGCAGCGGTTCTTCAACGGTATCCCGACCAGCTTTTCCCTGAGTGAAGAACAGGTGGACAGACTGATCGAGGCCGGCCACGAGCTGTTGCGCAACGATCCGGACTATCAGCGTCTGCTGGCAGATCTCGGTGGGGCCCGGGGCCAGGCAAGCCCCCCTCCGGCCATGCATTAACGGTGAGTGGCCACCGGTCCTTTGGACGCTACGGCATATAATGACTGGAAATACGATAAAGAGTGGGACAGGATTCAGTTGCAAGTAGTACTGAACACTGGAACTATTTAATTTTGCATATAGTTAACCAGGAGAGAAATCATGCTTAGTAGAAAATGCTCGCGACTTGTCGCCGCCTGTGCCGTTGCGGCGACACCGTTTGTTTCATCGGCGGTAACCGCCGCGGGGCTTGACGGCTCCAGCAACGTCGTCTGTGCGGTAACGCACGTCGTCGCCTGCCTGGAAAATGGTACGTGTCTTCAGGGGCAAGCGAAAACCTTCGAATTGCCGGAACTGGTGGTGCTGGACGCCAAGAACAAGGTCTTGCGAGCCACCCGTGAGAGTGGCCACAAGGCCGTTTCACCGGTGTTGAGCAAAGGTTGCGGACGTAAGTGGTGCTGTTCAATGCACCGCGGTCTGGCACCGTACACGGGCCTCGTTTCCTGACGCACATACCTACAGCTGCTCGTTGGTCACTTTTTCGGGGAGGTGCTACATAAGATCTGCCGATGAAATCCCGGTCTGTGCTTGTATCAAGAAGACCTGCGACATCCAGTAACCCGGGATCAAGAGGGTAGCTGTACAAATGAAGGACGCTCTGACTAATTCAATGAATCAGAGTTGGGTGTGCACTGCGCACCGAAAATAACAGGCAAGTTATTGATGCACTGTGCTTGCCCGACCTTGCCCGGGACCCGGTCCAGAGCCTTGTCCGTCACTACCCGTTTCCTGTGGCGTATCAGGTTGTCCCCAATGTCCGGGCTCCGTGCTGCCGGTTACCAGCACCACTGCATCCCGCTTGAAATCTTCTGTATAGTGACGTCTCTTTCTCTTCTTTGTTGTCATTTCTCACCTCATTATGGCATTTTACAGCCGTAACCCGGTGTCCGGATTGAGTAGACCACTTCAAACCCTGATGGAGGGGTAGTTATGGACGAAAAGCACTACGCCACGGCACCTGAAGATAGAATTCCGCTGGGCCAGAAAATTGCTTTTGGTGTCGGAATGCTGGGTAACCAGATGTTTCCCGCTTCCCTGGCAATATTTATGGTCGTTTTGGTGAAGGGACTGGGGATGGATCCATTGCTGTGGGGGATCCTGTTTTTCCTTCCCCGGCTATTTGATGCGCTCACCGATCCGATAATGGGTTTTATTACCGACAACACCCGATCCCGTTGGGGACGTCGGAAGCCTTACATTTTTGTGGGGGCGATTATCGCGGGCGTTAGTTTTATCGTCATGTGGCAGCTTTATCCCGAGAACAGTCAGGTCTTCAATTTCACCTACTTTCTCATTACCTCACTGGTCTTTTACACTTCGGATGTGACACCAGGAGAATTAGCGAAGGAAAATATATTTGATCCACTTGGTATACCATTTGAAACGCTGAAGGAAACAATTCACTACAATAACTGGCCAGATTATAAAAAACCGCTGCCACAGTCCTGGAGGCAAGACCCAAAGGGCATGGTTCTTTGGTAGACCAATTGAAACGGGCATCATGGTCCATTCCTCTGAATATTGCGGAAGGATGCGGCAAGGTCGGACCAGCAGACTAGGAGAGATTTTATGCCATCGCACGCGAATCTGCGATGGAATGTGCAGCAGTGCTAGATGTATGTGGGGTGCTGCGGATAACAGAGCCGAAATTCTTGGAAGAGGGGAAAGTTCTGTTAACGCGGGTGGTTTCCATGCTAACGAAAATGTGCCGATCGGCCGAGCAATATCGAGCACGTGTACGATCGCGGGATCAATAGCCCCTTTTA
>CAMYIO010000217.1 GCA_947258515.1 uncultured Ectothiorhodospiraceae bacterium
TTGACGGGACTTGAAACATGCAATATTCCAGTCGATATTCATGCGGCTACCCCCCCTGTACTGCAGCCGGACGCAGCGGGATCGCTGCCAGTGCAGTAATTAGACTAAGCAGGTAGCTTGTCGAGCCCCACCATCTTCGAGCCCGAACTGGCGCCATCGGCTCGGCCAACATGGACCAGGATACCCGGGCTGTGATGCCCAGCAGAAGGAGGATGGAAAAGAATAAAACGAAACGGCTGGGATTAGTCCTTAGCATCGCCACGGCGGAACCTCAATTAACTGTAATTATTATTCCAGACGAAGGTCCCGTTAGCCGGACACCCTCCCCCCTTTATACTAAACATCCAAACAAATCTGTGATGTATTACTAAACAATACGATAAAACAACAAAGAAGATCAATACGTATATTTCCTAACAGCAGTTACTCTGGTCATGAACAGACAATGAATACATGTTATATTTTTCTGTCGGTTACCTACGTTACTTAATGTGAATAGTTCTTGCTTTTCAGTACTAAACCACCCTCAGGCTATCTTTCCTGCCCCATAGTCTGGCTCAACACCGTATCTGTGCCGCAGGGAGGGTTGAGCACAATCCTGCCTATAATTGGACGTGCAGCTGTTACCAGTGCGACGGCAGTTTCTGATGGATGGTAATGCGTTTTTTATCGACCGAGATATAACCGCCGACCTTGAGATCCTTGAGGATGCGGCTCACCATTGCACGCGAGGCACCCACCATATCGGCAATCTCCTGCTGGGTTATCTTCTCGGTGATCATCTCACCATCTTCCTGCTGATCCGCCTGCTCCAGCAACACGCGCGCCACACGACCGTACACATCCAGCAAGGCAAGGCTACTGACGTTTTTTGCAAGCATACGCATGCGGCTGGTCATGGGCTTGATGAGGTTGATCGCGATTTCGGGGTTCTTTGACAGACAGACCATGAAATCCTCGCGCGAGATGACCAGGAACCTGGACGCCTCGGTCGTCATCACCGAGGCGACCCGCGGCTGCTTGTCAATCAGCGCGAGATCGCCAAAGTAATCCCCGGCGCTCTGGTGATTGAGAACCGCTTCTCGACCGTCTTCTCCGCTGATATAGACCTTCACACTGCCGGACAGAATCACATACAGAGAGTAGGTCTCGTCATCCTGATTGATGACAATAGCATTCTTCTTGTAAGACTTGACCATGCTGTGCTGCTCGATCTCGGTCAGCGCCGCACCCGACAGCCCGGAAAAAAGCGGTACATTCTCTAGCATATTCAGTTGCTTGTAATTTGTTTATAAAATATTACAGACGTTGTGGTAACGCTCTTGCCACCCACATTAGACTATGTCGGCCCCTTACCGTGGTGTCAAGGCAACCACCCGCAGCGAACATGTCATGGCAGGCAAACTAAAAGAACCTCGCGTTATTACCGACCATCGCCGTGAACCGGTTTGTATCCTGCCGGCCGGGTTTTATTTTGACGACCAGCGCTGGGACAGGATCTGGCAACGTTTCGAGGAAAAAGGCGAAGCCCTTTCACATGAGGATCTGCGCGAACTGTTCCCGGAGGAACCCGCCCTGACCCCTCGTACCGGCTAGTCGCGTTAACGGACGGACGATTGCAATGCGGCGATTCGCTGCTCCAGCGGCGGGTGGCTCATAAACAGTTTCTTGATACCGCTTCCCAGCCCGCCGGAAATACCAAAGGCCGCGAACTCACCCGGCAGGTCATGTGGCTCATGTTGCCGTTGCAGCGCCTGCAAGGCACCAATCATCTTGCCACGCCCTGCCAGCGAGGCGCCGCCCGTATCGGCCCTGAATTCGCGACGACGCGAGAACCACATCACGATCATCGAGGCCAGGACGGAGAGAAATATCTGCGCAACGATGGACACGACGAAATAGGCCGGTCCATAGCCGCGTTCCGTTTTGAACACGACCCGATCGACCACATGGCCAATCACGCGGGAGAGGAATATTACAAAGGTATTAACGACGCCCTGTATGAGTCCCATGGTCACCATGTCGCCATTGCTGACATGGGTTATTTCGTGACCGAGCACCGCTTCAACCTCATCCGAGGACATGTTTCGCAGCAGCCCGGTACTCACGGCCACCAGGGCATTGTTACGGCTCATGCCGGTAGCGAAGGCATTGGGTTCAGCCGCGTCAAAGATACCCACTTCCGGCATGCCGATGCCTGCCTGCTGTGCCTGCCGTTGCACGGTGCTGAACAGCCATTGCTCGGTACTGTTCGCCGGCTGCTCAATGATCTTGACGCCCATTGACCGCTTCGCCAGGAACTTGGACATGGCCAGCGATATAAACGAGCCGCCAAAACCGATCACTGCCGACATCACCAGCAAGGCCTGCAGGTTCAGGTCAACACCGTTCTCGGCGAGGATACCCTCAAAGCCGAACAGCTGAAAAACAATGCTGATCAAGACCAGAATGGCCGCGTTGGTGGCCAGAAAAAGTGCAATTCTCATCATGGTATCTTTCCTTCCCCGGACTCGCTGCCCACAACTAGTATAAATGAACCAGGCTTACTTCTGAGAAATGGTGACTGATCCGGAAAAATCAAGCAATGAACGAAACTTTTCCGGGTCTGTGCTATCTTAGTGACTACCAATGGGGGCGACCTGGCTTCGACGTGGGTTGCGAAACCTGAGGTGCATGCCGAGGTGCAGGATACCTCGTAAAACCATCTGCAAACTATTAGTTGCCAACGACGACAACTACGCACTCGCAGCTTAAACCCCTGTAGGGTGCCGTCTGACTGGAGCCGTGCATGTGCGTCCAGGTTCTTCGGAACACTCAGGCGTCGATTCTCACATGATCGCGATGAAGCATGTTCGGGGTGGATTCG
>CAMYIO010000218.1 GCA_947258515.1 uncultured Ectothiorhodospiraceae bacterium
GGACTCCTCCAACCCACTTACGTAGGTTGAGTGTTGACCAAAACACGCTATGAGGAGTCCATACATGAACAATTTAAACGTAGTTGGAGTCGATTTGGCTAAAAATATCATTCAGGTGTCGGTTGTTACTCCGGCCGGGAAAGAGCTGCAGAACAAAGCGCTGACACGAAAGAAGTTCTCGGAGTTTTTGGCCAGACAGAAGCCGAGCATGGTTGCCTTCGAATCCTGTGCAACGGCCCACTACTGGTCCCGCATTGCTCACACGCATGGTCATACTGCCAAGATCATTCCAGCCAAAGCGGTTACACCCTTCAGGCAAGGGCACAAGACAGATTCAAACGATGCATTGGCTGTTGCAGAAGCGGCCAGCCGTCCAAACATAAAAGAAGCCCCGATGAAGACTGTTGAGCAACAAGGCATACAGGCTATCCAGCGATCGCGGGAACTCCTGGTCCATGACAGAACGGCGCTGTCGAACCACATCCGTGGTTTGCTGATGGAGTTCGGTATTGTGATACCCCAAGGGTTTGCGGCGCTTCATCGTTCTATACCCGAGGTACTGGAGGATGCTGAGAATGAGTTGCCTGATCTTTACCGTCCCACACTGAATCTGCTCTATGGACGGCTGATCACGATCAAGGATGATATTGATGTTCTGAATAAGCAGATTGCCACATTAGTGAAACAAAACGTCGCCTGTGACCGACTGACCAGGCTTGAAGGTGTCGGTCCGATCAGTTCGGTGTTGCTGTACGCAACATTGGGTACCGGCGAAGCGTTCGTGAATGGCCGTCAGTTCTCCGCGTATCTGGGTCTTACGCCGAAGCAATACAGCAGCGGTGGCAAGACGGTGATGATTGGAATCAGTCGGTATGTTGCCAACAAAAGGCTGCGTGCTGTACTTATCCAGGGGGCTCGCGCCTACGTGCACCGATTGAAGGACCCCAAGACACCCAAGGAGCGCTGGCTCTGGGCATTGATCCAGCGGGCCGGGTATGGCCGTGCGGCGGTTGCACTGGCAAACAAGAATGCACGCACCGCCTGGGCGCTACTCACGCAGGGTGCGGCATATGACAGAGACCATGGTGAATCACTTGCCGCAGCATAAATCTGTGCGCATAGCGATATAACCACACCGAGTTCAGCAAACAGACCTTGTTCAGATAAAGATATCCACCCTGGTGAAACCTGCTCGTGTTTGAGGCCATAGAGTCCATCGACCCAAATAGGCACCGGGGTGCGCATACATTGAGGGCTGGGAGATAGCGTCTCCACTAAAAGCCGAATATACGTACGCGTCTGATATCTGTGACAAAACTGTTTACTTAACAGGAGGAGTCCATATACAACTGCGACATTCTGCGAAAGTCGCTGTATGTCTTGAAAGAACTGTAATCGGACCTACAGGGGCTGGATGCGGAACCGCAATCCACAGCAGACGTTTAGTTCTAATATAAAGAACCACTGAGCGATTTCTCAATTCTTGTCAGGTTGGTTTTTGTATGGGTAATCGAACCAGTGAATGGATAAAATGAACTACCTCGGGTTCTCCGGAGACCCGGTTGTTTGCGTCAGGCCAAATCTGCTTTCTTACCCTCTTTTTTTCCCAGTAATCTGGCAAGTGGGTTAGCAGAAACACCGTGGGCGACCAGACTGAAAAACACCGTCAATACCACAACCATTCCTATAAATTTACCGTAACTGGCCATGTTGACCGGGATTTCTGAGTTTTCACACAGTCTGGACCACAAACAGACCTACAGTATTTTACGCAGAACGTCTGAATTTACTGTTTTTCTCCTTGGCCATAACCTCTTGTTCGCACAAGCATTATTCCATGAAAAACAGCCTTTTTCTATACTACCGGTGAGAGATCTGGGCTGATATGTTTTGACCTGTCAATAGGGTGATTCATTACATATTATTTCTCAAGCACGTTGTGTCAGGACACGGCCAGGCAGATTGCGATAGTGGATCATGCTGATATGCGTGGATTGGTTACCGACTGGACTTCACTGCATCGCGGAGCTGGCCTTTCTCTAGTAGCAGGGTTCATCGACCGGGATGCCCCATTGGGGATTATCCCGTTGGCCGATGCCGGTATAGCCCGAACAAGGGTTCTCCACACCGGCCCGACCATGCCCTGACTCAACGTGCCTGATACCTCCTTTACATGTTCTGTTAACAATAGGTTTCTGTACGCTCTGGCTTATCGTGCGACCTGTTGTACCTTCGGCATCTCGTGGCATGCGATGTCCCAGATAAAGCCCGCCAGCTCCCGTGCAATCGCCACGGTCGTCTGCTTGGTGTTCTTGCCCGCCTGCAGCAGGGTGCTGTAGCGACCGCAAAGTCGCTTCTGGGCCCGCCAGGCGATCACCTTGGCCTCGTCGGAAGCGTTTTTGGCCTTGCGTTTCAGGTGCGCGGTCTGGCGCGCCGGAAAGCGGTAGCTCCAGGCCGACTCCACCAGCATCCGTCGGGCATGGCTGTTGCCCGTCTTGGTGATCGCTCCCTGGCGCCGACGCCCGCCACTGGTGTGCTCACTTGGCACCAGACCCAGGAAGGCCATCAACTGTTTGGGCGAATCAAAGCGGCTGATATCACCCAGCTCCGCCAGCAACACCATCGCCGCCAGCTTGTCGATGCCGCGCAGGGCAACCAGTGAATCGACGACCGGAGACAATGACCACTGCGGCAACACCCGCTCCATCTGTGCGGTGATATCGGCGACCCGCTGGCTTGCCGTCTTCACCGCATCAATGTACTCCTGCAACACCACTTGCTGCCAGTCATGGGGGAATTTGAGCGACTCCAGCCAGTTGTAGTGCGTCTGGGTCCAGCGCGT
>CAMYIO010000219.1 GCA_947258515.1 uncultured Ectothiorhodospiraceae bacterium
GAATATTGACATCAAAGGTGCCCTGGAAGACTTTATTCTTGAGGGGACCACCTTTCCCTACAACGGTTTTATCGCAAGGCTGTATAACTTTTGTCTCTCGTTAGGATTTGAGCCGGGGAAAATTTTACCCTCGCGGGCCTTTTGTTCTGATGAAACCCAGGGGTATCCCGGCATTCTGATCGCCAAACATTTCGGAGCCTTCCCGTTTAACCATGGCCGTGTTGGCGCATTGTTGCAACAGGCCGGCATGGCCCGCATGCGGATCATGGCAAGGATATGGTCATCATCCAGGCCAGTCACGTCGGATACGACCCGGAGACAGAGGCCTTCGGCAGCTATTGCCGGCTGCAGACAACGGACAACAAGAAAACAGCCACCTGCGGCAAGATCGATGACGTGCTCCAGTGGTACCAGGACGAGTACCGGTTTGCACAGAACAATATATTCCTCGGCCAGGATGGCGATGTACGCACGATTAAAATAGATAACCAGTTACTGGACGAGCGCCGCACAGAGGGCCTGTTTCTGGACCTGGAAAAAATGATCCTGAGGGTAGGAGGAACGATGAAGCTGCAGCGAACTCTGAGTACCTCGCGGGTTTATCTTGCAGCCGATGAATTTTGCCAGCTGTTACCGGACGACGCCTGGCCGCTCGGCCCACCCGTCGCTATCGGCAGCCACCTGACAGCCGAACTGTTCAGTTACCGGCGTGAAATCAGTGGCGATATGGAGGGGCACAATCACATGGAAAACCACCTTATCAATCCCATGCCATGGATTGTCACGTCCCCGGCACCCTTGCTGATTGCCGCACAGGTCAACACCCAGGCAGAGTTCGACCGTACGTTTCGCACCATTGTGCGATCACATCAATACCAGGACAAACAATTACTCTTTATCTCCTGTCTGAATATTGACATCTCACCGCAGGAAGGACAGTTGTTTCCACTCACCAAGTGCGTACCCTGGGCGGCCTACATCCAGGATGGTAAAGGCGGTTCCCGTACTCTGGAGCAGCCTGAAATCATTGAGATGCTGATGCAGCAAAGTACCGGGAACCCGGACCAGATAGACCTGGAAGCCGCCATCCAGCAGATGATTGACGCGCGCGAGGTCACGATCGCGCTCTGATGATGGTTACGGCACAGTGTCCGGCCATGCACTATCCTGTGTATAATCGCTGTATAATTCAGAAAACGAGGTTCATTCAATAACAATCAAAAAAGCCTTCAAGGCAAGGGGGTGACGCATGAACGCGAAGGTGGATAACGCATTGAATCGCTTGACGGGCATTCTGCCCTTGCAGGCAAGACAGCAGGACTGCAGTAGCGAGATTAAAGCACTGCACCAACAAATACTTGGTTCGTTTGTCAAACAGGGGCACATCCTCACAAGGGAGCAGATGGCAGCACATGTCAGCGATCTGGAGGAAGCCGTTAACGTTCTGAAAAGCCATGATCTGGTCGTCTTTTCAGCGGAAGGCGAACCCGTGGGCGCCTATCCCTTCACCATGGATGCGCGCGAGCATAAAGTTCGCATCAACGGGCACCAGGTATATGCCATGTGCGCACTGGATGCCCTCGCGGTCAGTCCCATGTTCGGCATGGAAACACAGGTTTCATCCACCTGCAGGGTCAGCGGTGATCCCGTCACCATAGAACAGTCAGGAAAGACCATTGAGAACCAGGATGAGGCTGGTGCCATCCATTTCGGCATTATCTGGGGGGCAGAAAACGCCTGCTTCTGCTGTGCCGACAGCCTCTGCATGGAAATGATGTTTCTGCGTGACGGTAATATTGCAGAAAACTGGCTTGCAGAAGACCCCGACAACAGGGAGATATTCACCCTGGATGAAGCAGTTGAATTTGGCGCCCGGTTTTTCGTGCCCCTGATGTCCTGATGATAAAAGCGCTCAATGCGCCGGGTGTTTCTCCACGTCGATCAAATCGATTATAAAGATCAGGCGCGCGTCCGGCGGGATGATGTCGTCCACCCCTCTGGATCCATAACCCAGTGATGGCGGCACCTTGAGCAATCGCTTACCGCCAGGCCGCATACCGATCACGCCCTCGTTCCAGCCCTGCATGACCCGGTCGGTACCGATAACAAATGACACCGGCTTGCGATGCCGGCGGGAATTGTAAAACTCCTTTCCCTTTTGTCCGGCGGCATCCAGCCAGCCGGTAAAGTGTATGGTAGCCACATCACCCATAGCGGCCGGTTCGCCCGAGCCGGACTTCAGGTCTTTGTACTGCAGACCTTGCGGCGTTATCTGGAAGGCATCCGCAGCTATTGCCACCGTTGCCAGCCGGATTAACAGCAATAGCATAGTGATTTTGTAGAAACGACTATTCACCGAGCCCTCCTGACCATGCTGTCACATGTGACCCGTGCTGCGTTCAGTTCGGGCATGATGGATCACTGACGCCCCACTGCGTCCTGCACCATTCATTTTCGGAAATCAGCGCATGTCCCGTGGAACTCGGGTGAAAACAGTCACCACCATTGACATGGGTTGATTCAAACCGGACAGCATAAATGTCGGTAAAAACGGCATTTGGCAACTGACCGGCAATCCGGTATTCCTCCACTACCGTTTGCAGGATCGGGTTATAAGTATCACGGATTAACCTGTGAAACGTTTTCCTGCGCTGGCAGTTGCTGCCGTCACCGGGGTAAACATTATCAGGATCTGTGCGGGAATCACTACTGGCGCAATCATCGGCGGCGTTATCCAGCAGGTTCTCACAGGGTACGAAAGGCCATGCAAACACCCTGCACCAGAAAACATTGCGTTTTGCATTCCACAACCAGTAAATGGCCGGGATGCCGGAGA
>CAMYIO010000220.1 GCA_947258515.1 uncultured Ectothiorhodospiraceae bacterium
CCTGCAGACGATCCACCAGACACCTGATCAGGAAGCGTGACCACGAAGGCTGTTGCGGCAAAGGTGATGGAGCAGGTCTCGGTCGTCCCGATAAAACAGCGGGTCGGATTCTGTGGCAACGGTGTGGCAGACAGGCCGATATTGAAGGTGCCGGCACTGCTGCGGTTGAGTGCAACGATCTGCGTGCCGCCGGTGAATGTCACCTGATTGGCGAGCACCCCTGTGCCTGACCAGGAAGTCTCGGCGTTCACCGGCTGCAAAGACACCGTGACGCTGCCGGTATAAAGCTGAGAGCAATCACTGTTGGTGCAGGCCTTGATGGTGACGGTCTCAGGCACACCGGGAATACCGAGGCCATCGTGGACCATCCTGAAATGGTCCAGCTGGCGCGCGGAGGTGACGAAATTACCGGAGAACGCGACCACGCCGGCCCTTTCGCGGGTGCTGTGTGTCCGGTTGCGATCACCGATGTTGTTTTTTCGGACTTCGTCCACCTGCAGCTCCGTGTAGGTGGTCGACGTGCTGCAACGCCTCAGCCAGCCACCATCTCCCTCTCCGATGCCGGCGTCCCCGTCACGCGTATTCTTGGTCGCCAGCACCACCGGCGTCTGAGCCCAGGGCTGGGAAAAATCGACGCGGTTCGCCGCACAGGTACCCCAGCCCTGCAACAATTCGCCGGTGCGGATAGCCTCCATTTGCACATTCTGATCATTGGAGTCCTTGAAACTGAGCCTGCCGACGGGCTCAACAGCGAAAAATGCAACCGTCTCATTCTGATTGACACTGCCGGTCACCGACTCCGAGCGCTCAAGTGCAATTTTCATGTTGGCGGCGCTCACATCCCTGACCGCGGTGGTCAACCAGGGCCTGGAGGGTTTCGCCGGGATCCGGGTCTCCTGCTCGTTCACCATGGTCTGAATCTGGGCCAGCACCGCCGGGGCCTGCGAAAAAACACCGCCAAAATCGACCGTTTCCCATCCTATTCCACCGCCGGCGTTGGCATATGCCTGGACCCTGCGTGTGTCGATGTTATCTGCGATCAGCTTCCGGCCGCCGGGCAGGTCATGCACGCCTCTCTCAACCGCCAGATAGTTCAGGGACATCGCGATATGCGGACCGTCTTCACCCTCCGGCTCGAGCGTCATGATGTCGAAGCCGTCGCTGGTCACATTGCGTATGCGGTGGGCTGCCGAGTTTCCACCGTCCCTGGTCGGAAGGGTGAACACCAGGGGGGGCGAATCAAATTGCTGGGTAAAGTTGACCCGTGTGAAGTCAGGCCTGTCGTAGGTGTTGATGACCGTGAGTTCCCCAACCTCGACGCTGAAGTTGAGCGGTCCGATGATGATGGGGCCGCCCGAGCCGGCGGTGCATACGCCACTGATTTCGAGCGAGCCCGTATTCGTGAAGGTGATACTGGCGTCGTTCTTGACCTCTGCACCGTTACCCACGAGGGCACCTTCAAGGACCGCGTCATCTTCAACTTTTGTTTTGCCCTCTGAGTAGATGATCGCCTTGACCCGGGCGTTGTCCTTGATCTCAACTTTGCCCCCGACAAGAAAGATCAGGTCCAGGGGGTTACCGTTGACATTCACCATGGCGTTATCGGTAATCTTCAGGTCGCCCAGCACATGGATACGCACCTGGCCCGCCCCCGCGAGGGTGATCGTATTATTGTCCTTGAGCTCGAAATCGTTGTAGTAGTGGTCCCCGGGCGGCAGAGCCAGGGACTCATCCTTCAGATCTGTGTTCGTGTTGTGAACAGGTATGGACAGCGCGGACGCATCGGCCCCACTTTCGAGACAGGCCTGGCCGTCACAGTGGTTCGGACCACCCTTGATTTTGAGATCACCGGTGGCAAGAACCCTGTCGCCCGTGTTCGAAAGACTCGCGTTGTCCTTAAGATCCAGCCTACCCCCTGTGGTGGTACCCACGGCATTGCTGAACACGGTATCGCAAGCCACCGCAATAGCCTCTTCCGTCATCATGGCAGATAAAAAGATTACGGACACAAGGCGCATGGTTCTCATGAAGGTGCTCATACTGTCAGCCCCTCAACGTCGCGCGGATCGCATGGTTGACATAGTCGGCGTCACCGAAGGCCCCGCGTTCGGCGCTCACCGTAACGTCGAACAGACTGTAGGTGGCCAAACCCTCGGTGACACTGGTTTCCGCACAGCCGGTCACAGAGACGTTGAAGCCCTCAATCGTCATGCTGCTCGGAATCGTGGGACAACTGGCCGACACATTGTTGATCCGGTATGCCACCCACTCCAGGCCGCTCAGCGCCGCATGCCGCCCACGCAGCGCGCTGATGGACAGCGCGGTCGAATACTGCTGGGCGATCGAGAGGTTGACCAGGTAGGCGGCCAGGCCGGAGACGACCACCAGCAGAAACAGTGTCGTAATCAGAGAAAATCCACGGATGGATGCAGGCACCCTGATCATGGCAGGTTGCTCACACTGACCTGTTCCATCAGCGTTATGGCCTCACCCGACTCGGCGACCGACAGACGCAGGCTGAGTACTGCGTTGCGTGTGGGTGTGCCAGGCGAGTACTGAAACTGGCATGCAGTTACATCTGAAGCCATCAGGGCATGCTCTGCCGGATTTCCCAGGGCAATCAATTCGGCGTGGCTGTCGACATCCGCATGACTGGCACGGCGCGAATAGCCCCAGTAGCGACGAACCGTCCCCTGGCCCATATCGCACAGAAAGCTCAAGGCTGAATCGGTCACGAAAAAACGCTGCCCGGGTGACTGCGCGGGGAAGGCCGTCTGCCCCGATGCAAACCGACTGTTATCGAAATCGAGGGTCAGCGGGATTCCCGG
>CAMYIO010000221.1 GCA_947258515.1 uncultured Ectothiorhodospiraceae bacterium
GGCCGGGCATTTGAATGGCTGGCCCCGCTGCAGGGCTATATCTGCGGCGACCTTACCCTGCGCGGCAAAACGCAGCCGGTAGTATTCAATGTCAGTATCGATATTCTTGAAGAGGGTCTGGGCAATTTGCCGGACCGTATCATCCTGAAGGGTAAAGGACAGGTAAACCGGTACCAGTTCGACGTGCGCAGCCGCAGGTTTACGGTCAGCGAGAACGTGCGCCTGTGCCTGGATGTTGGTATGGTCCCTTGGGGATCCTGAGTAGGTACCGGATTACACTTTTCCCCACCCCTGTGATTACAATAGCGGGCAGAAAAACAGCCCGCATTGCAAGATAAAGAAAAATGCCGTCACCCGGACAATATGCAGACGGAGAACAGTTGAGCCCCCGGAAACTTCCGCTGGTGTTATTTCTGCTGTCGTTCGCCACCGTGCTGTTCACCATTGTACTGTTCCGGCTGCTGACATTTTTCATCATGCCTTCCCTGTTTTTCGACTTGCTGTTTATCGGATTTCCACTGGGTGCGCTGGCGGGGGCTTATTTCTTTCGTACTAGTAAGCAGTCGTTTCTGCGAACGCTGTGGATCCTCCAGGGAACGATGGTCTTTTCTGTTTTCGCCATACTTGCCTGCAAGCACTTTGATTACCTGCGCGCGCACTTGTTCGACGTTCAACTGCAGCAACTGTTTGTCCAGATGCTTGTCTTCACGTCCTTTTTTATGCCGTTTTTCATTGCCTATGGTCTGAGCGAATACATCGGCTACAAGATTGGTCGAAGACACCTCAGGGGGCGAATGCCGGTGGTCTACGCCATTTATCTGTTTGGTGCGGCTGGGGCCTATCTGGTTGCCGAGTTCCTGTTTCCTCTGCTGGGCGCTGCCCGCCTTCTGGGTATCCCGTTTCTGCTGGTCGCCGTGTCGATGTTGCTGCTCCATCCGCCGGTCCGGATACGCCGCTTGCTGCTTGTCCAGCAGTCCGCCATTGCAGTGCTGCTATTTGTGCCACAGCTCGAGGGTGGTTTCATGCAGTTGTACAAGGGCACCAGCATGCAATCTACCCATGCCTATGCCAGCCAGGGTTACGAGACCATCTACCAGGAATGGGGCACCTACAGTTTCGTCGAGGTTATGCAGAAAACCGGGATGGAGCACTACATCGGTTTCTACAACGACATCATTCAGTGGCGTTATGCGCCTGGCAACGGCTATTTTGCGCACAACATCGGGATGCTGCCACTTGAGTGGGCGCCACCGGGTGGCAGGATTGCAATCATCGGCGCGGGTGGCGGCCGCCAGGTGCAATATGCGCGTAAATCGGAACACGATTTCGAACAGATCATGGCCATCGAGATCGAACCGGCAGTCATTGAGGCGGTGCAGGGGAGCCTTGCCGAGCGTTTCGACCATGTATACCAGGACCCTCGTGTCGAACTGGTTAATCACGAAGCACGCAGCTACATGGAAAATTTCGACGAACGCTTCGACCTGATCTATCTTCCCAGCGTTGGCGGCTATCCACAGATGATGCTGGAGCCCGGCAACATGATACGTACCATCGAAGCCTACAAGACGCTCAGCAACCACCTGACGGAGCGGGGGGCGCTGGCTATCTGGTATCCATCCGTGCTTGATCCCAGGACCATACTGACAGAACAGTACATGCACACACTGGAAAGCCCGGAAATCGGACTGCAGGTGCGGGTCTACCGGAATCGCGGTGAATTCCTGATCATGGCTGCGAGACAAGCTGACAGCCTGCCTTCATTGGGCGAGGTGCAGGAGTTTTATCTCCAGCCGGCCGTTGAGAGCATGGGTGCGATATTAGCGCCCTTTTTCGTCGACATGCCCGTGGAGCTTGGAAAAACCTGGGAGCGTTCCGCCTTCAGGCCCGTCAGCGACGATCAGCCGTTTCTGGCGGGGAACATGCAACATATCTTTTCCATGCAGCAGGTGGGCAAGCTGTTCGCGCTGGTCGGTGGCCTGCTGGTAGTGTTTGTCGGCTTTCTGTACCTGCTGTTGAAAAAAAGGGGAGACCCGAAAATTCCCGGGAAGACTTTTCCACAGGTCATACTGATAAGTCTGTTCGTAGGTGCCAACTTTCTGGTAATCGAGCATTATCTCATCCTGGCACTGTTCAAGAAGCTGTATATCTACCGTGATGCATTGGTACTTGGGGCGATCAGTTTTCTGATCATATCCGGGCTTGGTAGTACCTTCATTACACCCCGCCTGCGTCCGCTGCTACAGTTCGTCGGCGGATTGTTCATCCTGGTGTTGTTGTTCACACACGCGAGCCTGTCGCCGTGGGCGAATCTCGCGTTGCTCGCCCCCGTAGCATTCGTTACGGGCAGTTTCTTTCCTGCCCTGTTTGAAGCGGCGGCCGAGAACCCGCTCGGCGTCTTTGCCGCCGATTCCATCGGTGCGGCCATTGGTTCCATGGCCTCTTTCTTTATACCGATCGTCTTCGGGTTTTCCTGGTTCTTTGTATTTGCAACCGTCATGTTCTGGATCACGGCAATAGCCACATTCCTGTTTTTTCGCAATCAGGATACTATTCCTGCGCAACTCCCCGCTTCGTGAAGCTGGTGCCAGGGCAGATCCTTATCTCCAGACAACTTCGCAAGCACACCTGCAGCAGCCATGCCGGTCTGGGATGACTACTCACACTTTCGGCCATACGCCGTGCCCGTAGGGTGCAAATATTCGAACGAGCCGTATGATATTGTTATCGAACAATATTAAGGATGATCTGTTGGTGCTATGTCGAATGCAATACAACCTTTCCA
>CAMYIO010000222.1 GCA_947258515.1 uncultured Ectothiorhodospiraceae bacterium
CTCTGATTAATATAACGAACCCTTGTAGGGTGCGCCGTGCGCACCGAAAAGAACATGCAAGCGGTTAATCCATGGTGCGCACGGCGCACCCTGCAGGACTGAGTCATTCATGACACAGAAGGTTCAGTTACAGGACGCCTTCAAGCTGGCACTCAGCATGATGCTGTTTTACTGGCTTACACTGTACATGGACTGGGACATGCCGCAATACGGCGCACTGGCGATTATCGTCACCAGCCTTTCGACCAGTGGCGCCAGTTTCAACAAGGGCATTATGCGTGTCTCCGGTACCGGCCTCGGTGCCCTCGCCGGTTTCGTCCTGCTGTTCTGGTTCTCGCAGTCGCCGCTGGGCATGCTGTTGGGCATGGCTGTATACGTCATCTTCATCGGTTACTTTATACAGACAACCCGCCAGGCAGATACCTGGTTCAATGCCGGTCTGATTGCCGTCGCTGTGTGGTCTTCCAGTTACATGAAGGTCGATACGGCATTTCATTTTGCCACTACCCGGTTCCTGGAAACAGCGGCAGGCGTGTTGTTGTTTACCATTGTTAGCGCCTTGTTCTGGCCACGGACCTCGGGTGCATCCCTGCAACGACAGGGACAGGCATTGTGGAATGGTTTTCAGGCCTTGTTCAAGCAGTATCGCCGGCAACTCTCGACAGGCACAGTGTCAGCCGAAGTCGCAGAGCTGCGCACCCGGCTTGCCGGTGAATATCAGCAGCTCCTGGCCACACTGCAAGCGGCATACTCCGATACAGCCGTGGTAAGTGCGAAGAAGCGTAACTGGGAAATCCTGCGAATCAACCTGCGAACATTCGGTAGCGCACAGGAATTGTGGCGTGAAAGTATCAATGACTGTCGCGAACTGGACCTGGAGAAACTGCTTCCCGGACTCGGGTCTGCACTGGACACCCTCGGTCAACGACTGCAACGTGGCAACATGCTGTGGGAGGAACAAAAGACCACGACGATCGAATACATGCTCGATGATACGGTCCTGTTGAAAGAAATCCTGCTGCAGCTTGATAATGAAGCCGGCAATAAACTGACCCGGATTCAGCAAGCCGCCCTGGCGAACTTTCTCACGCATTTGTACTCACTCGATCGCAGCAGCCGCGAACTGTTGCAGACATTGCGGGTACTGGCGAATCTCGATCCTGGCAGCCGTTTGCCGGGTCAGACAGAAATGACTGACCCCTTTCAGCCATCTGCCTGGAATCCTGAACGACTCCTCAAGGCCCTGTTTCCGGCCATTTGCTGGATCGTTGGCTACGCCGTCTGGTACTACATCAACCCGCCGGGCGGGCCCGCCATTCCGATGATGTGTGTCGTTTTCGGGCTCATGATGGTCATGTCACCTGCCAACCTGTTTGGCCTGCTGATGGTGTTGCTGCTCAGCATGTTTGTCGTTGTCGCGCCGGTTTATATGCTGCTCATGCCCACACTGGACTCCGGTTTCGGTCTCCTGTCTCTTGTCTTTATTTACACCTTTGTGTTTGCTTACCTGGGTGGCCGCTCACCGATACTGAAGATTGGGCCACTTGTGATGTTTGTCATGCTGGTCAATATTAACAACCAGCAAGCCTACTCATTTATGGCGCTGATCGTGACGGCCCAGATGCTGCTGCTTGGCATCAGCATCGTGGTGATAGTCCAGCGGCTGTTGAGCCCCATGCATCCTGAGAAAATCATGCTGCGCAGTGTGCAGCATTTTCTGGCTGGAAGCGCCCGGATTATTGACGAATACCGCATATGTTCTCCGCGACAGCAGCTACGTGGACGTCAACGCAGAAAGCGTGTGTTCGAAGCAGCCATCCTGCCGCTATCCATCCGGCTGCCTAATGTAGTGAAAAATCTGGACTACCCGCTGTTTCCGGACAACACGCCTGAAAAGGTGCAGCATCTTGTTGACAGCCTTCTGTCCGTCCGTCTGCGTTTGCAGAGCGTGGAGGCGACCTACAGCGTGGCGGAATCCGAATCTCCCGAACTGTTGCAGGCACTCGTCTCATTTAACGAGAAATGGCGCCAGCACATTCGCGGGCTGCTTGATAAATGGGCACGACTGGAGCAGACAGACACGCCTGTAAATGAGTGGAGTACCGAGTCAACTTTTTCACAGGAACTGGAGCTGGAACTTGAACAGGAACTGGGTAAGCTGCAACAGGACAATAAACCGGGTGATACTGACAGCCAGGATCTGCGGAACATATACGCCATCATTGGCAGTACCCGGAGCCTGCTGGATGCCATGAAAGAGCTGGGTGACAGCATGAAACAGATCAACTGGCATCAATGGGCAGTCGCACGCTTCTGACAACGGAGAAGATGTTGAACCGGGTGGCGAGGAACACTGCGCAGGTGCCTGCGCTCAAGGCAGACAGTGCAATACAGGAATACGCGGATATTGAGAATGAATCAGGGCTTTCTTAGAAATGCAGCATAACTTCTTGTACTCTATGGCACTAATAAAGATTACAATTGAGCAGCCGAGCACATAAAATAGCCGCATCTTGATGCATAGTTCACTACTTTATTCATAACACCTGACCTCAGCAATGGAGCACCTATGACCCAGCATTCCCCCCTGATCCAATCTGCCCCACACACAATCCGCAGCAAGTCACTGCTGGCCATCAGCCTGGCACTGACGCTTGGTCTCGGTGCCTGTACAACAAACCCCTACACCGGTGAAAAGCAAGCCAGCAAGACCGCGATGGGAGCCGGTATCGGAGCTGCCGCAGGCGGCCTGATCGGTGCCGC
>CAMYIO010000223.1 GCA_947258515.1 uncultured Ectothiorhodospiraceae bacterium
AGACGATGAAAATGATCGAGAGGAAGCCGAGTTTGTTCATTGGGTTCATGGCTGTGGTCTCACGGTGTTCCTCGGCAAACTATCTCGCGTCAATTACTTTGTCCGGTTTGGCGACAATTATGATGGCCGGTTGAATGGGTCAAAAATACTACGTTTTCTTCTGGTGTTTTTTCCTGTAGCTAACGCCATCGATTTCAACAATCGAGGCGTGATGGATAATGCGGTCGATGGCAGCTACCGTCATTAATGTATCCGGGAAGATCTGATCCCAGTGGCTAAATGGCTGGTTCGAGGTAATGATCAGGCTGCCGCTTTCATAGCGGTGAGCAATAAATTCAAACAAGACTTGCGTCTCTGAGTCTGTTTTTTTGACATAACCAATATCGTCAATGATCAGCACCCGATATTTATCCAGCTTGCTCATCACATCCATCAAGTCCAGATCCTGCCTGGCTTGTTGTAATAGCTGCACCAGTGCTGTGGCCTGTAGCCATTTCACCCGGATACCCTGTTCGATAAGATGCAGCCCCAGGGCAGCAGCAATATGGGATTTACCGACACCAGAAGGGCCAATCAATAAAACATTGTCTGCCTGTAATGCCCATACTGTGTTATCACGAAGTCCGATCACCTTTTGCTGGATCGTTTTCGGTAACTCATTGATGGCCAGTGTGGCAAAGCTTTTACCACGGGGTAATTTCGCCTCCTTGGTCCAGTTGTGGATCCTTGTCTGATAACGTCGGGCGACTTCTTGCTCGCAGAGCTTGGCCAGGAACTGACCATACCCCCACGATTGCTCAATGGCTTGTTCCTGGTAGTCCCGGTAATGTTGCCCAAAGGCAGGCAGCCTGAGCTCTTTCAGCATCATGGGGAGTGCCTCAACCACAGCTCACCTCCTGGCCTTTCCATTGACCTGTCAGCAGCCGATCATAGTCGGCTATTTGATGTTGGCGTACGGGGATAGCCGGTGGCTCAGTGTGCTGTAAATACTTCGCCTGCAGGGATTTTAAATCGGGTAATTGACCGTGCTCTGACTGCTGTGTCAGTTCATAAGCCAGGCTACCTTCACAGTCATAATCAGCCGCAAATCGTAAAACGGCAACCATCCACTTGCAGGCTTCCTGCGGTGTAAACTGCTGTTCTGCCAACATCCATAGCTGGCGATATTGGGGACTGGGTAAGAGATCATCCCGAAACTGTGAAAAACGAAAGGCTTGTGGTTTTGCTGCCAGGGAATGAATAATATGCCGGTAGTCTATTCGCCGTGCTCTTCCTTCCGGCGTAGCGGGATAGACTCTGGGTAGCGTGATGACGCGGGTTTGCCCTACAAAGCATGCCAAACGATCGTGATACAGGTGGACCCTGACATTTTCACCGATGAGGCGGGAAGGCACTGTATATAATGCCCGTTTCACCGCTAGTGTACTGCTGGTGGTCACCTTGACGGTGAGTTCGGCGTAATCAATATATCGATGCCGAGGTAGCGACATCAAGATCTGCTGCTCTTCCGCTAACCGGCCCTTACAGCGCTTATTCAGCTTGTCCACAATGTGATCGATAAAACCACGATAAGCACGGATGCTCGAGAAATCAGCGGATCCACGTAGCCTGATGGCTTGTTCGATTCGACGCTTTAACGAACCATGCGGCGCCTCGATGGCACCATTCTCATGACTGACTCCCAGGTTATTGGTCGTGGGCCTCATTTGGTAATGCTGGCATAGCGCCTGATAGTCTTCCGTCAGTCGTTGTTTTTGCGCCGCATTGACATAAGCCGCACTGAGACTGTCTGTACGATGTTCCTTCGGCGCACCGCCCACCTTGTGCAGGGCGTTTTGCAAACCACCGGCCAGCGCACTGTAGCTTTCACCACCCTGTACAATATGGACGTATCGCCAACCACTATAGGCCAGTCGAAATTGATAAAGTAAATGCTTGAAAGGCTCAGCGGCTATCGTGATGGCCGTATTGGGATGCGTAAAGTCAGAGAGCCCCTGGTGACCTGCTGGAACAGACTGGCGAAAAATGACATCTTTCTTCGGGCCTTGTGTGGCTTGCCAGTGTTTGACTCGCCTCTGCAGCGTGCGTAGTAAACACTCGGGATATTGCTCTGGATACTTCTCATCCAGGTAATCCCACAAGGTGATGCCTGTTAATGAAGGCTCTCTGTCCAATAACGGTATCAACTCCGATTCCCATACCGCTTCCAATGGATCTTTGCGCGTCCGCCAATCACGTTCTTTTGTTGCCTGGCGCTCACCTTTCTCGACCCGACGGCCTGAACGGACACTGATATCTGCTTTTGCTGCCGATGTCTCTTGCGAGCAACCTGCCTGACGACTCTTCATATAAAGACTCTCCTGTAATTGAGTGATGTGCTTACCAGACAAGTATTTTCTCCTTCCAGGATAAAAATTACTTATCAGTTATTTACACTCAACCGGTCAAGATAATTGTCGCCTGACCGGACAGGTTAATTGTCGTCTAACAGGTCTGGGTTTGCGTCGTTCACCAATGCTGTTCTGAACGGGACGCGTTTTGTCGACCGTTCCCCGTTGCCGAACATAGGGTGTCGACTGCCTCAGATTGTAGAGGTGCGAGACTGAGATGCCGGCAAGACGTTGGTATTCTGCCTGCTTGAAAACCTGCCAGGCACGCTCACAGAGCTTCTTTGTGGCAGGACCACTGAGTGTGCCGTGTAGTTCATCGAGCCGCGCCAGCAG
>CAMYIO010000224.1 GCA_947258515.1 uncultured Ectothiorhodospiraceae bacterium
ATAGACGAAGTTCTTGTTGACCGTATCAGACAGCTGCCGGAGAAAAGCCAGTACTTCATCAGGTCTGCTCACAAATGTCCTGTCCAGCCAGTTCGCAAGTGCAGCGCTTTCTTCCAGGTGTTCCAGCGCAATAAACGGTGCCAGGTCAATCAGATCCTCACTTGCATATGTAACTGGATAGAGGCTGCCAATGCGGTCGGGAGAGGCAAGAAAATCCTCATGTGAAAACCGCCTGACTAATAGTTCGCTTCTAATTTCAAGCAGCTCAGACAATTCTGAAAACGTCACAGTAGCGACAGAGTTACCAAAAGTGTCAAAGTGCCAGCGCAGATGAGCTTGAGGTGAGATCGAGATTGCGGAAGACACAAGACGAAGATCGTGGCCATCCCTGGGCCGCAGCAAAAGCCGATGCTCTCCAAACTTTACCGGTTGGCTGTAGCGATATCGTGTAGTGTGAAGAATGCGAATGGCTGTCGGCATTGGAACCTTTGTGGCCACCGGAATTGGCTGTTAAATAGCAATGACTTTGGTGATGCGGCACCATGGTCGGTATTGCTCTCGCAAACAAGGATGGTTGTAATGCTGATCCGGATTGGTTTTGAGATTACCGTCTCCTGCCCTACCCCTGTACCAATGCTGCTCGCCCTGTCTGTGCACAGCCAGTTTGCAGGGAGGATTATCGGATCTGATCAAGTCAGAAGTTCTCACTCGCAAGATATCAATGAGTATGTTGACCTGTTCGGCAACCGAGTAACGCGTGTAACAGCGCCCGTTGGCGTATCCAAATTCTGGTCAGACTGCATTGTCGAAGTGGACGGACTGCCAGATAGAGTCCTGCCTCATGCACAGCAGCTGCAACTGGAGCAGTTGCCAAACGAAACTCTCACCTTTCTCATGGCCAGCCGGTATTGCGATTCAGATCTGCTGGGAGAGTTCGCGTGGAAGCAGTTTGGTCAAACCCCGACAGGTTGGCCGCGAGTACAGGCAATCTGCGATTTTGTTCATGAGATTATTACGTTTGACTACAAATTTGGCCGACCCGACAAAACGGCTAGTGATGTCCTGTCCGAAAAGACCGGCGTATGCAGGGATTTTGCCCATCTGGCAATCAGCCTGTGCAGGGCCATGAATATACCGGCGCGCTATGCCAGTGGCTATCTGGGTGACATAGGTGTTCCGGACGCTGGTTTCGATGACTTCTGTGCCTGGTTTGAGGTGTTCCTGGATGGCCAATGGTACACTTTCGATGCCCGTTACAATGTGCCGAGAATTGGTCGAATCCTGATGGTCAGAGGCCACGATGCATCAGACGTCGCAATGATGACCTCGTTCGGCGCATACGAGCTTACAGAATTCCGGGTATGGACGCATGAGCTGCCAGATGAAGATGACAACAATGTCTTGCTTGAAGGCTTGTCCACTAGACCACATCCGCAACAGCGGGGCTTAGGTGGCCAAGTGGTGACTTCAGCCTACATAGCAAGGGCTTGAAGAACTCAAGACTGTTGGTGATTGAAGCTGCCATCGGTGATTGCGGCGACTCCCGAATGGGCATCCAAGATGCTCCCCTGGACCCTTGAAGCGCACCTCAGGAGTTGTCGCATAGGGAGGCATCCCCTGCAACAGCGGCCGAAGCACATCACCTGGCCCGAGAACGGCTCTCGAAGTATCCAAGATAATGTCTCTTTCTGGCACTAAACGGAAGTTTCGGACCTATGCAGATTGCGTCTGCTTTCGAGTGGCAACCGGATCCTTTTGAACTGCGCACCAAATACGGGCAAGACCAAATGACCCACTGCCGTCCCGTTATTTGGAACAGCCGCATGCTGGCGAGCTTAATGTCCGCTGTTGCCCCCCTACAACGGACTTAAGCCGCGCCTAAGACCAGAGACCGTAGGCAGACCATTCCAACAATGGCCGGAATCCCTACCCACACCTGATAGGCGGTCTTAATGAACCTGTATTAGACTGTTGGACAAACTAGCGTTCCGGTTATGAACCGTGAGTCAATCGCCTTCAAATTTGAAGGAAATTTTGACCTTCGACCTAAAGGCCTCAACTTTCCCGTCTTTGAGAACCATGTCCTGTTCGCTAACTTCGGCGACCCGGAGGTCTCGGAGAGTTTGGCCGGCTTTTTCGACTGCCGCTTTCGCCGCTTTTTCCCATGATTCCGTGCTTGTGCCCACGAGTTCGATTACTTTGTAGACGCTTTCCGCCATGATCAGTTCCTTCTACAGACAGATTTGAACCAAAGTTCCACGCGTGCATACGCGCGAGCTTGAATGGTATCTGAATTTGGCGAAGTATCCTAGGTCATGTTGACAAACTCCTGAACCAAAGTCGAGTTGCAACGATGTGGATGAAGCCGAGATAGCTTGCTGCTGTTTTGTCGTATCGTGTTGCCAGACGCCTGGAACATTTGAGTTTGTTGAAACAACGCTCAATCTGGTTGCGCAATGCATAGGCAAACCCATCGATCAGAATGGCCTGTTTTCGATTGGATCTGGACGGAATGACAGATGCACCGCCGCGCTTTTCTACAGTGGCGCGAATGTGATCGGAGTCATAACCCTTATCGGCAATGAAGACTTTCGCATCTGGCAAGTCTTCATCAACAAGGACATCATGGCCTTTGTAGTCAGACACTTCGCCACCGGTGATCTCTGCTCTGACGGGCAACCCCATGGCATTGGCTATCAGATGAATCTTGGTCGTAA
>CAMYIO010000225.1 GCA_947258515.1 uncultured Ectothiorhodospiraceae bacterium
TGTTCGAGACCTCGTTGGCATGGGATGATGTATTCGCCGACTATGGCGGGCATTCCATCGCTATCGCCCGGCTCGCTCAGCGCTTGCAAAGCGCAGGCTGGCAAATTCCGGTGCGGGCGCTGTTCAGTGACTGCAACACTGCACGCAAGGTAGTCAGTCGACAACGGAGTCTGGACCTGGCTCCCGAATCACCAGTGAAAAACGCCGGTTCTGATAAACATGAAAATTTGCGCGATGAGGCAGCGGCAAAAGTGCTTTCAAGCGGAGTCTTCACTACCCTGCAAATGCTGTTCCTTGCACTGCTCTATGCGCCAACGATCATCGGGTTTCTGGCGCTGGTTGCCTTTAACGAAATTGGCGAGTTCTTCATGACCGCTTACCTTTGGGAGTTCATCGCCGTTGGCTTCGTGGGATACCTGGTTGCTCTAACCTACCCGTTCGCTAACCTGCTCTGGGTGATGTTGATCAAGCTCTTCATGGGTGGTCATATATACAGGAACAGGGTCACACCGGGCATATATCCCAAGTGGAGCAGGATGCACCTTCGCACCTGGTGTATCGGGCGGCTGGAACAATCGGTGCTGCGACCGCTGGGCACCTTGTTTCGCAGTGCGCCACTCATGGCATATGTGCTGCGCCGACTCGGTGCCAGGGTGGGGAAAAATTTCCAGTGCGCATATGACGTGGAATTTTTCGGGCCCCTGGATCTGCTCACCATCGAGGACGATGTTGCCATCCAGGCAAGGGCTTATGTTCATACTTTGAGGTGGGTAGCCCAGGATATGCATACCGGTCCCATACATCTGGGCAGCGGTTGCAAGATCGGTATGCGTGCAGCAATCGCCAATGACGTCACAGTGGGTCGCGGCAGCCGGATCAGACCGTTTACCCCCATCCTCAGTGATGTGGGCGCACAGGAGATGTGGGAAGGCTCTCCGGCGAGATTTAGTGGTCGTTGTACGGAATTAAAACGGACAGCGACTAGCTGCCGGTACAGGATGTCACTTTGGTTACTGGAGACGCTGAATGTTCTCATGCAGGTAGTCTTCGAGTTCTGTCTTGTCGTTGCTCCAACTGCCCTGGTCACCTGGTTTGCCACTAGTTTTATCCCGGTCAATGAGACAGCACTGGCCAGTAATTATTTCAAAATAACGCCAATACCGGAGATTTTGTGGCAAATGGGTCTTTATGCGGTAATAACGACCTGGGTCAGTATCGTCCTGATCTCAATACTCGGCAGTGTCTTTCTGCGTTTCACAGCGGCATCGCCAGGTCTGTATCCCACGCGCGGACTCAAATGTGCTCTACTGATCTACAGGATGAAAAAGCTGAACCGGATTCAGCACCAGTGGACCTGGACCATCACGGGGCAATACCTGCGCGCGCTCGCGGGTGTACGGTTTAAACGTCTCGGTGCCGCCGAGTGTGATGTTATGTTCAACCTGGTACCGGAGGTGGCCACTGCGGACGCCAAGGTGTTCTGGTCCAATGGCTGCTTTACGAACATGCTCGATTATGGTGCAGAACACACCGTGCTTCGCCCACTTGATATGCCCCTGAATTTCTTTAGCGGCAATAACAGCGTGGCGGAGTGCGGGCAACTTCCAACCAATTTCCTGTTGGGTGTCTCAACACCGGTAAGCGACATACAGTTTCGCCGACAGATGCAGTCACGGTCGGGTGAGCCGCTCACTGTTGTCGGAAACCCGCCAATAGAAATTGCGAGTGCTAACGTTGGTGTAGATGAAGAAACTCAAACATTGCCCAGCTTGCCATTGTTCCTTGCGCGTGTTTTCCTGAACGACATTTTCAGTATCGGAATACTGCGTATTGCCAATGTGCTTGTTTACGTGATGTTGTATAGCACCCTTTTGCGCCTGGGCGGGCATCTGCTCACCAGTGCGTTCATTGCCCTGATACTCACAGAGTTTATCCTTGTGATGGCCTGCGTTGTGATCAAGAAATTTCTCGTGGGTAGTCACTGGGGTTCTGCTCACTCGACACCCTTCTGGTCATGGCGGCACTTCAGCTACTTTTTTGCGCAGGACTGTTTCTTTGCCTGGTGCAGGATTTCCCTTGGCCTTGCAGCAGGGACCGTACTTGCAAATCCCATTTTACGTTGGATGGGTTGCAGGATAGGCAAACGTACCATCATTGGCTCGCCCATGCAGGCTTCCGACTGGAACGCGTTAAAATTCGGTGATGACTGTGTTGTTACCGGTTTTCTCCAATTTCATACCTTTGAGAATATGATATTGAAGTTGAAGTTGACTGACATCCAGGACGGCAGTGCCGTTAACTTTGGCGCGACGGTCATGGGTGGTGCTGTTATCGAGCCGGATACGACCCTGGAGCCGTTGTGCCTGGTGCTCAAGGAGATGCATCTGCCAACCGCCACCTACGAAGGCAGCCCCGTGGAACAGGTACTTGCCAGAGACTTGCCCAGGAAATGATTGAAACCAACGACTTGAAGCGCTTACAAAACAGCGTTGACAACTCCGATTGGTTGAAAACTTTCGCCATCTTTCTTGTTGTGGTTGGCCACACCGGATATTTCTTCATTGACGACGCGGCATGGTGGAGTGTTTTCGGACGTATGGCAGCCCCTGTATTCTTCTTCCTCATGGGCTACGCCAGGTCCAGGACTATCCCGCTTCACTGGATCTGGCTCGGTGTCATCCTGACCCTGCTCGACAGTTGGAATAC
>CAMYIO010000226.1 GCA_947258515.1 uncultured Ectothiorhodospiraceae bacterium
GGGCCACGATGCGCGCTATATCGTGCTGGTTACCGATGCAGGCGCGCGTGACGCCGACGATCCGTTTTCCAGCACCGGCCTGGGTGCTGCCAGCCTGCGGCAACTGGCCCTCGACAAGGGCATTGCAATCTTCGTACTGCATTTGCTGACGCCAGCCCCTCTGGCAGATCACACTCAAGGCGCCATGCAATATCGCGAGCTTGCCGATTATCCGGATATCGGCAGCCTGTACTACGGTGTACCCACCGGTGATATTGCGGCGTTTGGCACGGTACTGGATGCACTGGCCGGCCAGATTACCCAACAGGTGCAGATCGTTGCGTCGGGTGGAACAGCACCGGTGCCCGTGCCGAGCAGTGATGACGAACAGCTGGCGAGTCTGCAGGCACGGGTGGCGAAACTCGGTCATGCATTGCGCATGCGGTATCTTCAGAAATCCGAGGGTGGCCAGGTGCCGAACGTGTTCAATGCCTGGATGCTCGACCGTGACTTTCATGACCCGGAACGTCCGACCCTGGATGTCAGGGTACTGCTCACTCGTGACCAGCTCTCGGAGCTCCACGGCGTGCTTACCCAGGTGCTGAATACTGCCGAGGAAGGGCTGATGTCCCCGCAAAACTTCCTCGACGAGCTGAAAAGTCTCGCCGCGACCGTCTCGCGCAGCCCGGAGCAACTGGGGGGCACCACGGCTACGACCGCGGGCAAGGGTAACAGCCTGACCGATCTGGGTTTCATTCAGGAATACATCGAGGATCTTCCCTATACCGGTGAGGTCCGCCTGGATGAAAAGGTCAGCTATTATCGTGCACTGCACGATCATACCGACCTCTGGGTCAGTCTTGACGGCGGACCTGTTGGCGGCGATTCGGTCTACCCGGTTCCGCTTGAGATGCTTCCCTAGGTTGTGTTCTTTTACAGCTGCACAAAACAGATGTACCGATTATGCAACAGTCGATATATGTAACAGCGATGCCGGATGCGTGTCCGGATCATCTTTGTGTGTCGGCGTCCGCATGCGCCGCCAGACTTCGGGCCGCGTGTTGAGTAATGTGAATTCCACAACATCGCAAGACGGCGATCCGCTCATCTATCACCTGCGTGATGTGGTCAAGACCCGCGAAGCCGAGGGCGTGGCTTTTCGCCTGCGTATCCCGAGCCTGCAAATCGCCATGGGGGAGAAGATTGCACTGGTCGGCAAATCAGGTTGCGGCAAGTCGACCTTGCTGGACATGCTTGCCTTCATCCTGCAGCCGTCCGAGGTCGGAGACTTCCACTTTAGACCGGAGCGCGATGAGGAATCGCTCGATATCAATGCCTGTTGGAAAAGCGGCAATATCAACCAGCTGGGCGATCTGCGCAAACGCTATATCGGCTACGTCATGCAAACCGGTGGACTGCTCCCCTACCTGACGGTGCGGGAAAACATGAACCTGTGTCGCAGCGTACTTGGACTTCCTCCTAACGGCATGGTCGAACACCTGGCTGAAGAACTCGGCATCATCGCTCACCTGGACAAACGGCCGGATAAATTATCCACCGGTGAACGTCAACGGGTAGCCATTGGCCGTGCCGTCGCTCACCGGCCTTCCATCGTGATCGCCGACGAGCCTACCGCTTCCGTCGATCCCTATGCTGCCGAAAAGGTCATGTCCATGTTCATCGGCCTGGCGGAGGAATTCGAAATCACGGTGATTCTGGCCAGCCATGCATGGGAGCACATGGAACAGTTGGGCTTGCGTCAGCTTACCCATGAGACCATCCGTGATCACAACAGGATGTTCACCGAAACCGTGGTGACCGGCTGAATCATGGGCGCTTCCTGGTTCAAGGTTCTGCGGCTGGCCAGCCGTGACTATTTTCACGAAGGGCTGATGTCGTCCTGTTTCGTACTTGCCCTGGCGGCAGTGCTGGGCCCCATGATGGTACTGTTCGGGCTCAAGTTCGGGGTCGTCGGTGCCATGGTGGATCAGCTGATCGAGAACCCCCTCAACAGAGAGGTTCGCCCCGTCGGCAGCGGCTATTTCGACCAGGCCTGGCTGGAGAAGGTGCGTGCGCGACCCGATGTCGCCTTCCTGATACCACGTACCAGGAGCATCGCTGCAACCATGGAACTCAACAGTGAGCACGCCTCTCGCATCGTATCGGTGGAGCTAATAGCCTCGGACCATGGCGATCCGCTGTTACCACCTGACAGTCCGCTGCCGCAAGGCACCACCACGGTAGTGCTGTCGCAAAGCGCGGCCGAGAAGCTGGGTGTGGCGTCCGGCGACACACTGGACGGTAGTCTTGCCCGGCGATTTCGCGGCAAACAGGAGCGCGTGCATCTGCCCCTGAGCGTAGCGGCGATTGCTCCCGCACGGGCGTACTCACGCGACGGTGCCTTCGTATCATTGGCGCTGCTCGAGACGCTGGAAGATTTCCGGGACGGGCGGGCAGTACCTGACCTCGGCTGGGAGGGCGAGCCCGCGGAAACAAACCGAACCTACCCGGGCTTCCGACTCTACGCACGCACCATCTATGACGTGGCAGGCCTGCGGGACGCCTTCGCAAGACTCAATGTGGACGTACATACGCGCAGCGCCGAAATCGAGCTGGTGCAGCGCATGAACCGGAACCTGACGGCCATCTACTGGGCGATTGCCATCGTCGGCCTGGTCGGATTCTCTCTGTCACTGGGCGCAAGCCTGTGGGCGAATATAGACCGCAAGCGCAAGGAACTGTCGGTGCTGCGCCTGGTAGGGTTCCGCACTGCCGACATCGTCTGGTTTCCCATGGTGCAGGCGCTGTTCACCGCCGTCCTGGGCTGGGCGCTGGCGGTGGCGATTTACCAGACCACAGCCCTCGTCATCAACGACATGATGGCAGCACAACTGGAATCGGGACAACAGGTGTGCCGGTTGCTACCCTGGCACTACGCAATAGCCCTGTTACTGACCAGCACCGCAGCCGTACTCGCGGCGGGGCTTGCCGGCCTGCGTTCAGCACGAGTCGAACCATCCGATAGTCTACGAGACATGTGACCCGGTTATTTGAACAGGGGCTAGGTACTAGGTACTAGGTACTAGGGGCTAGGTACTAGGGGCTAGGAAAAGACGCTGGATGCCGGCTAAAAACATGCCGGGATGACGATTAAGTGGGACGGAAAAAAACGGGTCAGAGAGCATTATTCTCTAATATTAGAAACAATTGCTCTCTGACCCTGTTATTAGACGTGTCATTTCAGGCTAAAA
>CAMYIO010000227.1 GCA_947258515.1 uncultured Ectothiorhodospiraceae bacterium
CGTCGCCGCAGTCGCTGGTTCTGCCGTTGCTGCCGGCGCTGTTTCTGCTGTTACCACAACCGGCAAAGCGAACAGGGCACTTAACAGCAGCACGGAGCGTAGTTTTTCTGGATTCATTGGATTCGTCCTGTAGAGGTTAACAATAATATTAATTGCCGTATTTCATGCTGCACTTTACAGCACCTGAGATACAACTGCACACCGATCGTGCTGACTAAAATATTTTTCCGACTACGATTCTGCCACTGGCGAAGGCCATGCGAATCCCCCATTTTGGGGGAGAATCAGCTGATATTCGGTTCACCTTGCGTAATACACCTGGCGAATTCCTTTAAAAATAAACGAGATAAACGATCAAGTGATCAGAAGTAGAATTTCGCGCCCAACGCCGGACCGCTGATATTCAAATCATCGAGAGCACGGTCTGACTCGAATTCATAATCAAGATAACGATACGCCAGCAAGACATCACCCCACTTGAACTGGTAACCCACACCGGCAAGGACCTGCCAGGTGAGGTCGGACTGGCCGGTGCCGATATCTGCGTAGTAAGGCAGATACCAGTTGTCGTTCAGATTGATCTTGCCCCTGACACCCACGATGCCGTCCCAGACGTGGCCTGACAGGTTCACCTTAGCCTTCCGATCGATCTGCTGTCCCAGCACAAGAGTGCTGAGATCGAGTTTCGTATCAACTTCGATCCACAGGTAGCGGGCGCCACCCACCAGGTTAACCGATGCCTGTTCACTATCGACAATATTGTAGGCCCCGCCGAGCGTGGTAATCCAGGATTTCAGTGTGACGTCCGCATCGATGTCCACATTGAGCTCAAGGGGACCCAGAACCGGTATCGACTCCGTGAAGCTGTCGTCTTGAGATATATCCAGGTAGATCGCGTCTGCGAACAGTGACCACTTGCCCCTGGAGACCCCGACGACACCACCCATGAACGCCATATCAAGATCTTTGATGACCTGGTGGAACGGGATATCGATATCACCGCCGGTGGCCGTGGTGGCCTTAATGCCGGCCCCCCACAGATAGATAACGGCGTCAAACTTCCACTTATCACTGTCGGTGTCTGCTGCGGCCGTAATGGATATAATGGATGCTAGCAGCATCAGGCTGGCAGCCAGCCAGGCGACCGGCTTGCTGTTTGCTCGTTGTGTAGACATTACTCTTCTCCTCATGTGGATGCTTCGTTGCCATTTCCCTGATGTATGGCCGCAATCGGGTACTCCCTGCTCAGTGATCTATTAACCCCATTGTTGTAAAAATAATTCCTGCACGGGCGCCATTCATGCCCGGCACGGGTGCTCCTATAGTACCAGTAGTACCAGTTGAACCAACAGGGTCTGTTACATGTGCTTCGCCGAGCGTGCTTATTTGAAGAGACCCGCCAGTTTGTTCTGCACGACCGGCGTGACGGTAAATTTCAGCAGCCAGTCGGGCCCGAATGCATCCGGTTGCTCGACGAAGTACTGCACCTGGGCAGCGAACTTCCAGGGCTTTTCCCCTAACTTGGTGGTCTTGGACACGCCAATCCCCAACGGCAGGGTCAGGGCCTGGTCACTGTCGGCGTGCCAGTTATAGGTAATGACTGGAGAGGAAGTGATCTGCCAGCCTTTGCCAAGGCCGTAGGCATAGAAGTATTGCGCGGTCATCACGCTGTAGCTCGCGTCATCCCAGCCACCGATATTCCATTGATTACTGACCAGTCCGCCGACCAGCCCCCATTCCCGGATGACGCCACCAAAGAGCTCCGGACCCAGTCGCCATTGCTTGCCAGCCACGTCGGCATCGGTCGCCGTGGGCAGTGTTCCTGCGCCACCGACACCCCATAGATAACCTGTTTTTTTGGTCTTCATATCGTTGCCGGCATAGACCAGGTCGAAGGTGATATCTCCAAGGGCGAGGTCCGCATCATCGAAGCTGCCCTTTCCCGCATCGAACACGGGTTGGTCAAAGAGCACCGGGACGGCCGGCCTGAAGATAAACTTGCGGCCCTGATCGCCAACCGGGAACGGTAGCGTCGGCTGGAAGATCATCGACCAGCTGTGCTGGTCATCCGCATCGGGAAGATCACCCTTGAAGGTCTGGTACTGGAGATTGAAGTTGAGGCTCGCCAGGGAACCGGCCGGATTAGACAGTTCCTTCGCTATTTCATCCGCGCTCTTTGCCGGTTCATCGGCGAGGCTAACGGAGGTAACCATGGCCAGGGCGAGATTGATCGCCACTGCAGTCTTCGGAAAATGGCAAAACCAACCATCGGCGCAGCGGATAATGCTTTTCTTTTTCATGTCGGACTCCTTGCGAATATAATTTGTAAGTGCAACTCTGCCTGTTGATAAGAGGGCAAGCTGCGGTGGCATCGCGGCTTTCTCAAACCGACCAAAGTAAGAGGTGCACAGATTGCCACTCGACATCTCATCTGCATCATTCTCAGCTCGGTTACCTTTCCACCATCGTCTTAACCAGCTATCTCTCCCGTTCGATAAACGGCCGCCCGATGGGCGGCCGGAGGACTAACAGTTGTATACGCCTACCGCGCAACGTCGCACAGTGCGTCGTGCCACGCCGGCAACGCTGACAGGCGTGAGTGGACGACCAACACGGGCTTCGGCACTCGGGATCACGCTGTGAACTCCCGGGATCGACAAA
>CAMYIO010000228.1 GCA_947258515.1 uncultured Ectothiorhodospiraceae bacterium
TCGTACTTGATGCGATGAACAAAACGAAGGCCAGGGTTGACCATCCGGCAATGCCCTGCGACTGCGTATAGGACCAGATTAATCCGAATGTCGCGGTGGTGAGCAGCGAGACAATAAACAAATCCGTACGCTCGAAGCGATACCACGAAAGGCCTTCCGCAGACACATCAACGCGGATAAAAAACCAGAACCAGTATCCACCAACTGCCAACATCAGTGCGCCGATATGCCACAGTAGCGGCAGGATGGCTGGCGTGGGCGTCGCCGGCGTCGGATAGGCAAAAATCATGACGGCGGTCGCAACGACGAATATAACGAAGCCGTACATGGTCAGAAGATGGGAAAGCCTGCGTTTTACGTTGCAGAATTCACCTGAGGTTAACACCTCATTAACCAGCACTTGAACGGCAATTGATGCCTTTTCACCCGTGCCCACAGACCGTTTTGCGTTCTTTTTCGCTTTTTTCGCATTCTCGAAAAAATACTGTGCACTTTTCTTATGGATCATATCAAGAACAGTCCCGCCTATGACCAGCAGGACCATTAAGATGACGTACCACTGCATGATTGCGGGTGATATAGACGCCGAAAGCTCGGAAAAGGGATTGCTCGTGAACATTAAATTATCCTCATTGTGTCAGCTGTTTGTACAAACCACACAAAGACGGAATATCCGCCTCATGCGTCAGCCACTGGTCCGGATGTCCGAATGTAGTAAATTGATCAACGGACAAGATCAACTCAGGGTTATGACAGCTGTCATGCCACAGGGTCAAAGCCAACGCGCAGCCGTGTGTTTCAAATACATAGTTGTGGAGACACCGTAATGGCAGACGAGTTCCAGATGTTAGACGAGCTCCCGAAAAAGTGCGACTTTCAAACAGCATAATTTTTTAATGTCCTCATAAACTCGCAGCACATTAAGAACGATCACGCCTATCCCCTCCCATGATGCAGCTGAGGGCCAACCTGGCCCCAGGGCCGCCACACAAAATTGGCTCGGATTTCGCCGTTACGAGTATAGGACGAATTAACGCTCTTTTCCTTAAAACTCATGCCCATCGAGCTATCGTTGCCACTGTTTTTCACCCTGATCACACCGGAATCTTACCCGAATCTACCTCGCTGGTCTGAAAGTTTCCTCTCTTTTACCCTTTCCTCCACCAATTCATGCCTCCAGGCCAATCGAGAGCCTGCCCAGGTCAGGGATCAGGAAAGAGGTCGGACCAAGTCAACTCCATGTTCTGGTTGTAGATAACTTGATATTTACGCGCCTATAGTCGTTTAATTGCCCATTTTAGTGGCTAAAAAGATCACCTTAACCAGCGTGTTCCACCTCCCCACACACGCCTAAAACCAAACTGAACGTGCGGTAGTAGCAATAGTTATGATCTTCCCCCGAATTAGCGGACACCGAGTTAAGGGTTATAGAATGACTCGAAACGAGGTGTCAAATGAGCAGAAAACGCAGGAGTTTTAGTAAGGAATTCAAACGGGAAGCAGTCGCACTGGTCACAGAGCACGGGTACAGCTATGCGGAGGCAGGCCGGAGTTTGGATATCGAGGCCAGGCTGGTTGGCCGCTGGCGCAGGGAGCTAGAAGAAGCCGAGGGAGAAGCGTTTCCTGGCAAAGGCAAGCTGCCCCCGAAAGAGCAACGGATTCGTGACCTGGAGAATCAGGTCAAGCGGCTGCAAATGGAAAAGGACATTTTAAAAAAAGCCGCGGCCTTCTTTGCCAAGGAAAGCACATGAGATATCAATTCATTGATGCGCAGAAGAAGGCCTGGCCAATTACACTCATGTGCGAAGTGCTGGATGTATCGACGACCGGATACTACGACTGGTTCAAGCGTGAACCAAGTGCCCGATCGCGATCAAACGAAGCGCTGGACGGCCATATCCGTAAGATCTATCGGCATCACAAGGGTCGATACGGATCGCCACGGATTACCGATGATTTGCAGGATCTGGATGTACCGTGCAGTGAGAATCGTGTCGCGCGGCGCATGCGGCACCTGGATCTCAAGGCAGTTCAGGCAAAGAAGTTCAAGGTAACGACGGACTCGAACCATAATAAGCCGGTGGCGCCAGATCTGATTGAGCAGGATTTTACGGCGGGCGCACCCAATCAGAAGTGGGTGAGTGACATCACCTACGTATGGACGACAGAGGGCTGGCTATATCTGGCTGTGGTCATGGATCTATACTCCCGTGCCATCATTGGTTGGTCGATGAATGCCCGGATGACCCAGCAGCTGGTCTGTGATGCCCTGTCCATGGCATTGTTCAGGCGAGGCTTCCCCAGGTCGGTGATCATCCATTCCGATCGTGGCAGCCAGTACTGTTCGAAACGATACCAGCGGCTGATTGCCCTGAACAGTCTGAGATGCAGCATGGGCCGGAAGGCAACCTGCTACGATAACGCGGCAATGGAGAGCTTCTTCCATAGTCTGAAAGTCGAGTTGGTGTATCGGGAACTGTATGCCAGTCGACAACAGGCGCGCCACAGCATCTTTGAATACATCGAAACGTACTACAATCGACAGCGTAAGCATTCAGCTATCGGCAATCAGATCCCCATGCAGTACGAAGTGAGGAAAAGGGCTTAACCAAGTGTCCGTGAAAACG
>CAMYIO010000229.1 GCA_947258515.1 uncultured Ectothiorhodospiraceae bacterium
ACAAGGCCAGGTTAACCCTGTTTTGTACATCCACCTGCGCCATCGAGGCATCCACGCCGATCTCGAAGGTCACCGTCAGCATGTACGTGCCGTCACTGGATGACTTGGATGACATGTAAACCATGCCTTCTGCGCCGTTGACCTGTTTCTCGATGGGAGCGGCAACTGCTTGTTTCACCGTTTCGGCCGAAGCGCCCGGATACTGTGCCCGGACCATGACCTTGGGCGCGGTGATATTGGGGTACTGGTCGACCGGCATGACTATCATGGCCAGCAAGCCCAGGAAAACGGTCAGGATGGCAATGACAAGAGCGAAACGCGGTCTTTTAATGAAAAATTGAGGGCCCATGATTTCTATCCGTTGTCAGGTTTAACCCGCGTCCTGAATGTTGAGGGACATTCCTTCACGTAACGTTTGCAGTCCATCGACAATAATGCGCTCGCCTTCGGCGAGCCCTTGCTGAACGGACCACTGATCCCGCACCCGGATACCGACCTCAATGTTCCGGCGTTGCACCACGTCGCCCTCGGCCACGATCAGTACAAAGTGGCCTTGCTGATCGATCTGGACGGCCTTTTGCGGAACGATAATCCGGTCTACCGCATCGATGGATTCTCCCTTGACCAGCACGTTTTGCCCGGGAAGCAGCAAGCCGTCCGGGTTGGGGAATTGCAGTCGTGCCGTAATCGTACCCATGCTGGAAACAGAGGTGTTGTCCCAGCTTTCAAACGTGCCGCTGTAGGGGTATTCCTGGTTACCGGCCAGTTCTAGTGTGAGTGCCATTTCAGGAATTTCCTTGCCTTCCGAGGCCAGTCGCTGGCGTAGCAGGACTGCGCGGTTGTATGCGCCCAGTTCCAGAGCGCTTTTTACGTAAATGGGATCCACCTGAACCAGTTCGAACAGCGGCTGTGGCTGCACTGCCGACTGGGAAACGACGTAGGTACCCACAGCGTAATTAGGCCTGCTGATTTTGCCGGAGAAGGGCGCATAGACCTTGGTTCGCTCGAGATCAAGACTCGCCCTTTGCAGGTCAGCCTCAGCGCTCGCCACGGCAGCGCGGGTGGTGTCATAGATGGCACGTATTTCGTCGAACTGCATCTCGGAAATATAGCCGTCAGGTTTCAGTTCCTTTGCTCGCTCCCAGTTCGAGCTGGCCTGGGTCGCAGCAGCCTTCGCCGTTTTTACCTGGGCTTCAGCAACCGCATACTTAGCCTGGTAATCAGCCGGGTCGAATTCGACCAGCAGATCGCCCTGATTGACCATCTGCCCGGGGGCAAAAAGTATTGCCTTGATTTCGGCCGTAACCATGGGCCGGGTCTCGGTCGCCTGGATGGCCTCGGTCAGTCCGGGAAATTCAAACGCGGGCCGCACGGTTTGCATTTTTGCAATGACGACGGCCGATGAAGGAAGGGTAAAACGGGTGTCCTGGTTCTGCGAGGGCTGCGCCTCATCTCCGGACGGGCTACAGGCGCCCAGTGCAAAGATGAGGCCTGTGAACATCAGATTGCGTAAATACATGGTCTCCCCCATTGACTGGATGGGTTTAAGTGTCTGCCACGAATCAAACTGGCTTATATCAAGAATGCCGTATTTTCAGCCATGTGGAATCCCCCGATAGGAGGGGTAAACGGGTGGGTCAACTCTTATGACTCCCTCGCAATTCACCCAAACAGAGGAGAGTTGTGGGGTCAGAGTCAGGTGCCAGAGTGAAAGGTAAATTTTTGAGTGCGGCACGTAGTGAGTTGCTCGCATCAGTTCTTCAGAGCGACGACCTGGCCGCGAAATTCGTCCGTACCCATTACTAATCCAGTGTTGGCGCAGTGACGAATCTTTCTCAAAGAAAAAGGGGACCGTTGGGCGTCCAGAGGTTGACAGGCGCCAGGGAACAGCTTTTAAAGCAATGGCAACTTTCCTCAGATCGAATCGGCAAACTACCCCATTCTTGTCAGCCGACTCTGGCACCTGACTCTGACCCCATAACTTCTTTTATTGATGGATTATTGACATGTCATGATATGTCCTGATATTCTCTTTAAATGGCAAAAATAAAGATCAGTTCTAAAGTTGAACAACGCGAATGGGAAGCCCTGCAAGCGATCGCGTATGAATCAAATCAAAGCATTGCCGGCCTTTTGTCCGAGGCGGTCGCGGATTATGTACGCAAGCGTCGCCTGCGCCCTGAAGTACTCTCACATCTTGAAGATTCAATCAACGAAAACGAGACGTTAGGGTATCGTCTTGCCAAATGATGCGATTAAGTACTTATCGCTTGATGAAGCCATCGCAATCCACGAACGTTTAATTGTAAAATTTGGCGGCACCTCGGGCCTGAGAGATATGGGCTTGTTGGAAAGCGCCCTGTTTCGGCCACAAACAGGTTACTACCCGGACCTGGCGCACATGTCAGCCGCGTTGTTTGAGTCCCTGATCAGCAATCATGCTTTTGTGGACGGAAACAAACGGGCAGCGTTCTTTATCTGCGATATTTTCCTGCGAATCAATGGCTGGAAACTTGCTGTTGAAACCGAAGCGGCTCATACGTTTATCGTTGGCTCGCTTGAGAATGGTTCCTGTGATTTCGACCATTTGCTGCCCTGGATTCAGAAGCATGCAATTAGGATCC
>CAMYIO010000230.1 GCA_947258515.1 uncultured Ectothiorhodospiraceae bacterium
TCGCCTACAGGATGTAGGTGAGGGGCGTAAGCAGGACGCGGAAGCTTCTCGCCGCGATTCGCGCCGGGGACGGCGCTCCTACAGCACTGATCCAGAACTTCACTGTTGGTGAACCCCAGGATCAAAATGAAATATTCATTTCATCATATAAATCATGTGACGAAACCAGCGTTCAGGCCGGGATTTATGCAATTATCGGGTTAATCAGCTGGCAGGGCGAATGTCGCTGGTCTCAATTCACAGAGATCAGTTCCACCTCGAAGACCAGCGTGCTGTTGGCCGGGACCCTGGCGCCGGCGCCGCGTTCCCCGTAGGCCAGTTTCGCCGGAATATAAAGCTCCCACTTGTCGCCTTCCTTCATCAGCTGCAGGGCCTCTGTCCAGCCGGGGATGACCTGGCCCACGCCGAAGGTGGCCGGTTTGTTGCGGCTGTAGGAACTGTCGAACTCGGTACCCTCGATGAGCGTCCCGCGGTAATGCACCGTGACCTTGTCGCTCTTCTGCGGGCTCTTGCCGGTGCCTGCCGTGATGACCTTGTACTGCAGGCCGCTAGGCAGGGTCGTCACGCCTTCTTTTCCGGAATTGTCTGCAAGAAAGGCTTCTCCCGCCTTGAGGTTTTCCGTGCCTTGTGCTTTTAGCTTCTCCATCTGTGCGGCTTTAACCCGGGTTGCCAGGCTCGTCAGCACGGTGACCATCTCTTGCTCTGTCATGAGCGGTTTGCCATCACCCGTTGCGTCCTCAAACCCCTGCAGGAGCATGTCCGAATTCATCTCGACCTGCTGGCGCTTGAAGTCGCTGCCGAGGCGGTAACCCACGCTGTAGTTGATTTTGTCGTTTTCAGTTTTGAGTTCGACCGGCTCGCCTGCCATGCTGATAGCGGAGGCCAGGGCCATGCTGATGGCCAGTATTTGGATACGTTTCATGTGGTATTTATCCTCAGTTACAGGTGATTTTTTCTTCAGTGGATCGCGCCTGCTTTCGACTGAGTGTATTGTCCCGGCAGCTGATCAACCATCGGATTGCTGATTCTAATTGGCCCCCGGCGCTGCCTGCAAGGAAAATACCGGCGAAAAAATCCCCGGTGCATGGTCTGTGGCTGACAAGGGTGTTATACACTAGGAAAATCTTCACGACTCACCACTATTACTCGGGGTATTCACCATGAACGCGACTAATAATAAACACCCTTCATCAGGCATTTCACTCCTGACCGCTATCCTGATGGTTTCACTGACAGGCCTGTCGCAGGTCGCTCCGGCGGCCCAGTTCACGCCCCCGGATCTCGAAGGCTTCAACCTGCATGATGAACGCGATGCTGACGGTGATGGCGATGGCAAAAACGAGACCAGGATCAGACAGTATCTCAATGCAAACGGCGACAGCCTCGCCAGCTTTACCAGTAACGAGCGGCTCTGGGCCTGGAGCCTGGATACGCGGGATAGTGACATTGGTCCAAAGAACTATGTGATCCGCGACAGCGACTGTGATGGCACCTTCGATGAGGTCTACGGGCTTGATGATGAATTCCACGTGCCGGAGTGTGTGAAATAGCGAACACATCATCGCGGCGAGGACGCCGCTCCTACAAGTGCGTCACGAATCGTTATGTTGTAGGAGCGCCGTCCCCGGCGCGATTGTCGGAAATAACCATCTCTGTGTAACGCATGACCCCATGCCTGCACCGGCCACCGCATGACTATCAATATCGTCACATCTACGACTTCTGTCATGACGCACTGACAAGGTTGTCAGTCCTACAAGTCCCGTCATTCTGGCGGTCGGAATGCGTAATAAGTCCCGGCTTCTTATCGTAACCGACCATATCGACAAAGCTCAGCCGCAGCCTGCGAAGCTGGCTGTCGGTAGGGGCACCTCATAAGGGTTATGCTGCGGAAAGCTTCTTCACTTTTAATTCTTTACGCTTCTTTTCAGCTGCCCATAAGTCGTACTGAGACTGCTGATTAAGCCAACTTTCGGAAGATGTACCAAAAGCCAGGGAAAGCCGAACTGCCATTTCAGGACTAATACCAGAGCGACCATTGAGGATAGACGACAACGTCTTACGGGTTATACCAAGCGCTTCTGCTACCTCGGTAATACTGAGTCCTAAGGGTTCTATACAGAGTTCCCTCAGAATCTCGCCTGGATGTGGAGGGTTGTGCATCTTCATCGTTTCACCTCAATGATAATCTTCATAATCAACAACCTCGGCATCCTTGTCCTTAAAGCAGAAGGTTATGCGCCAGTTACCACTTACCCAAACTGACCAGACACCTTTTCTCTTACCTCCGAGCTCATGTAATTTCAGGCCCGGAAGGTCCATATCCTTTGGATTGGCAGATGCGCTCAGCCGGCCCAATATCAGTTTTAGCCGGTCGGCGTGTTTGGCCTGGATTCCTGACTTGGTCCCTTTCAGGAAGAATTTTTCAAGACCCTTATGCTTGAAACTCCTTATCATATGGCAAAGTGTAACTTATAACGTTACAGGTTACAAAAGGACTGCCGCACCGATCCTGTCTGCCAATAACCAATAAGAAGTATGAAGTTTTTGGGCCCGCTCCTGGAGC
>CAMYIO010000231.1 GCA_947258515.1 uncultured Ectothiorhodospiraceae bacterium
GGAGATAAACATCTCCAGCGACCACTCGGGATTTCGTGACACCGAGACCCCGATCAGCGGCACCACCAGCAGGTACACGATACCGCGCGCATTCCACAGGTTCATATCCAGCTGCCCGAATAGCAGCGCCTCGGCATAGATAAAGAAATCATAGGTGAATAACGCACCCACACCCAGGCACAGGAACTTGATGCCCCAGCGTTGCTCGGCGCGGGTATTACGATAGAGGTTTTCCACCAGAAACAGGCCGCCCACGGTCAACAGGACATAGCCCAGATAAAACAGTTTTGAGTAGGAGATCTCCTCCAGGATGCCGGCTGACAGCAAGGGGAATATCAGTGGCCCGAGCAGCAGGGTTGCCGACAGGCTGTAAAGCAACAGGCTGACGAAGCGCACCTGCTTGCGGGCATAGCCCAGCAGACCGGACAGGAAGGCACACCAGACAGCAAAATGCAGGGTCTCGATGCCCTGTACCAGGGCGGTTGGAAGCACCTCCCACCCCATCCAGAAGGCCACGCTGCTGCACCACAGGGCCGTGACCAGCGTCGCTGCCACCAGCAGCCCGCCCTGCAGCCTTCCCCGCCAACCGGTTAGCAGCAGGAGCGTAAAGATGAGATACGCGACTGCGGCGAGTGCGTAGCCAGTTACGCCGATACTTGCCACCCGCTACACCCGGTGGCTTTTAATGAGAGCAGTACAGGGGGTGGGACTCGATAAAACCAGAACCATCGTTGTTACCGTCTGCAACTGTTTATTGATGACCTGTCACCCGACTCAGTGAGCGCCCTTGCCCAGTAAAACAACTTCTACGGTATGCAGGATAATCAACATATCGAGGAAAATGCTGCAGTTTTTTGTGTAATACAAATCATATTGAAGTTTCTCAAAGGCATCCTCATGGTTGTTGCCGTATTCATACCGGATTTGAGCCCAGCCGGTCAATCCCGGACGCAGCCGGTGCCGCTCGCGGTAGTAAGGATAATGTTCCTGTAGTTCCTTGACGAATTCCGGCCGCTCGGGACGTGGCCCGACGAAACTCATGTCACCCCTGATGACATTAAACAATTGCGGCAGCTCGTCCAGCCTGACCTTGCGTATGATGGCACCAACCCGGGTAATGCGCACATCATGTTTTGTGGCCCACTTGGCAACCCCATCCTTCTCCGCATCAATACTCATACTCCTGAATTTATAAATCTGGAATTCCTTGCCGCCGAGGCCAACCCGCGTTTGCCTGTAGATGACCGGTCCCTGGCCACGGCTCTCCAGCCAGATTGCAATGGCAACAACCAGCATAATCGGTAGAAAAACCGGTAATAGCAACAGCGTGATAAGAACATCCAAACCGCGCTTCAACGCCAGTGACACGTTACTGATACGAAATCCGTCTGACAGGAACAGCCAGCTGGGGTTTACCAGTTCCAGCTTGACCTTGCCGGTTTCTCGCTCAAAAAAGGTCAGTAAATCGATGACAATAACACCGTCCATTTTGCAATCCAGAATTTCATGCACCGGCAAGGCCTTGCGCCGGTCATCAACGGCGAGCACGATTTCATCGATTTGTTTCTCCCTGACGATATCCTGCAAGGGACGATCAGGATGGATCACGCGCGCATCATCAATGACATCATGATCCTTGTTGATATGCACATAGCCCACAACATGAATGCCCTGCAATAAGGGATTATTTTCCAGCTTGTGGATTTCGAAGGCATTCTTGCCTGCGCCAAGTACCAGGACACGCCGTTTGAAGATCGCGGCATCAACGACCCCGAAGAAGATCAGTCGCACACTGACAATACCAAGCAGTGAAATCACAAATGACAGCAAGGCAGGACCGCGCCAGACTGATAGATTAGGTGCAATATAAAAAATAAAACTTAACGGAAATATGGCAAGCATAAAGCAGGCCAGTACGCGCAACAGCATCGCAGTACGCCCTTCCCATGTCGAGGTGACACGGTCATAGAGGCCCATTCCGATCATACTGAACAACATCACCAGGGCGAAGGTGATGCTTTTCGGCCACAGGGGACCAATAAATTCGTCTATGGCAACTTGATCATGGGAAAAACGAATAAACACAGCGGCATGAAAGGACAACAAAAAGACAAGCGCCTCGATCAAACCGAGTAAGATAAATGCCGAGGGGATATAGTGGCGAAAGATGCGGAATGTGGCCATTTGACTTCTTTATCCGCTGTGATGGCAACCGGAATTTCCGGTCATGGCGATGAAATAATGGGTAGTACCGGCAGTCATCCTTATTAGCTTCCACGCATTCGTTAATTATTATTTAATAATAATCTACTCTTCAGACGATACGGACTACTACAAGATTAGTCAATATTCTGTCATCGTGCAAACCACTATCTCCGCGGCTGACGATTCATGGCCGGCAGAACGCTTGGTCGGAGCACGCCGGGTGACACGGGTCTGTGTCGTGGGTCCGGTGAACGGCGGTTCTCCGCCCAGCATCTCGTACAGCACGCACCCCAGGCTGTAGAGATCACTCCGGCCGTCGACGTCGCTCCCCGAGCCCTGCTCGGGACTCATATACGGC
>CAMYIO010000232.1:0-1769 GCA_947258515.1 uncultured Ectothiorhodospiraceae bacterium
GATTTGTTCGCGCAGTGGTTCCGCTTCCCCGGCAGGCAAACCGGAGACGATACTTTCGACGTAGCTGTCGATGTCACGTAGCGCCCGGCGCTGCTCCCGGTAATCCACTTGCTCAAGGCCGACATCCGCCAATAGCTGCTCTCGTTCGACGGCTTGCTTCTGAAGTGAGCGTAAATTGGGTAAAGAGCGCTTTTGATCAATCAGCAACTGACCCATTGCCCGGTTCAGTCCGGCGATAGCCAGCCTGTTACTGGTCGCATTCAGGTCATCATTAAGGCGACCAAGTAAATCGCGGGCTTCGTCCCGCTGGTCGGAGGTTTCCTGGACTTCAAGGCTTCTTCTGGTTAAGCGGTCGCCCAGTTCAATGTTTTCCACCGCGAGCTTTCGGACACGTTCATGTTGATTGACAAGGTCCTGCCCCGTAGTTACTGCTTCCTGCAAAGCCTGCGTGGCCTCAGCGTTACGCCAATCACTGATCCTGTCTTCCAGAATGCGGGCGCGAATCCGGGCACGTTCAACACTCAGGGACGCGAGTTCCTGCTGCTTCTCAAGCAATTGGAGACGCACATCATGGGTGAGAATTTCCTGCTCCAGCTTGTTGATTTCAGCACTCAAACGCTGCGCGCGGGATTCCAGGTGCATACGTCGTGCCTCGGTGATTTCCCGCGTTTCGCCAAGCGGTGCCGATGCGTTCAACTCACTTGTCGTTGTTTCGCGTTCCACCCGGGCATCGCCGAGTCTCTGTCTTGCCAGTCCTGGTCTCGCCACCTCTGTTGCCTGGCGGTCGCGCAGAGTGGCGAGGCGCGCCTGTTCATCGATCAGGGCCGCTTTCTCGTCTGCCAGGAGCTGTTCCAGGGCAGGCTGATCCATCTGGGCACTCAACTCAAGGGAATCCTCGGCAGTGCCTGTCTGGAGCAACTCAATGGACTGGCGGACCCGTTCCAGTTCTTCGGGAGCATTGGCCGCCGATTCTGACAATTCTTCGGCAGCCGCCCTTTCGGAGCGAGCGCTTTCCAGGTTGGTCAAGGCCCGGCGGTAGAGATCAACCAGTGTGCTTGCCGTTTGTTCATCGAGGGTTGTGGACGCCTCGATCGCTTCGATCTTGAGGTTGATTGCGTCCGCTTTGAGTCGATTATCCGGGGTGTTTGTTTGGTCGATCTGTGCCAGTAAAGAAGCTGGAAACAGCAACACGGACATCAATAGAGCTGCAAAATGGAGGCAGAGCCTGGTGCGGAGGTTTATCCGATAACGGTCTCCGATCTGCTGTTTCGCTTTTTCCATTTGTGCCCACCGCCCTGTCCGGAATGTGAATATCCAGAATCATTTAAGCGCAGCCGGACTGTCGCACGCATCCCTCGTAAAGAGGGGGATTTGGGGGTGTTTGGTGGGGACTCAGGGGAGGGCGCTTGTAAACTCAACTGCATAGCTGAGATAGTTAAGTTTCATTGAGCAATTTTTATGTCATTGAGGTATTTTGTGCTGATGAAAAACCAGGTAAACAGATCGTTGATGATTCCCAGCCGGGAGCGTGCTGTGGGGTGGATTTCAACACGAATCTGCAGTTCTGTGGCGGCACTGCTGCTGTTGGGTGGATGTGCATCCTACGGCAAAGTCGCTAACGCACCTTCAGATCCCTCGGACACACAGGGGGCATATTCCCTGCGGGCGTTTGAAAAAAGTAAGCAGATGAGTGGGCAACCGGATGAAATTTCTTTCGTGCTGGCACTCTCTGGTGGCGGAACCCGCGCTGCCGCCATGGCCTATGGTGT
>CAMYIO010000232.1:1805-4315 GCA_947258515.1 uncultured Ectothiorhodospiraceae bacterium
GCTGCCGCCATGGCCTATGGTGTATTGGCGGAACTGCGTGACACGCAAATCCGATCCGGCGGACAGCAGATTCGCCTGCTGGACGAAGTCGACCACATCAGTTCGGTTTCAGGGGGCAGTTTCACCGCCGCGTTTTACGGGCTGCACGGCGAAGAGTTTTTCAATATCTTCGAAGACGAGTTTCTGCGACGGGACATGAACAAAGCGCTGGGACGGCGATTGATGAATCCGGTTCTGTGGTTCAGCACGAAGGGCCGGACGGAAATGGCCGTGGAATACTACGACAAAGTTCTGTTTCACGACGCCACGTTTGCCGATATGAATAAGCCGGGACGCCCGATGATTGTGATCAATGCTTCCGACCTGGCCTATGGCGTGCGATTCTCCTTTATCCAGGAATACTTCAATCTCCTGTGTTCTGATCTTTCCACTTTCCCAATTTCCCGTGCTGTCACGGCATCCTCCGCGGTTCCCGTGGTTTTCAATCCCATCATTGTTGAAAACCACTCCGGATGTGGCAGCGACAGCATTAACTGGCCTGCGGATTTCGATGAAAAAAGAAAGCAGGACGCCGAATTGAATGATCTTTACAACGGATTGCAGACCTTTCAAAACAAGGCGGATCGCAAGTACATTCACCTCGTTGATGGCGGTATCACCGACAACATGGGCTTGCGCGCCATCTATGACCTCATTCAGGTAGCTGGCGGAGCAAACGACTATATGCAAAAAGTCGGGGAAACGACCAAACGGCACGTCGTCGTGATCTCTGTGAATGCATCGACCAATCCCATTCTGGAAATGGACAAGACAACCAAACAGCCCTCAATGCTCGAGTCCATGAACGCGATGTCCGGGGTGCAGTTGCATCGATACAACTCAGCGACGCAGGAAGTGCTTGAAGGTAACCTCTCTGAGTGGGCCGAACAGTTATCAACGCCGGAAGCACCGGTTACTTCCTACTTCATACCGGTCAGTTTTGAAGATGTCGATCAACCCCAGTTGCGGTATTTTCTCAACAAAATACCGACCACTTTTTCACTGGAAGACGAGCAGGTTGATGCGCTGATTAAGAGCGGCCGGGAACTGCTGAGAAAAAACCCGGTTTTCCAGCAATTGCTTTCCGACATGGCGGAGCAGTAATTCAACCCCCATTCGGATTCAGCCACTGAGTTGACAATTATATTTATTCTGGTTGTCAAAAAATTGACAAAAGCTTGATCGAAGCACCATAATGATTGACAAATATATTTTATAAGTCTTGACATAAAGTTGACAAAACGCTTCTGCGGGAAATTACGATGTCTACCCCTGAATCGATCATGGCCTTTTTACAGGAACAGGGAGCTTCGGGTAGCAAAACACTCTGTAAGCACCTGGGCATCAGCAGGCAGGCGCTCAATGTACATCTTAACCGCCTGATCGACGAAGGCAGGGTCGTTCGCACCGGCGCAACAAGAAACACGCAATACTCACTTCCGGGCCGTCTGCCCAAGCCGAGACAATATAGCAGTGAGCACCTTACTGAAGGTCTTGATGAGAACTTGGTGTTTCAGCGTATTGCGCTCAGTCTTAACCTGCCTCACGCATTGACTCCCAATGCAGAAACAGTGTTTCAGTATGTGTTCACCGAGATATTGAATAATGCAATAGATCACTCGGAATCGAAGAAGGTGCGGGTATCGGTTGTTCTGGGCCCACAGTCTGTCAGCGCTGAAATCAAGGACAACGGAATCGGGATATTTTCATCCATCGCGCAGAAACTCGGTTACCCCGACGAACACGATGCCTTGCTCCAACTGGTCAAAGGCAAGACCACCACGATGCCGGAAGCTCATTCAGGCGAGGGGATTTTCTTCTCGTCAAAGGCCGCTTCTGTCCTGGTCATTCGATCTCACCGGATTGAAGTTGAGTGGAACAGAAAACTAAAGGACGTATTTGTTTCGAACCGCCGCCATGTGAAAGGAACCCATGTTCAAATCGAAGTGCGCCGCGATTCAAGGACAAAACTCGAGGGTATTTTCGATGAGTTTGCCCCGCGGGAATTCGATTACCAGTTTTCTAAAAGCAGGGTGCACGTGAAGCTGTTGGGAAATAAATACATTTCCCGCTCAGAAGCCCGTCGTCTCGTACTGAATCTGGAAAAATTCAAAATCATTGAACTCGACTTCAAAAATGTCGAAAGTGTCGGGCAAGGATTTACGGATGAAGTGTTCCGTGTGTTCAGTTACAACCATCCGTCGATTGCGATACAGGCAATGAACGCCAGCCCTGCAGTTGATGCCATGATCCAGCACGCCAGAAGTGCCGCGAAATAGGTTGGAGCCTTCGGTAGGGCTCAAAGTCTTCCCTGTGGCTACGGCAGTTCTTCAATTTTCCTTCGAATTTCAGCACGCCAATTTGCGGCGTTTTTCTGCTGTTGGTTCAACAAAATTCCCAGGATGTACGCTGTTACTGCGGCGCCAATCAGCGCGACACCGATTTCGAACACGATATCTACTGTGAATTCG
>CAMYIO010000233.1 GCA_947258515.1 uncultured Ectothiorhodospiraceae bacterium
CGAACTATGTTGTCGCCATCGTCATCATCTACCTACTGCTGGTCGCCATCTTCACCCATTGGGGTTACCCGCTGCTGATCATGACCACGATTCCGCTCGGTGTCGCCGGCGGCATTCTGGGCCTGTGGCTGTTCAACCTCGGCGGCGCATGGTTGCCGTTGATCGGCATGACCGAACTGAACCTGTCCTTCGACATGATCGCGATGCTGGGCTTCCTCATACTGATGGGCACCGTGGTCAACAACCCGATCCTGATCGTCCATCAGGCCATGACCAACGTACGCGACAAAGGCATGAACGCCATGGAAGCCGTGCATCATGCGGTCGATGCGCGACTGCGCCCGATCGCGATGTCGACGCTCACCACCGTGTTCGGTCTTGCACCTCTGGTGTTTTTGGCTGGTGAAGGTACAGAGCTTTATAGGGGCGTGGGCGTTATCGTAATGTTCGGCCTGCTCGGAACAGCTATGGTCAGCCTGACGTTCTTACCGGCACTGACGCTGCTGATATTAAAGATTTCACGACCCGATTAAATATGGGAAAGTGCTGTGAGGTCATTTTGTGGTTCCCGGTCACCTGTATTACCTGGATAAAAGCACTGCTGTCCCGTTAACTTTCACAGCAATGCCATTTGATTAATGGCAGTTTTACTATCGAGAGGTGGATCGCCTCGCAAGAGCGCCATCAGATCTCGTTTTTCAAACAGATTGAGCTGTAATAGACGCAATATCTGCTGCATACTTTTCTTCAGCTTCGACTGGAACTTGATAAATGCCAGGAGCAGATAAACACACAGGGCAATCCAGATCTGTGTCATTACTGCATTCTTGCTTGTGCCGACGAAGGACTTGATTTTCAGGTTCTGTTTTATCCACTTGAAAAACAGCTCCACCTGCCAGCGTGCCTTGTAAATATCAGCAATTGTCTTGGCAGCCAGTTTGAAGTTGTTGGTCAGAAATACGTAATGCTTACCGGTTTCCGGATCACGATAACCGATACGACGCAGTTGGATAGGACATTTCCTTGCCGTCTGAACCCCGGTGAACTCGATGGTTTGATCACTGCTCAATCCCTTGCCCGACAAGACCGGCCGACGACTGACAACACGGGTTTTAGCATTGGATTTAAGCCGAGTAACAAAAAATATTCCTTTTTCCGTCAACTGCTTGTACCAGGCGTAGTCGTTATAACCTCGGTCGATAGCGACCATGCTGCCCCTGGGAAATTCCACTACACGACCCGCCTCAATATCACTGGTCTTGCCGTCAGTGATGGTGACAAACTCGGGGAGATAGCCCGCATGATTCAAACCAACATGGAGTTTGATCGCACCCTTGGTCGTTCTGAAATTAGCCCATGGAAAAGCCGACAGGCACAGGTCGATGGTCGATGCATCCAGTGAATACAGCGGGTTATCGAAACGAAAATCATGGCCGGGTGCCATCCCCTGACAACGACTCAGCAGCTTCCCAAACAAGGCCTCATACAGGGCATAGGGTTTGTCTTCGTTGATACGAGACAAGTTGGAGCGAGTAAGTTTGGCGCTGCCAAGATGATACAGACGATGCGCCTGTGCGGAGATATTCTCGACAATATCACGCAAGCTGCTTCGACCTGCCAGTTGTGCCATGGCCAGCGTCACGAACTGAGACCACCTGGATGCAGTGCGGAAAGAGCGACCACAATGGTGCTGGTTGGCAAGGGTTTCAAATTCATGTCTGGGGACAAATTTGAGTAATTGTGCAAATACGGTGTTATGATGGGCCAAGGCTTAAATCTCCTTCTATTACAGTGTTTGCTCGCACTTACATTGTAACAGTTCATTGAGATTTAAGCCTTTTCTATTTCTGTTAACGGGACAGCAGTGATTTATTGGAGAGAACTGTTGGTATGCAATACGTATCCACAGCAGCATGATTCCACGCATCAAGTACATTGCTGCTTATCAGGTTGCTCCAGTATCGGCTATTACTCATATTGCCAAGGTCCATAAAATTGATCAGTGGAAGGACACAAATAAATACGTTCTGCTCTTCGAAGAGGCGGCGAAAGAGATAGGTCCCATTCAACTCGTTCCGAAAGGAAAGGTGAAGGCACCACAGGGACCACGTTACACATCAATGAGCCGCCTAGAAGGTGCTAAGACACTTGAGGACGCATTTTGAGTGACGGCAGCATAATTCCACCCTCACTATGAGACACACCAAGAGACTATGATCTCTTGGTCTCAACGCCATAAGTCCACGAATTCTATGGAGATGGTGGGCCCTGCCGGGACTCGAACCTTGGGACTTCGGATGGGGCGGCCTGCTCTGGCGCAAGCATGCTGGCCTTCATTCAGGAAAAACACAAGTGGAACGCATCAAGGTTCGACAATCTCCAGCCTGACCTTGCCGTGACCCGCATCAATCAAACCAATTTTCTTTGCGGCGGTGCTACAACATTTTTTAAATCGCTCTAGCCGCCCTCTCCACCTAGAAAACCCGCGCCCCCCGGCGCCCCCCCGG
>CAMYIO010000234.1 GCA_947258515.1 uncultured Ectothiorhodospiraceae bacterium
GGCGTGGCAGTGGTTGCATTGCACGCGCAGGAAGCCATGTTCCAGGCGACCGCATTTGAGGTAGGCTTCGAATTCGCGCTGAACATACCGCGGCAAAATTCCGCCCTGCTCGGCTAGATAGGCGGTGAATTCCGGATAATGACGTTCAACGATCCGGTATAGCAGGTTGTTTTCGGGCTGGTGGCGTTGATAGCGATACGCGCCAGCTTCCATGTCGCGGCTTCCTGCCGCAGTGCCGGTGGGCATGAGCTGCATCCTTGCGAGACGATGGTTCTGTACAGTCTAGCGCCCATCGGCAGGCTAACGCAAAATGGAATAATGATCATGGAGTAAATCTAAAATTTGAATGAGCCGTTAGAACATCTCAATCGACCTTCATAGGGCAGGGTATGGCCGCAACGCTTGAAGCATGTGTTCAATATCGACATCGAATTCTGCAATGTGTGCGGTGGCAGCATCAAGGTAATCGCTCGCATCGACAATTCGCTGGTCATTGCACTGCCTCTTACTCTACAGGTTCCTTGCTGCTGCAGAATTATTGCAAATATACGCAAACTGCGTATATTTAATCAATGAAACTGGTTTTCTTCGAGACCCCGCTTTTCACTCGCCTGCTTCCAGAGTATTTGAACGATGATTCATATCGGGCGTTACAGAGAGCTCTATTGGAGAACCCCGAATTAGGTGATGTCATGCCTGGAACGGGCGGTTTCCGAAAAGTCCGTTGGGAAGACCCCGGAGAGGTAAGGGCAAGCGTGGAGGCTTGAGGGTTATTTATTATTACCTGACTGCTGAACACCAAATTTGGTTATTCACGCTATACGATAAAGGCGAGGCATCAGATCTGACAGCCGACGAGAAAAAGGCGCTCAAAAAAGCGATTAATGCTGAGTTGCAAGCCAGGAGACATAAACGATGACCAAGAAACGTGAGCTATTTGATGAATTGATGGACGGTGTCGAGTCGATGCAGGCGCATCGAAAAAGCAAGATCACACTGCGCTCTCATGAGGTGGAAGACCTGCCACCTTTGGAAGTAGATGCTGATCTAATTCGTGATACTCGTGAACAGTTGCACGTCTCACGCGCGGTCTTCGCACGCCGACTGCGTGTATCCTTGCGCACCCTTGAAAATTGGGAACAGGGCCGTGCCAAACCTAATGCTCAAGCGTCCGCCTTGATTTTGATGGTGCGTAAGTTCCCTGATACGCTTGAGAAGCTTGGTTCACTAGGGAATCAGGCGGCTTAATAGGACCTGTTCATTGGCTGGATTGTCTTGGTGCGCACAATACAACCTAAGAAAGGTTGAGCTGTTGATTTTGAGTCTTTTCCACAGCCTGTCAGATCTGATCTGAGTCACCACAGCTGAGTCGACCCATGTGTATAGAAAGTAGTTACGTTCTATACATAATCCTTTCTCATTTCAACAAAATGTATATTTTCTATATATGAGCGGATCCATATGTATAGATCGTTACATATGGCGGATTGCCAGAGGTTTGCAGGTAACTAACGGATAAATAACAAATCTTTTGATAGTTGTGGCGCAGAAAGCCCCGGTATTTCCAGTCTGCAATGGATCCTTGGGCGTTTGACTCCTGTCAGGAATGCTGTGTCACCGCCCCAGATACGCTGCCGTCACCTGCTCTCGCTCATGGCCCAGTTCCCGACTGATAGTAAGCCGAGCCTGTTCATCGGCCTCGCGCTGTTCCGGGGTCAGTGACTTGTTGTCCGGCCCGCCGACGGCAGGGCATTTCCAGCCGGTCAGTTCCTCGTAACGATTCTGGGCATAGGCGTGGCGCAGGCCGTGCATACGGGACAGCCCGGCGCGCACGGTGTTGCCCTCATAGACGCGGAGTTGATGCACGTAGTTGCGGCTACTCGGGACCAGGGAGCCGAGACCGGCCAGCCGCCGCGCCCGATTGAGTACCTCCCGCTGTTCCTCGGTCCGGATCGGGATGATCCGCTCCTTGCCGCCCTTGGTCCAGCTTGCCTTGAGCACCAGATGATCGCCCCGGTCGGCGAAGCTTGGCTGGAATTTCATCGCCTCTTCCCGGCGCAGGCCGAAGGCCTGCTGCAGTTCCATGCTCATGCGCACGTGTTTGTCGCGGACCTTGTCCAGCCCGGCGCAATTTAGTGTCTTTGCCTTTGATTCATTGGTGATGAAACGCCGGTCCGGGATACCGTAGTGTTCGTTGGAACGCGCCACCACGTTCTGCTTGTCAACCTTGTGTGCCCACCAACGAATCACGGCCATGCGGTTCTTGATAGTCCCGATCGACAGGCCCTGGGCGAACCAGTGCTTGACCAGGGCCTCGATGTGTTTTGGTTTCAGGGACCGATCAGCCATGTTGCGATAGCCAAGGTCGTGGAGCTGATTGGCTATCAGGGTCAGCATGCGCTCGCGTTTGACCTGGGTGGCATAGCTGCCTTCCCGGCACTGGCGGCACAGTTTCTTGAGTTGGTAGTTCAGGTCTCTCATAGTGTTCTCGCTTTCTGGTTAG
>CAMYIO010000235.1 GCA_947258515.1 uncultured Ectothiorhodospiraceae bacterium
CCTGGAGGAATACCAGGAAAACCCGGAACTGTATCTGCCGCTGGAATTGCCGGACTGGGTCGTTGAGCTGCCGCGTGCCTGGCTGCTGGTGCCCTTACTGGACCAGGGCCGGTTGCTCGGCATTATTGTCATTATGCAACCGCGCGCCAGTGTGCCGTTTAACTGGGAACTGCGGGACCTGTTGAAGACGGCCGCATCCCAGGCAGCCAGCCACCTGGCGCAACTACAGGCGGTGGAGGCGCTGGCCGAGGCGCGTCAGTTCGAGGGCTTTCACCGCCTCTCCGCATTTGTTATGCATGACATCAAGAACCTCATTGCCCAGCAGTCACTGCTGGTTGGCACGGCCGCACGTCACAAGCACAAACCCGAGTTTATCGATGATGCCATCGAGATCATGGAGCATTCCGTGGGGAAGATGCAGCGGTTGATGCAGTTGTTGCGCACGGGTATTTCAGGCAGCAAGCCGGTGGTGGCGGACCTGGCGGTTGTTGTAAAAGAGGCCGTGAATAACCGTTCCACCAGCAGCCCTGTACCGAAGTTCAATTGTGCAGAGACGGACCTCTGGCTTATGCTGGATGGTGATCGTATGGTCTCCGTGGTAGAAAACCTGATTCATAATGCGCAGGATGCGACAGCGGACGACGGTGAAATAAACGTCAGCCTGTTGCGCAAGGCAAACAGGGGCGAGATCCTGATTGAGGATTCCGGTTGCGGGATGGATGCAGAATTTGTACGCGAGCGCCTGTTTCGCCCGTTTGATACCACCAAGGGTGATACCGGAATGGGTATCGGTGCCTACGAGTGCCGGGAATATGTTCACAGCCTGGGTGGGGAAATCCGGGTAAAAAGCACGCCCGGACAGGGAACACGGATGACCATAACGCTGCCGCTGTCAGCCATGCAGCCGTCCACGGGCAGCGGCCATACACACAGGGAGCCGCTTGCTTGATTCATCCAGAGAAAACATTGCTCGTCGTGGAAGACGACCCGGGCCTGCAGAAGGCCCTGCGCTGGGCGTTCAGCGATTTCGAGGTGGTCACCGCCGAGGACCGCAAGAGTGCCATCGCCCAATTGCGACGCCACGCGCCGCAGGTGGTGACGCTCGACCTGGGATTGCCGCCAGACCCGGGTAGCGCCAGTGAAGGCCTGGCGACCCTGCAGGAGATCGTCGCCCTTGCGCCGGACATCAAGGTGATTGTCGTCACCGGCAACGACGACCACGAGAATGCCGTGCGCGCCATCGGTCTCGGCGCCTGGCTGTTCTTCCAGAAACCCGTGGATGCGGAGTTACTGGGGGTTATTGTAGAGCGCGCCTATAACCTGTTCGAACTGGAGCAGGAAAACAGGGACCTGTCGCGCCGCGAGATCAGGGAGCCCATGGCGGGGCTGGTCGCGACGAGTCCGCAGATGCTGCAGGTCTGCCAGACCATCGAGAAGGTTGCACCCACGGGTGCGACCACACTGCTGCTCGGCGAAAGTGGCACCGGCAAGGAATTGCTGGCGCGTGCCCTGCATGACCTCAGCCCGCGTGCAAAAGAGCGTTTTGTCGCCATCAATTGTGCCGCGATACCCGATACCCTGCTGGAGAGTGAGCTGTTTGGCTATGAAAAAGGGGCCTTCACCGGTGCGGCAAAACAGACACCGGGCAACATCGAATATGCCAGTGGTGGTACGCTGTTTCTGGATGAAGTGGGTGATCTGCCGCTGGCCCTGCAGGCCAAGCTGCTGCGGTTTCTGCAGGAACGGATCATTACCCGTGTCGGTGGGCGGCAGGAAATCCCGGTCGATGTGCGGGTGGTCGCCGCGACCCATCAGAATCTTGAAGAACTGATCGGGCAGGGCGGATTCAGGGAAGACCTGTACTACCGCATCAGTGAAATTACTATCAAAATACCGGCACTCAGGGAACGGCAAGGCGAGGCCAGTGTGCTCGCCAATTACTTTCTGGACAGGGAAATCGAACAGCAGCACAAGGGTAAACTGGCACTTTCGCAGGAGGCCTTGAATGCCATTGATGCCTACAGCTGGCCGGGCAATGTGCGCGAGCTTGCCAACAAGCTGAAACGCGCGGTCATCATGGCCGAGGGAAAACAGATCACGGCACAGGGACTCGAGCTTGAAGTGGTGGAAAGCGAACCGCTACCACTTAATCTTCGCGAGGTGCGTGTACAGGCCGAGAGCCATGCCCTGCTGCGTGCGCTTGGACAGGCCAGGGGCAATGTCTCCCAGGCGGCGAGTCTGCTGGGTATTACACGCCCGACATTCTATGCGCTGGCCAAGAAATACAAGCTCGATATCGGCCAGTGATACCGCTGTATCGGGATATCGATCCCGGGCTGTACCTCAAATCAAGCAGGCTTGCGAAGCAACCCCTAACTGAGGTGTGCGGAATTATTTTACCAAAATTCACGCTACGGGTTTTCACTTATACACACTCCCGCCAGGGTTGATTTCACATCGACGCATAGCCACACTACCTCGCTTGTGAATTTA
>CAMYIO010000236.1 GCA_947258515.1 uncultured Ectothiorhodospiraceae bacterium
CCCAGGTGCTGACTTACCCGGTCAGTATCGGCCGCATGGACTGGGAAACGCCAATTGGCTTCACAAAAGTGCTCTCCAAATCCGAGAACCCGAGTTGGCGGCCACCAAAATCCATTTTAGAAGAGGCAGAGGCCCGCGGAGAGCCATTGCCCGAAGTAATACCGCCTGGCCCTGATAATCCCCTTGGGAGCTATGCGCTGCGTCTTGCGCGACCGGGTTACCTAATCCACGGTACCAATAAACCATTTGGTGTCGGAATGCGTGTGACCCACGGGTGTGTGCGGATGTATCCGGAAGATATTGAGACGTTTTTTCCCCTGGTGCCTGTTGGTGCCTCGGTACAAATTGTCGATCAGCCGGTTAAAATTGGCTGGCTTTTCGATACCTTGTACATCGAGATTCATCCACCTCTGGAAGAAAAGCATCAGGACCCGTACGTGCTGGTGGAAACGGCGGCAGACCTGATTTACACGGTTAGAAGGCATTGGCCCCTGGTTCTGAATAGCCAGGCCCTGAAGGAGGCTCTGGAGAAGCAGGATGGCATGCCGGTCGCTATTGGCTACAGTGTGCACGACCGGGACCAGTAACAGACCCAGCCGTGCACTTCGTAACAGTATTTAAAATAAGTTAACCGCTACTTGTACATCGACTTCTTGAACATGTTATCGATTTTACTGTTGGCTTCATCTGCGGAGACCTTGGCTTCTTCGGCGATAGCTTTGGCTTCAGCCGCTTCTCTGCTTGCGGCATCGGCGGTGGCGGATGCGCTTTGAGCAGTCTCATTGGCCTGGTTGATTTCATCGCGCAATGCTTCGATATCACCGCTAGAAGCACAGCCACCGAGTACAGCGATTACAGTCAGTATAAAAGCGATTAGGTTTTTTTTGCTTTGCATGAGTAACTCCCTGAGTTGAGGATTAAATGGTTGAAAACTGAACGAGCATGCCGTTACAGAGGGTCGAATACTATCACAGCATCACGAGCAAGAAAGCCTGCCTGCGTTCAATATGTCAGCGTATGACTACCCGCATACCAAGGTACACCCATTTTGACAGATCATCAATTTGTTGGTTGGTCAGCGCGATGCAGCCTTGCGTCCAGTTGAAGTTCTGGTGTACCGAAGGATCGCCTGCCCCAACGCCGTGTATACCTATATAACCACCCAGTGGTGTTTCCTGGGGTGGGATAGTCCTGGCCTTGATGGCCTGCAGGATCGCTGTGTATTGCTCATGGCTAATAGTAGCAGCGCGTAAACCGCGTTCAGCGTCAGCGACGGTGGGGTAATCGATACCTAAAAATCGGTGAAATGTGCTCGATGGCTCTATTCGCACCAGGCGAAAATCCCCCAGTGGTGTTTTATTGTCGCCCGAGATCTTGTTGAGCGTGGCGCCGGCGCGACCGATGGATATTTCTCTATAGGTACGCCTGACGCTGTTGCCTTCCAGTACAGACAGAACTTTTTCACGGGTATCCACCAGGATCCAGATATCGCGGTCTCGGATTGCTGAACTGTCTGCCGGCATGACAAGCAGCAATGAGAGCATGACAGATACTAAACGGGAGAAAAGGGGTCGTTGACAAATGAGAATCATTTGTCACCGACCCCTTTTATTATGGCAAGAATGAAGAACATGTCGCCTGGCCCGCATCGTCAAACCAGATCAGTCTCGCAGATGCCCATCACCATAGGCAATCCATTTATAGGAGGTCAGTTCGCTGGGCCCGACAGGTCCGCGGGCATGCAGCTTGTCGGTACTGATACCCACGACAGCACCCATGCCATAGTCCCCGCCGCCGGAGAGACGGGTCGAGGCATTGACCAGAACCGAACTGGCATCGACAGCCGCAACGAATCGCCTCGCAGTGGCGATGTCATCGGTAACAATGCCATCGGTATGGCCGGAACCGTAGGTATTGATGTGCTCGATGGCTTCGGTTACGCCGTCGACAATCCGAACAGAGAGGATTCTGTCCAGGTATTCGGTGCTCCAGTCCTCTTCGGTAGCTGTCTCGATATCGGGCAATATGGCACGGGTACGCGCACAGCCCCGAAGCGTTACGTTTTCCGCGTCAAACGCCCGCTTGAGTTCGGGTAGCAGCCGTTCACTGGACTGGCCATCGACCAGCAGCGTTTCCAGCGCGTTGCAGACCTCCACGCGCTGGCACTTGGAGTTCACGCTGACGGCCACAGCACGTTCAACCGGCGCGTCGGCTGCCAGGTACTGGTGACAAATACCTTCATAGTGCTTGATCACCGGAATTCGGCTCTCCGATGCCACGCGCTCTATCAGGCTTTTACCTCCGCGCGGGATCAGCACGTCAACGTAACGGTCCATGCGCAGCAGGTGATGTACGTTCTCCCTGTCGGCGGTCCGTATGATCTGGATTGCGTGATCGGGCAAGCCGTGTTGCGACGCGGCCTCGGCCATGGCGTCGGCCAGCACGATGTTGGTCCGAAGCGACTCCGATAAACGGATGCCGCGTCGGTGGTCACGTTCGGGCGTGATTCGTAAATAATTCCGATGACGCCGATAGGCACCGTCACCTTGCTGACCCGGAAACCGTTCGGCCGGGTAAAACCCTCGAGCGTACACCCGACCGGATCGGGCAGAGCAGCGATTTCCCTGAGCCGCTTCAGCATGTAATCGAACACCTTATCGGTAATCTCGAGGCGCGCAATCATCGGCTGCGGCAAGCCGGCATTGCGCGCGTCTTCCAAATCGGCGGCATTGGCGCTGGCAAGCTCGGAGCGAGCGTTCTGCAAGGCGTCGACCATGGCAGAAAGCGCCGCGGCCCTGGCCTCTCCGCTGACCGCCGCGAGTTCACGTGCCGCTTTTTTGGCCTGTTTTGCCAGTTGCAGTATTTGCCCGGCCGGTTTGCCTGAATCTGACATGACTGTTCCCCGTGCAGCTGAGCAGCTCGTAAAAAATAATGAAAGGTGATGTAAGGATTGTTAGTTTACCAGCATTGCAAAAGCTTACGGGGACAGGTCTTTGATTTGTGATATGCCGTAGGGATTAAATAGGGTCAGGGATTAA
>CAMYIO010000237.1 GCA_947258515.1 uncultured Ectothiorhodospiraceae bacterium
TCACTAATTGTGATGCCTGCCCGGCGCTGGGCAAGTACATGCGCAGCAAGCTGAAGTCCGCTGACGGGGCGCCCTGGCAAAGCTATGAAGATGACTACGCGCTTGAATATTGCGAAAACCGGATCCTGGAGGAGGAAGTCGCGTGCGCTGTGAAGCCGCTGCAGTCATTTGAACTGTTTGACGGACTCAGTGCCGGGGAGATTGATGTAATTGGCAGCAAGCTGACGAAACAGCGTTACCAGCAGGGCGAGACCATTATTGAGCAGGGCGAACCCGCGAGTCAGTTATACCTGCTGGCCCAGGGGCAGGTCAGTATCAAGATTACCCTGTCCGATGGAAAAATCAAACGGCTGGCCACCCTGTCGCCGGGGCTGGTATTCGGCGAGATGGCATGGATTGAACGTGCAGAACGTTCCGCGGCCGTGACCGTCGATGCGGATGCGCTCTGTTACAAACTGGATATTGATGACTTCGATGCATTGATGCTGGATCACGGCACTGTCAAGGTGAAGGTGCTGGAAAATATGTGTCGGCTGTTTAGCCGCAACCTGCGCAAGGCAAACACGGAGATCGGCGTGCTGAGTTGATCGTGGGAAACGGTTGCTGCTTCTGCATCCAGCCAGGTACAAAGATCGCGGATGCTGTCCGCTCCTACGATACATCGGCGCTTGCAGGAGCGGACCGCGTCCGCGATCTGTGACCGAATGGCATCAGTGATTGCGGCTGCGGTCCAGTTGACGGTAGCCAATGGCTTCACCCAGGTGAGCACCTTCTATTGCTTCACGGCCACCCAGGTCTGCGATGGTGCGCGCTACCTTGAGGATGCGGTGATAGGCGCGCGCGGAGAGTTGCAGACGCTCCATGGCATGTTGCAGCAGCAAGCGGTCGGCGTCATTCAATGTACAGAATTGTTCAATCTGCCGGTTGTCCAGGCGGCTGTTTAATGTGTTAGCGCGTCGCTGCTGCCGTTCACGGGCGCCTGCAACGCGTGTGCGCACCACGGCACTGCTCTCACCCGGTGGTCCCTGTAACTCGTTATACGCGACGCGCGGCACCTCGACGTGCATGTCGATACGGTCCAGTAGCGGACCTGATATTTTGCGGCGGTAACGTTCTATCTGATCGATGTTGCAATGACAGCGTCCCGAGGGATCGCCGAGGTAGCCGCAGGGGCAGGGGTTCATGGCGGCAATCAGCTGGAACTGTGCCGGGAATTCCGCCTGGCGCGCGGCGCGCGAGATCATGATGCGGCCGCTCTCCAGCGGTTCACGCAATACCTCCAGTACCCTGCGGTCGAATTCCGGCAGTTCATCCAGGAACAGCACACCGTGATGCGCGAGCGAGATTTCGCCCGGGCGGGGACTGGAGCCACCGCCGACCAGTGCCACCGCCGAGGCGGTATGGTGCGGCGCACGAAAGGCGCGACGTTTCCATTGCTGTACGTCAACCGGCAGGTTGCTGATCGAGGCAAGTGCGGCGGTTTCCAGTGCTTCCGCCTCGCTCATTTCCGGCAGGAGTCCGGGTAATCGGCTCGCCAGCAGGGATTTACCGGTGCCGGGTGGACCCAGCATCAACAGACTGTGGCCACCGGCCGCGGCAATTTCCAGCGCGCGCCGTGCGTGCTGCTGGCCGCGGACATCGGCAAGGTCCAGCGTGTCGATGTATGCTGCATGCCCTTGTATGGGGGGCTCGTGATCCAGCCGTTGGCTGCGCGTAAAGTGTGCGGTGATGGCGAGCAACTGTTTTGCGGCAATCACATTGGCATCTTTCACCAGCGTCGCCTCGGCAACATTGCCGCTGGCGATGACCAGTGTGCGTCGTGCCTTGCTGGTTTGCAGGGTCATCGGCAGGATGCCCTGTACCGCGCGCAGTTCCCCGGAGAGAGCCAGCTCGGCGGCAAATTCATGGTCCTGTAATTCGTTGTCGGGAATCTGTCTTGATGCCGCCAGAATGCCAAGTGCTATGGCGAGGTCGAAACGGCCACCCTCCTTGGGCAGGTCAGCCGGTGCGAGGTTGATGGTGATGCGGCGTGCCGGAAAGTCGAACTGTGAATTGAGGAGGGCGCCACGCACCCGGTCCTTGCTTTCCTTGACGGCGGTTTCGGGCAATCCGACGATTGACAGTGAGGGCAGTCCGTTGGAGAGATGCACCTCGACGGTGACCAGCGGGGCATCCATACCGACGCAGGCACGGCTGTAGAGGATGGCGAGTGACATGCGCATGATCCGGGTATAGGAACATTCAGGATAACCGCTTGAGTCCGCTGCAGGTGTCTCCAGCCATCGACAATCAGTGTAGGAAAATTCTGATTGTTGATGGGGGATTGTAATCCCGTGGATCGCGCTGGTAGCCCAGCCCTGCGTGGGTGTTCATTGTTCCGGATCGCGGTCGCGGTCCGCTCCTGCATGCGGGGTGCTGTTTCGTATCGCGGACGCGGTCCGCTCCTACAGG
>CAMYIO010000238.1:0-2414 GCA_947258515.1 uncultured Ectothiorhodospiraceae bacterium
GGCGACTGCCCGCCGCGGGGTCGGCTCACAGCCTGATGCTCGAGGCGCCTCAGCGTGGCCGCCAGTATTGCCTGGACGGCTATTTCTTCGATGGCAATTATCGGCGCCTGGGTGTGGTCGATGCCATCATGTACCCCGGCACGGACGCCTTCATGCGCTTCGACTACCCGAGTCATCTGCCAGCTGCAGTTCAGCAACAGGCCGAACGGATTGCAATACGGTTCATGCAGGCGATCGGGTTCAACCACGGTCTGTTCAACATGGAATTCATACACGACGAGCGCACCGGTCAGATCAAGGTTATCGAGTTCAACCCGAGACTCGCGTCCCAGTTCTCCGACCTGTATGCACGCGTGGACGGGCTGAATCCACACGCAATGGCTATGGCGCTGAGTCACGGTATCGATCCGGCGATCATCGCGAAGCAAGCGCCCACTGCGAACTGCGCCTCGAGCTTCGCCTACCGGAGCTTCGATCGTGCAGCCGCGGTACCGGACCCGGCGGCATCCGGACTGCGTGCCTTCTGGAAGACTTTCCCCGACGCCGTGTTATTTCAATATCCCAAGCTGCCGGGGCAGATCCAGCGTGATTTCAAGTGGATGGGAAGCCACCGCTACGGTATCGTGCATCTGGGCGGCAGTGATCCCGAAGACCTCAGGCAACGCTGTGAGCTTGCAAGCGCACTACTGGGCTGGCCCGCGCCGTATGTCGACGATATCGCGAGCCTGCCCGGCCTCAGCGACGTCAGCGATGCCTGGCTGCTGGATACGGCGGCTGAGAGGGCACCCGGATGAACCACCCCGAAACCAGAGAGGTCTGATTATGTACGCTTGGAACACGCTATTCCGTGCCGGTGCTTTGATCGCAGTCGCGGTCGTGCTGTCGGGCTGCGGCGCGATGAAGGCCCAGAACCCGGGCGGCGATTTGTCGCCGATTAACGGCATCGCCAATGAATCGGCTGACCACCTGATACTGTTTGGCGCCGATGTGGTCACCTATTTCACCGAAAACCGCTATACACAGGGCTCACCCGAGTATCGCAGTGACTACGAGGGCGTCACTTTCCATTTCGTGTCCGCCGAAAACAAGGCCCTGTTCGATGCGAACCCGACGGCCTACCTGCCGCAATACGGGGGCTATTGCGCCAACGGTATCAGTTTTGGCATTCCCTGGGGCGGCAATGCCGAAGACTTCATCGTCCACGACGGCAAGCTTTATATCTTCGGTGGCGAGCTCTCGAGGCAGGCCTTCCTGCTCGACCGGGACGGCAACCTCGCGCTCGCCGACAAGTACTGGGAAGAAGAGATCCAGGGCAACAACAGCTTCTGGCAGCGGACCAGGCGCCTGGTCATTCGCGTCCCGCACTACCAGACAGGAGACGAACAGGCGGCCGCCGTGAGGAATAATTTGGGGTCAGAGTAAAAACTACGATCTAACCCTTTTGGTTCGCCCCTTGCCCTGTTTCTACTTGTTGACGGGCGATTCCGGATCGAACAGGTATGCCATTATGTGGCTGATCTGTTCACTGGTCAGGATCCCGTTGGCGCCAAGGCGCGGCATGTGGGTGCAGGCGAAGTACGCGTGGGGATTGTAGATCACTTCGTAGGTGTACTTGAGTATCGGCTCGCTGGTACCACGCAGCTTACCGTAACCGGTCAGCGGTGGACCGATGTTCCCGCCGGTACGGTCCGTAGCCAGCTGGTGGCAGTTGTAACAGTTGCCGCCGGGCCCGTTCTCGGCAAGGCTGTGATCGTCGGTCTTGTGACCGACGCGAAAACCAAAGCCCGACCAGGCAAGCTCGCGGCCGAGCTTCCAGTCGCCAAGCTGAATCCCGCCTTCCGGGTAGCTGATACTGTCACGTGCTAACGCGACAACCTTTTCCGCCGTTGCCGAATCGACAGGATTGCCGCGCAAGGGAGTGCAGAGTTTCTGGATCTCGTCCTGCTCAAGGCGTTTGCCCGCGGTGCCGCCTTCCTGTACGCGCTGATCCAGCTTGAAGCTGCTGGTATTGAGCATCAGGTGCTCGGCCAGAGCCTCAGGGCTCATGCCGGTGTAGTCGACGGCTGCCGCCTTGTCCGACTCGCCGGCATGGGTTGCAGCCGGAATGCCGATGGCGAGGACCGTTGTCGCTAAAGCAGTGAGGATTACCCTGGTGGTTATGTTCGTTGACATGTACACAGTCTCCTTTATTTTCGGCCGTTAGCGCTTGAGGTCGGGCAGTATCGCCGGCTGACCGCGGGCAGCATCGGTCCAGAATGAGATCAACGCAATCGAAGCATCCGACCCGGCGATGATTCCCGGGTAGCGCATCTGCCACAAGCAACCCCTCAGTCGATGCTGGGTACTGCGCACGTTCTGTTGCCCAGCTCGCTCAGCTGGCCAGGAAATCGCCTTGGTCCACTCCGCGGGTTCGT
>CAMYIO010000238.1:2434-3656 GCA_947258515.1 uncultured Ectothiorhodospiraceae bacterium
GCCCCGTGGCAGGTCTGACAACTGAAGTCCATCGTGCCGGAACGACGGTAGAACATCACCTCGCCGGCATCGCGCATCGCTTTCTCGAGTGGATGGTCCATCGGGGGGTTCCATTTCATGCCGTTGGACTGCTTGGCGATATAGGTCTGCAGCTTCATCATGTCGGAGCCGGAGCCATGCCGCTTCTTCACCGGCGTATCGTCCCTGGTGAAGCCCTGCAGGGTCATCATGCAGTGAACCAGCCGCGCCTCCAGGTCCATCACCTTGCCGGTATCGGCAAAATAACGCGGCAACTCGACGTAGGCACCTTCAAGCACGCCAGGCCCTTTTCCAAAATCACAGCCCTCGAGCGACACGTTCCTGGGCCCGCGCGGTTCCTCGAACAGTGCCTCCCCATCGTCGGCTACCCACAAGGCCGGGTTATCGGGCATCATCTGTAGATTTTGCGGGCTCTGGCCAAGATAGGGCGAGCCGGTCTCATCGATCAGCGCCCTTAGAATGTCTTCCGGTGCCATCTCGTCAAAACTGTCGACTGCGCCGGCCGTGCCAACTGCCAGAGCCAGGGGTACTGCGTACTTGAGCTTGCTAAACATGCAAACCTCCGGGAAACCGGTGAGGAGCGAATGTGTTCAGAATAGCCGACCTGCTGTCCAAAAATCAACCTTCAAAATATAGGGGATTGCATTCATATCGGGGACGGACCTGCATAACCGTTTGTTAACAAATTAATAAAAGGGGACGTAGGCACTGCTGTCCCACTTACGCGTCATTCCAGCATGTTTTTAGCTGGACTAAATCTGCCTGGAGCAGATTTGAACAGCCAACGGCTGGTCCGCAGGATGAAATACATGGATGTATTTCATAATCCAGTGACTTAAGACACTGGATGCCTGCCTGCACAGGCATGACGTGCATTATTCGATATCATTTTATTTTCGAAATAGACATTCATTCCGCTCTGGGAATTCAAGTCTATCTACAGACCAGCTGTATAAGAATGCCATATTCATAGGGCTGATCACCAGAATGCGTCAATTAAGTGGGACAGCAGTGGGACGTAGGGATTAAATATTGACCAATAGATCTAAGTGGTTAAATAATAATCCTTACGGTCGAGTAGACCGGCACTCCAATACAATGAGTTGTAAAACTTCACTGTAAAGTTGTAACCAAGCCCCTCACAGAACCGTGCTGGCGCTATTTACGCACACGGCTCCTCGAC
>CAMYIO010000239.1 GCA_947258515.1 uncultured Ectothiorhodospiraceae bacterium
GTAATTTTTAATAAGTTGTTACGGTTACGTGCCTCTTACATTGGAACATGTAAAGAACCAATCATATAAATACAAAAAAGATTAAAGGAGTGACAATGGAAAAAAATATACTTTCAGTAATCTTAATGTTATTTGTCATAAATGCTTATGCTGATGAATATACAGGTAATGTTAATTTCTTTTTGGGGCAAAAATCACTAGATAGTGATGATTGGGGGGCAGCAGATGAGCATGGTGAATTCGGTGTTCTTGTTGACTGGAAGCAAAGAAGCTGGCCTGTTAGTATCGCAATTGATATTTTGGTCTCCGCTGATGAAGTAACAGAATCTGGTGTTATCATCGACGCCATCACTTCTGAAATAAATGGTGGTGTGCGAAAAATTTGGGAGGTAACGGATAGTTCAGTGAGGCCATACATTGGTGGCGGCCTTGCGCTTATTAGTGCAGATTTGGAAGGAAGAAGCTTCACTACGGTTTCCGATGATGATAACAGTATTGGGATTTGGCTCAATGCAGGAATATATTGGACTCTTGGTCAAGCCTTTAACTTGGGACTCGATCTGCGTTACTCAAAGGCAGAGGTGACTCTGTTTGGAGTAGATGGTGAGGCAGGGGGTACTCATGCTGGTCTTATACTTGGTTATCACTGGTAATTGATGATATTAGATTTACTTTCACATATATTTAAAAACGGCAGTCTATATGGCTGCCGTTTTTGTGTATTTCGTCTGTCTCCTTCTGGCCGAACCCGGAAGTATAGTGCCTCGCATTGGCGGGGTTTTTCATTTCAGCCCGGAAGTATAGTGCCCCGCATTGGCGGGGTTTTCCATTTCAGCCCGACAGTCCGGTTCTGGGCCGAACCCGGAAGTAGAGGCTGATTCTATATAAGACTTCTCTAAACAGCCGGACTCGACCCATTATAGTTATTCCGTCCTACTTTCAGCGATACTATTCACAGCTGGCAGGATGGCGTGGCTCGCAGCAGAATGATTTTCCCGAATGAAACATGGAAGCCAATGATTACAAACTCATGTCGTAGTAATCCTGACAGACGTGGCAGATTACCGATTGGCCAGCTGGGTGGCATTGACCTGCCAATGGTTAAATCAACGATTGGCGCGTGCGTTTTTCATTTCGATGAGAATGGAATTCGTCATTTGGGTATGGTCAATGGCTATCATCTGCTGCGTAAAAACCGTTGGTATTCCAATGATAGGGCGATTATTTTACCTATACACAATTGGGTGCAGGCCCTTTAATGCTTCCAACCCTTTTATGTTTGCATCATGACTCCCTGCGATACCGAGGACAGTATACTTGTTTCATCAATACGCCGTTTCCGATAGCATTAATTAATATACTTTCCCTGGATTAGCCACAATTTAGAGATCACTTGGTGACAGTCAAATGCTTAAACCGAAACTGCTAGGATCACTGATCCTTTTATATGTAATTTTATACAAGCTCTGGGAATTCACCGTCGTTGTGATGGGGGCGATACCCGGTGGGCGTTTGCCACCTGAGACCTTGGCGGTGGCACTTGGATATACATTGATCGGTCTTTTCGGGCTAGTATTACTCTCTTATGCAACTGGCAGTGTGGGCTTGTTCCTAAGGCGTAGATGGTCGGCTGTGGTGGTATTCTATACAGCGATCGTCGAAGCAACGATTCTGTTGTGTGCTGGCGCGCTGTTTCTGTATATGGTAATAGTGAGATCAGTAGGCGATCTCCCTCCAGTAACTGTTTTACCCCTGCTGTTGCTCCTGGTATTTCCGGTCGGATTTGCATTTGCTGCGAGAAGCCTGCGAAAAAATCCGGAACTGTGGCAACCGCCGCAAAAAGAATTGATCGATAAGGCTGAACCGATCGATACAATTCAGGTCGATGTGATCCAACCTGCCTGGCTGCAAAAGATATTCTGGACTGTTGTTGGTACCGGGCTGTTCCTACCCGTGATCCTGGCGCTGCTCGTGATGACTGTTTCGCTCGTGCAAGGAGAGCCGTTCGATCTGAGCGGAGATGGCCTGTTCGTTTTAATGCTAGGTACCGTCCTGTTTGCATTGCCTTACATCGTATTGGCTTTCATAGTGCGAGCAGTGCTCAGGAGAGCTTTGAAAGAAGGTGGATACGAGCCTGTCCAAAGATTATTCCTGCTTGCCGGCATATTCTTCGGCATGACGGCATTTATCGTACCGAACATATACTCCTATTTTAGTAACGCTGAGGCGGTGGAAGTATTGATATTTGCTCCTTTTGTGCCATTCATGGCGGCTCTGCCCGGCGTGGTCGCAGGAGCGATTGTCGGTCTAATCGCGTATTCTGTGTGGAAACTTTCCAGGCGCTCAGACGGTGTTTCCCAGGGGCGAGAGCCGATATCGCCAGATCACGGCTCCCGTAGGTGGATTATAGGTCTGACTATCGCGGTCACAGCTGCTGTGGTTTTGGTAATTCTATTCATTGTGATTTTTCTCGGGCGGAAAGAGCGCAGTCTTGAACCTGAATACGAAACCGATAGCACCGATACGCGAACGAGTTCTGAGGTAAGACAGTTGGATCAGGCACCCCCTGAAATCTTTCGGGACACGTTTAAAGATGGCTCCAAAGGTCCCGAAATGGTGCGCATTGACGGCGGCCGTTTCTGGATGGGATCTGATCGCAGTGTGGATAGCGCTGCGGGTTCTAATGAACAGCCCCGTCACGAAGTCAGCATCGACGCGTTTAATATCGGCAAACACGAGGTGACATTTGAAGAGTACGACGCATTCGTGCGCTCGACCGGTAGAAGAAAACCGGATGATAGTGGCTGGGGCCGTGGTCGCCGGCCGGTCGTCGATGTTTCGTGGGACGATGCCATAGCCTATGCTGAATGGCTGTCTGAGCAGACGGGCACGCGCTACCGACTGCCCACGGAGGCGGAGTGGGAGTATGCGGCGCGCGCCGGAACAGACACGGTATATTGGTGGGGGAACGATATCTAACGAGACGGGAAGGTATGGGCGAACTGCAATGGCTGTGGCACACATGAGTGGAGCAGGCGCCCGGCACCGGTGGGTTCGTTCAAGCCGAATGCCTTCGGTGTTCATGACACGGCGGGCAACGTCTGGGAGTGGGTCCAGGACTGCTGGCATAGGTCATAT
>CAMYIO010000240.1 GCA_947258515.1 uncultured Ectothiorhodospiraceae bacterium
GACCTGGTGCAAATTGCTGCCAGGGACCACGGATGACAGGATTTCAATATTTTCCTGCTCGGCGGCACGGATGGCATCGTCGTAGTACTGCGCTGTTGCCCGGATCTGTAATTCATAGTTGCTCATGTCGTTCTCCTGTGTTGGTTGGACTGGTCATGGGCCCTGTATATCGCCCATGTACAAACACTATACACAACTTATACGTTTTGTCTAGGACATTTTGTGTTATTATTTACCCTGGCGTCACAGGAAATATGAAATGATTGAAAATAATAGCTTTTTCCCCATCGGGGTGGTCGAGCGTGATACCGGCATTGGGCGCGACACACTGCGCGTCTGGGAACGCCGCTACGGTTTCCCCAGGCCGGTACGCAATCCAAAGGGTGAACGCTGCTACCCGGAAGATCAGTTGCGGCGACTGCAACGAACCCGTCGCCTGCTGGACCGGGGTATGCGCCCCGGTAAGCTGCTGCCTCTCAGCGAGGACGCGCTGGATGAACTCGAAGCCAGTCTGCTGCCCGAAGGTTCAGAGCAACTCAATAAGACAGTCGAGGCGGTACTTGACGCAATCCGTACCGCGGATGCCGGTCAGGTTGAAGCCCTGTTGCGGCGACAATACGAAAAGCGAGGTATGCGTGAGTTTGTCCTTGAAACAGTCATCCCGCTGTTGCAAGCGGTGGGTGAACGCTGGATCAGTGGGAGGCTGCAGATATTCCAGGAACATTTCCTGTCTGAACAGTTGATTCGATTTCTGAACTCAGAAATCGCCATCCTGCAAAAAAACGCGGGAAGACCACTGGTGTTGCTGGCGACCCTGCCCGGCGAGGAGCATACACTGGGGTTACTGATGCTGGCAGCCATGCTTTCATCCAGCGGCGTTTCAATTATAAATCTTGGTGGCGAAGTACCCATGGATCAGATCGGCAGCGCAGTGAAGCAGTTTCAGGCCGATGCAGTAGGCATCACCTTCAGCGGCGCCTACCCATATCAGACTATTCGCCCGCATTTAAATGAATTGCGTGAACTGATAGCAGACGATGTCGCCATCTGGACTGGCGGAGAGGGTGTACGTACTCTGCGCAAGCTGCCAACCGGGGTCACCAAGTTCACTTCGCTGGAAAAATTACCGGCTTCTGTTGAGGTGCAGAACGTGTTGCCGCCCCCTGGCAAAGCAAGCGGGGCCATATAGGACGAGATATTACCGGTCATAAGACTTATTTTAATTCGTGAATTCAATAGGCCCAGGTCGCAAGGAAGAACCTCTGGTTGCTTGAAACCCGCAACAGAAAGCTGGACCAACTTCTCCCCATTGTCCACGACCGCCGAGAGAAATCAGCAGTAGATGCCCGGAAGCCACTGTTTTCACTCGAAAACGAAACCAGCGGATGGCGCGAACTATTGAACAAGGCCGCGCAATAGTAAAAATTCTCTCAACGGCAAAACGACCTGGAAAGTTAATCCCTCTGCAGCTTCAATTGCATTGAGATCCACACTGTATATCGTGACGAAGTGTTCGGTCTCTGCGACGGTCATTTTAAGATTGCTTACCATTTCCGCCTTGTCTCGAACCGGTGTATCCCCACCGTCACCCCCTCCCGCGGGACCTGAACCGAAATCGTCGATAGCCTTGCTGAAGCCCTGCTTTTTGTAGCAGTTAATGATATTGGCAAGATGCGCCTGATTGCTGAACACCGTAGCCACATTGCTACACCTGTATATTTTCGGCCTCGAGCACCTGAGTAAGGGCAATCTCGATCATGTGGCGTGCGCGTGATGCCGTGGCATTCAAATACGCATGCAGTGCAGCATCTTTAAGGCTGCGACTCTCACACTCGATGCTGTATTGTTCGAACGCGGCAAGGCTGGTCAGTAACTCTGCAAGATGCCGCGGGCATTCACACTGAACGGTCGTGGAAATCATCGCCATGCGCGCCAGGGTATCGTCGTTGAAGCATCGTGGTGGTGCCGCCTCACTGTTGATCAGCTCATGCTCGCTGTCAGACACGCCAGCGGCGGAATACTTTCCCAGGATCGCCATGCAGATACGTTCAATGCTCTGAGGTTCCACTGGCGCCCGCAACGCACTACAACTGGAACCGGGCAAATGACGCAACACTTCCTCTGCGGCAAAACGGTATACAACAATGGCATGTGCCGCATTGGTGCGTGCAATCCAGTCGGAGAGATGTACCGCAGTCTCTGCGTGCAGAGTTGGCTGCTCAATCACCAGGACATCCGCTTCGATATCGTCACTGGCCGCCATGAAGGCCTGGGGCGAGCTAAATGCCGCCACAAGGGTCATATCCGACAGCGTTTCGCGGGCCGAGTCCATTTTGGCGGCGAGCGGCTCACCAATGACCACCAGGCGGTATCGGGTGAAGGGTGTAGAGGGC
>CAMYIO010000241.1 GCA_947258515.1 uncultured Ectothiorhodospiraceae bacterium
CAGAACCATAAGCTGTGTCCGCGACCAGTTTTTCGGGATACAGGCCGAACCGATCCCTTGTCCGCACAATCATGTCCTGAACGATCCCAACCTCGGCCTGTCGGATCGGTGCCGTCGCTTCAACATCAACGATGACCGCATTTTCCAGATCGACAAGGTAGTTGGTCGAGTAGGCAAAGAACGCTCTATCACCATTTGCGCCAGTGAATCGTGCTGCAGGATCAGATGGTGAAAGGGTTTTGGGCTTTACTGATGTGGCCGCGCCGAAGGCTGCATTATCCAGTGTATCGAGATATTCCTGTGTCGCACGGGTCACTTCGTCCGGCACCGACCATTCTGTCCGCTCCACTTTGCTGTATCGGCTGGCATCCGCCTTAATAAGCGAAGCATCCGCTCCGAAGTCCTCGCCACCGACCAGACCTTCCGTAATGCAGCGTGCCAGGACCGTGTCGAATAGGTACCGAATCAAATCGCTTTCACGAAAGCGGCCATGGCGGTTCTTGGAGAAGGTTGAGTGATCGGGAACCGGGTCAGCCAAATCGAGCCGACAAAACCAGCGGTAAGCGAGGTTCAGGTGGACCTCCTCACACAACCGCCTCTCAGATCGAATGCCCATGCAATATCCGATCAGAAGCATGCGGATCATCAGTTCAGGATCAACGGATGGGCGACCAGTGGAACTGTAGAACGGGGCGAGATACCGACGGATACCGGACAGGTCGACGAAGCGATCAATCGACCGCAGCATATGGTCGGCAGGCACATGATCCTCAATTGAAAACTCGTAGTACAGCGATGCTTGCGATTGCTGACGTGGTCCCATCATCGGAATCAGTCTCCCAAATCAATGGAAAAACTGAATCAGCGTCAGACAAAGAATTCAAGGAGAGTTTTTCAACAGTATCCGGACAAAGCGGCCATTGAGGTGGAGAAATCTGCCGTGCCGGGATTGAATGGCTGCTTTCGGCTGCTGCACTGCGGCATCCGACCGTAAACAGAACGGCAGCTAATGGGATGTACCGGCTGATTCCCCGGACGGGTTAACCTGTGACGGTTCACCCAAAAGACTGGAGAAGCAGACATGCATTCAACGAAGACAGAAGGCCTAGCGGATTTGTCGGTAGTAGGCGTCGACATAGGGAAGGACACGTTTCATCTCGTCGGATTTGATGACGATGGCAACCTTGTTCTCCGGACTAAAATTAAGCGACTGGCTTTGAACCAAACCTTTGAGAAGCTGCCGCGATGTATTGTTGGCATGGAGGCATGTTTGAGTGCCCACTTTGTCAGTCGCACATTGCGCGGTCTTGGATTTGAGCCCCGGATAATCCCAGCCATTTACGTCAAACCGTTCATCAAGGGCCAAAAGAACGACTACAATGATGCCGAGGCAATTGCTGAAGCAGCATTGCGTCCCAATCTGCCAACTGTTTCAGAGAAGAGCCAGGATCAGCTTGATCTGCAGGCACTTCATCGTGTGCGATCCCGCTTGGTTTCGCGGCGTACCGCAACGATCAATCAGATCCGTGCTTTTCTGATTGAACAGGGAATTACGGTTCGCAGAGGATTGCGCGCACTCAAGAACTCATTCGATGCAATTCTGGAACAGCGACAAGATGAGATTTCGCCACGCATGCGTGATGTTCTTCTGGGCCTTCGCAGCGACTGGGCGTGGCTCGACGAGCGTATCGAGGCTGTCTCCACAGAAATCGACAGCATCAGCCTGTCAGAAGAAAACTGCGCTCGAGTGATGACGATACCTGGCATCGGGCCGATGATTTCAACGGCAATGGTTGCTGCAATTGGACTTGGAGAAGCATTTGATCGTGGCAGGGATTTTGCTGCCTGGGTTGGGCTGGTGCCCCGACAATACAGCACCGGAGGGCGCACGGTTCTGGGACGCATAACCAAGCGAGGAAGCAGATATCTACGAATGCTGTTGGTTCAAGCCGCGAAAGTGATCCTGATGCGGCCGCACAATTGGCCCAAGTTCAGTTTTGGCGAATGGCTGAGCCGTGCTGCGGAACGGATGCACCGGAACAAATTGGCCATAGCACTGGCAAACAAACTGGCACGAATTGCATGGAGTGTCTTGAGACACGGCAAAGCATTCGATGCACAAACAGATGAGGTGGTGGTTGGCATCTAAATCCAGCCGCTATCCAAAGGAGTTCGCGAAAGATAGAAAGCATGGAACGGAATAATACGCCCCCAGAGTCTGACGGCCCATTTGGTCATCATCGACCTTGCAGCTAATGAGACCAAGGAGTGTGCGTAACCCCAACAAGGCCACGACCCGCGTGTCGATCAGCAGGCCGGATACATATGAGCGACTTCCGAGAACATGCAGAAATCATTTGCGAACAGCAGCCGGTACATACA
>CAMYIO010000242.1:0-1554 GCA_947258515.1 uncultured Ectothiorhodospiraceae bacterium
TTTTCGTGAAATAACGCCATTATTATACTATAAATATTGTTATATAAGGCCACTAATTCACGGTTATCGTGAAGAGAGTGTTCCTGCACACCATCACTTGCTGTCAAATCCAGGAAAACCGATATCAGAGCCGCAAGGAGAAAACTGTGCTGAAAAAAGCCTGCGGGAGTTTTTGCGGGGATTAACTGCAAATTTTCCTCATTGGCTCAATTTTGCCTGTAAAAAATTCAAATGGTTACGCGCCAGTAACCGATTCGAACCGTGATTATCCGGACCAAAAATCCGATGCTCGTGTCCTTGGCGAATTCCTGTTTATGCAGCGACCTGGGTTTGAAAAAACACGTCAATGGGGTCAGGCTCCATTGAAACGTCTCATTAATTCTTGATTCGATAGTAATTGCTGTAACGAGATGGATCGCTACCATGAGTATCAGTGAAAGTGACCTAAAGCTACTGTTGAAAGCACTGGCGTTTTCTGCACACAAACACAAGGACCAGCGGCGTAAGGATGTCGAGTCATCCCCGTATATCAACCACCCTATATCACTGGCCAGTATTCTCTGTAATGAGGGGCATATAACGGATATAGACGTGATATGCGCAGCCCTGCTTCACGATACAGTGGAGGATACGGACACTACAGCAGAGGTGCTTGAGCAGGAATTCGGTGCTGTTATAGGTAACATTGTCATGGAAGTGACCGATGACAAGACCCTCGATAAGTTGGCGCGTAAACAGGGCCAGATTGACCATGCTGCTCATATCAGTGATCAAGCAAAGCTGGTCAAACTGGCTGATAAAATCAGCAACCTACGTGATCTTGCCGGCAATCCCCCCTCAGACTGGAGTGTAGAGCAGCGTCAGGAGTATTTTGACTGGGCGCAAGCAGTCATCGATCAGCTCAGAGGAGTGCATGGCCCGCTGGAAGATCTGTTCGACAGTGAGTATGTGAACCGGCCCTAGAACTTAACGGGTATACGCACCAGATGCATTCGGTATGAACTGAGTGAACAGACATTTGTGACACATGTGCAGTGAGCTTCGCGTTGTCTGCATCCTGTCAGATTGGTGATCGATTTGGCGGTGTTCCGGATTTGTACCCTGTTTATGCAAGACCCTGAAGGGCAGGGCAGGCCATCGGATGTGTACTTAATTGGTCGTAACCTGATGGAGCAGTTAACCGTCTACTAATGGTTTGGTTTATTCGTCGAGGTCGTCGATAAAACAGCGCCACCCTGATGAACTCATTTTTTCAATGAACTCTGCTGCCATGTGCTCGCAATAATATTGCGTATTATTTGCTTCCCACAATGCACGGGGCAAAACATTCTCCTTTGGCTTGGAATAAAACACTTTGCACGGCAATCGCGCAGGCGCTTCCGGGTAGAATACAACCACTTGCCGGGTAAGCTCGGCTTTCTGGCATGTCCATGAGCTTGCAGAAACTTCTGAAGCCAGCCCTAGAAAGAGCAGCAGACACACTGGGAATCCAAAATTCAGATACTTCATTGTGTCTATCTTCCCTATTAAAAAGGCCTACATCTCATGAGCGGG
>CAMYIO010000242.1:1573-4981 GCA_947258515.1 uncultured Ectothiorhodospiraceae bacterium
AGGCTGTTGAATTACACGATCGTTTGACCAGTATTTGCATTTTCGCGTGAACCTACTCAAATCATGCATTTCTTTCAGGATTTATGTGCATAGAGTTATTAGGCCGGGTCAAGCTTCAATTTAAAAAAGTGGCTCAATATTCAGTGCAATTCAACAACTCTGGTGGAACCGTCCGTTTTTTTAGCACGTCGCTCGGTCGTCATTTGGCGAACGGCTTTCCTATAACCCGAGTACATCACGCAACCGGGTCAGAGCGGTTTTATGGCTGCGTGTGCTCATCTGTCGAATGTTGTGCAGTTTCCATTGGATGGCAGGCCACTTGTCCAGGGCTTCGAATGGGAGTTGCTCCCAGTCGGGTTCGCCTTGCTTGATCGACAACAGGAACCTGCGCTCACTTTCCGTGAGAGCCGTTGCCGCCCACTCGAATAGCTGTGTTCTGGCGGCCTCGAGCTCATCCAGTTCAACCAGCCGGTCGGTCATGCCTGAGAAGTGATGCGCGAAAAGGTCTTGAATGGGTTTTGGATTTGGTGCCAACAGCTCGGCTATCGGACGGTGATGGCAGGCAAGATAGACGACGAATGCCTGGCGGATTTTGTTCGGGATTTCGCCGGTCGCTTGCAGGTGTATGATGTCAAACAAATCGCGCGGGTGCTGCCGATCCAGCGCCGCGCACAGTTTGCCGCCATAGAGATCCGCGGTATCCAGTCGTTGCACCTGCACGAATAGTTCATACGCTTCCTGCGCGGCCGGGCATAGGTCGCTTTCTACCGGTGGAAACAGGTTGCCCCGCATTACGACGCTTGGTTCTACTTTGATGCGGGCCTCTATTGTGCCAACGAGCAGCTTGGGCGTGACAGTTTCGGTGAGTTGAATCTGGACTCTGGGGATCGTTCGCCGAATCTCCTCGGCGATCGTCGCCAGTCGTGAACGGATCTCCAAAAGAGCAGAGTCACGATCGCTGATCGGTAGGAACGTGAGATCGATGTCCACAGACAGCCGCGGCATATTGTGGTGGAAGAGATTGATGGCGGTCCCACCCTTCAGCGCGAACTCTGGCACCTGGGCGATGGCTGGAAGGCAGCGAATCAGTAGATCTACCTGTGCTCGATAAGCATCCTGCGGCGCCATGGCTTCGCCTATACCTGAACCGGGTCAGCGATGACCAAGTTGTATTTCTTGTCGAGTCGACCGCCTGCATGGATGGTCCGTCTACCCGATCCGAAATCGACGGTCGACAAGTCGAGACGGGATCGCCAGGGGTGGGCCAGTTGTTCGGCGGCATGCATGAACAGCCGTTTGGTCTTCACCGAGGTGCAGCTCTCCAGCAGCTGTTGCACTACCTGAGGGCGCAGCGAAGTCAACGACTCCATGATCTGCAGGGCTTCCTCGTATGGCTGGCGCTTGGGGACGAGGTACATCATTTCGAAGGCGGCCCGCTCGAGTGTCGCGACTTGGAGTTCGATCCCCTCGGACTTGACCATTGAAGTGGCCTTGTTCGTTTTGGTGAAAACGTTGGTCGTAACGAGTGTCACCAGCTGCGACCACTGGTGACTCGCGAACCAGGCCGGCAGCTTCGTTCCAGCATTACCGAACAGGATGACCTCGCGCCCTCCAAGTGCTACGTTTTGGGCATATCCCCGGATCGAAAAAGCCGTTATTGCTCCAGGGTGCACGTTGAGCCCGAGCTGGGTCTGGAGCGCATAGACTGCGCCGGGCCAATCCACGGTCGAGCCTGTTCGCAGATAGGCTCCGTGGCCCAAGCGCTTCAGCCAACCAGATCGGGCGTACTTGTCTGCGAGGCGGAAGTCGACACCCTGGCTGGTTAACCAACGCTGGGTGCCGACCACCCCAGAGGGCCAAGCCTGCAGCAATTGATTTATTTTCGATCCCATACGACTACTCGGAGGAGAGTATTCGGCGCTAAACTAAACCGTTACCGCAGAGGCTAACACACAGTTCAGTTTGACGCTAGATTATCGTGTTAAGGGCGATCTTTAGGGAGCACAGCGAACGCATTGGGGAAGAATGGCTACAGTAAGCTCCTGTGCATGGTGAATTGCTGCTCAGGCAGCTGCAGGGCCAGATGGTATAGGTCGTGGGAATGAGTTTTCCAACTGGCGGAAGCCAAAAATCCCTGTGGGGATTTTGCGGGGATCAGTTGTGCATCGTTATGCATCGTGGTTCACAGATCGCAACGGGCGCCACGGTAAGTTGTTGAATAAAAAGGCTGATTAATTACCTTTCTGTCCTTTAATCCGATGGTCGAAGGTTCGAGCCGAGGCCGACACTGTCGGCCGAGACAACAGCGTCGCATAAGCGACGCTGACCCCGAAGGGGCGAGGGCGCAGCCCGAGTAATCCTTCACGACCCACCACCGGTGGTCGTGTTCTTGTGATCAGATTCTTTTTCGGGAATATGATTGCAGAGTCACTGTCTGTTCACTATAACCCAAGCCCCTGAAACAGGGGTCGATAATCTATAGCACCAAGTGCTATACTCTGAAAACCATCAGGGTGGCCGGATGCGGGTCTTCAAAAACAGGTGGTTCCATAGATGGGCAGCCAAGGAGGGGCTGGGTGACCAGACTCTGCTGGCGGCGGTCAAGGAAATGGAAGACGGTTTGATCGATGCCAAACTGGGTGGGCATGTGGTCAAGAAGCGGGTGGCATTGCCCGGGCACGGCAAGCGGGGCAGTACCCGCAGCCTGGTGGTCTACCAGCAAAACAACAAGGCGTTCTTTGTCTACGGTTTTGCAAAGAATGAACGGGCAAGTTCACAAGGAGCTGAAAGCGCTCAAGTTGCTGGCAGCACAATTACTGGGGTATGCCAATCCGGCGTTGGTAAAAGCGATCAAGGCCGGTGAACTGATCGAGGTACAGGAAGATGGCTAAGTCAATCTTGAAGACGGTGCATGAGACAGCGAAGGGCCTGCACAAGGCGGGTACGATGGATGCTATGACCATGCGCGAGTTTGATGCGCTGTGCCTGCCGCCGGTGAAGATCTACACGCCGACACAGATCAAACGTCTACGCACGCGCTATAAGGCCAGTCAGGCGGTATTCGCAGCTTACCTGAATACGAGTACTTCGACCGTGCAGAAGTGGGAACAGGGTCAGAAAAAACCGAATGGCCCTTCATTAAAGCTACTGAATCTGGTTGATATGCACGGTCTGGAAGCCCTCGCCTGAGATGTTGTTCCGAAAAGAACATTATCTGGTAGCATTTGCTACTTTCGTGTGAATCGGCATTCAATTCTGACCCAGCCTATCCTGCTGTAAGGCGTAAGCTTCTATGCGTCTGATGAGGATATAAATTTCTCTCTCTGGGTGGGAGTAAATGAACTGAACTAAAGGGTGTCGGAGCACATTTCTCTCTAATATAAGAAGAAAATGTGCTCCGACACCCTT
>CAMYIO010000243.1 GCA_947258515.1 uncultured Ectothiorhodospiraceae bacterium
TGATCAGGTGTGCGTTCTTGCTGCCGGCTGATTCGATCACGTCCGGATAGATGGTTCCCTGCGCAAGCCAGTTCGCGCTTGTCAGCCTGCCGGCCTCTTCTTCGAAGATTTCGATGAATACGCGGCCAATGATCTTGCGCTTCTGTTCCGGATCGTCAATGCTGGCAAGCTCATCGAGGAAACGCTGCTCGGCATCGACGCGAATCACCTTGACGCCCATGTTCTCGGCGAACACGGCCATAACCTGATCGCCTTCGCGGTAACGCAGCAGGCCGTTATCGACGAACACGCAGGTCAGCTGGTCACCGATGGCCTGGTGCAGTAAAGCCGCAACCACAGATGAATCGACGCCGCCCGAAAGGCCCAGGATAACTTCATCATTACCGACCGTTTCACGTACACGATGGATACTGTCCTCGATGATATTGCCGGGGGTCCAGTCGGAAGCGCAAGCGCAGATATCATGGACAAAGCGCTCAAGAATACGTTGCCCCTGGCGTGTGTGGGTAACTTCCGGATGAAACTGCACGCCGTAGAAGCCGCGGCTCTCATCAGCGATACCGGCATAAGGTGCGTTGTCTGTGCTGGCTATACGAACGAAACCTTCGGGCAGTTCATCAACCCGGTCGCCGTGAGACATCCACACATCGAGAAAGGCATGGCCCTCTTCGTTAACATGATCTTCAATGTCTTTCAGCAGTTTGCTGTGATGACGCGCGCGCACCTGGGCATAACCGAACTCACGATGTTTCGATGAAGCCACCTTGCCGCCCAGCTGCGCTGCCATGGTCTGCATGCCATAGCAGATACCCAGCACCGGCACGCCGATCGTAAACACCGAAGCAGGTGCAACCAGGGTATCGGCAGCGGTAACCGATTCAGGCCCGCCGGAGAGGATAATGCCGTTCGGCTTGAACGAGGTAATGTCTGCGTCATCGACATCGCTGGGATGAATCTCGCAGTAAACTCCGGCCTCGCGCACGCGGCGTGCGATCAGTTGCGTGTACTGCGAACCGAAATCCAGGATCAGTATTTTGTCGGAATGAATGTCATGCATACTAAATACAATGAATAATGAATAGTGAAAAATGAATAATTAACAACGAAAAACGAACAGATTGCCTGCACCTAAACATAGATACGCAATTTTTCATTATTCATTTTTAATTTTTCATTGCCCTTATGAGGAGCGGTAGTTCGGTGCTTCCTTGGTAATCGTTACATCATGTACATGCGATTCCTGCATACCGGCGCCTGATATACGGACGAACTTTGGTTCGGTACGCATTTGATCCAGCGTTGAACAGCCGACATAACCCATGCTGGAACGCAGCCCTCCCAGCATCTGGTGCACGATGGCCGATAACGGGCCCTTGTAGGCGACCCGTCCTTCAATGCCTTCCGGCACCAGTTTCTCTGCGCCCTCGGTGGTATCCTGGAAATAGCGGTCACTGGAGCCCTGCTTCATCGCACCCAGTGATCCCATGCCGCGATAGGACTTGTAGGAACGGCCCTGGTAGAGGATTACTTCGCCCGGGGCCTCTTCGGTGCCGGCGAACATACTGCCGACCATGATGCAGTAACCGCCCGCGGCGATGGCCTTGGCCATATCGCCGGAATAACGAATACCACCGTCAGCAACCAGAGGTACGCCGGAGCCTTCGAGTGCCGCGGCGACATTCGCAATCGCGGATATCTGCGGCACGCCGACACCGGCGATGACGCGCGTGGTACAGATCGAGCCCGGTCCGATACCGACTTTGACGCCATCAGCACCGGCTTCAGCCAGCGCCTTTGCAGCGTCACCGGTGGCAATATTGCCGCCGATGACCTGGACATCGTAATTCTGCTTGACCCATTTCACCCGGTCGAGCACGCCCTGCGAGTGGCCGTGAGCGGTATCGACCACAATAATGTCGACACCGGCGCTGACCAGTGCCTCGACACGCTCTTCGGTGCCGGCACCGGTGCCAACCGCCGCACCGACACGTAAACGGCCTTCGTCATCCTTACAGGCCAGCGGGAAATCCGTCGACTTCTGGATATCCTTCACCGTGATCATGCCGCGCAGCTGGAAATTGTCATTGACCACCAGCACGCGCTCGATCCGGTGCTTGTGCAACAGGCTCAGCACTTCCTCCCTGGGCGCGCCCTCCTGCACGGTGACCAGCTTCTCTTTCGGTGTCATGACTGCGGAAACCGGCTGATCCAGGTTCGGCTCGAAACGCAGGTCGCGGCTGGTGACGATGCCGACCAGGTCTTCACCATCAACCACGGGTACACCGGAAATCTGGTAGCGCTCACGCAGTGCCATGACTTCACGGATGTTCTTGTCAGATGAAACCTGCACCGGG
>CAMYIO010000244.1 GCA_947258515.1 uncultured Ectothiorhodospiraceae bacterium
TGGTGGTGCGGCATTAATGGTCCGCAGGGTGTTAATTTCGTTTTCTACCGATGCGTAGAAGTTCTGACTGTTTCCATGGGTAGTCGCCGACTTGAATTGTTCCAGTTGCTGTTCCGCCTTGTCGAGTTTTCCCATGAAGATCAGAAGATTGATCAGGTTTTTTCGGTATTGAGGCTCATGTGGGTCCAGTTCGATGGCGTGTTCGAACAGCGCGAGGCCTTTGTCAAAGTTATCCCGACTGTTGATTGTATAATAACCGTATGCAGTCACAAGTCTCGCATTTTTCTTTTCAAGCACAATGTCGAATAATGTCTCCATCCTTTCAGGTTCTATTTTGCAAATATCTTGCGTACAGCCGGCTAAAACCTGCAGGCTGGATATGTCGGAGGCAGAAATCGGGTGGCGCGACAATTTATCGAGCATTTCATCGAACCAAGCAGGCTTTACCGGTTCATCAAGCAGATAGCTTAACTTGATCAGGGTGACATTGGACATAATGCCGGTTTTATCCAGCTTTCTGGCCTTTTCCAGATAGTGATAGGCCGGCTCTTTGCTATCCAGGTGGCCCTGCAGCGCCAGGCGCGCATGGATGCGCCCCGCCGCGAACACGGCCCGGTGTGAATGCGGATGGTGGCGTGCTTCGTAGATGGAGTGGTTGATGTTGTCAGACCACTGTTCGCTGCGCAGCCAGGTCGTGTAGGAGAACAGCAGGATGAATAGTAACGGTACCGGGACCCGGGTAAAGGGTTCGAGCTTTTTCAGCGGGGCCTGTGCAATGGCGCAGGTAGCTGCCAGCAGAATGCCGTAGTCTGCCAGGTAGTTGCGGTGTTCATGTGCAATCTCGAGCGGGAGTATGGTCGATTCCAGTAAATGACCGGCAAAGAACCAGAGTATCCCCAGACCGATCAGTGGCCGTTTCCCCAGCAGTAACACGCTGGCAAGTAATAACGCCGCCAGGGTGATTATCGAGAATAGTGTGGGCAAAGGATCGAGCAGGCCGCGCGATAGCGTGAAATCATCGTGATACAGGCCCAGTTCCTGTACCGAGGGTATGATGATCATTTTCAGGTAAAAGACCAGTACCCGTGACTCTGTGAGGATGCGTTCCTGCAAGGTGAAATTACGGGCGCCGTAGTTAAGCATCGAGTCCGTATGTGTCATGAGGTAGAGCAGGGCCAGCAGGGCGGGGACCGCGACTACCAGGCTGAAAAAGGTAATAATTGATTTATCAGCGAGGCCATTCTTCCCCTGGAACCTGAACACAGAGATTTCTACAACCAGCATATACAGGGGTAACAGGATGCCGTTTTCCTTGCTGAACAGGGCCAGGCCGCCCATGACAAACAGTCCGGCAAGAATGATGGCCAGGCCCTGTTTGCCGCTCAACATCCGATGTCGCCCGATAATGTACAGGCACAGTCCGGCCACCATAAACAGGGAAGCCAGGCTGGTCATGCGCTGCACGATATAGAGCACCGAGGTCAGGTTCAGTGGATGTACCAGCCACATTCCGCATACGATGACCGGAATCCAGCGCGCTGCCTGTGTGTTTAATACAGGTTTTCTGTGTTGCTGGTAGCTCGAAATCAACAGACGGCTGAACAGAAACAGCAGGCAGCCGGTGAGGATATGGATTATGAGATTGATGGCCTTGTGGGAATAGGGGTCTATGCCAAAGAAGAACCGGTTTAAAGCAAAGCTGGCCATGCTGACTGGCCGCCGCAGCATTCCGGCACCGGAGGAATACGCAGCACTCTGGAGTGAGTCAAGGTCCAGTATTTCAATTTCAAGCGCTTTGTTTTGCAGCAGATTGTTGCGGTCGTCGAACATATAATCACCCTGCAGGCCAGGATAATAAACGACAACGGTAACAAGGATGAGTAGCAGGAAAAACCCGGGTGTGATGTCCCTGCCGGCAGGGTGACTAATGACTGTCATTTCTTTACCAGGAACGTTTGTAATACAACCTGCAGGAGCAGACTGCATCCGCAATTACAAAGTGTCGCATTCATAGCGGCCGCGGTCTGCTCCTGTACAACAGGCAACGGGTGAGGATCATACATCGGTTGCAAAAAAAACGCCCCGTTATCGGGGCGTTTCCGTACTGCAGTATCAGACAGATTCGTGGATTAGCGGCAATTGGCCGGTAGATACTTGCCCGGCATGTCAGTACCACCTGCGGCATCACATGTCCATGCCATGGCACCGCTGTTGGCGGTACCAGGGACCAGCACGATTTCCTTGCCGTTAGCCTCCGCGTTTAATCCAGCTGTCTTGTAGAGAATAGTGATCTCTCCGGTGCCGCCATCTGCCGTGATAGATGCGACATAGTTACCCTGTA
>CAMYIO010000245.1 GCA_947258515.1 uncultured Ectothiorhodospiraceae bacterium
GACCTGAATAACGTGGTGAATGCGTTCGTGATCGAAGTCACCGGCGGTGATGCTCAGTTCTACCTGGATAACATCTTCATCAGCCACGCCTGCCCGGAGGTCGATGGCTGCAATGCGACGGTCAAAACCAAAGCCACCTACTCGCTGGTCTGGTGGGATGAGTTCGATGGTAGCTCACTGTCAACCGACAACTGGTCAACGGAAACCGGCTACGGTAGCAATGGCTGGGGCAATGACGAGTGGCAGTTGTATACAAATTCTCCGAATAATGTGTCTGTTGCCGACGGTAATCTGTCGATATCTGCCCAGTGTGCTTCGCCACCATCATGCGGTAAACGTAACGGAACCATAACTTCAGCAAGGATCATTTCACTTAACAAGTTTGCATTCAAATACGGAAAAGTTGAAGCGCGCATAAGACCACCCGTGGGCAAAGGTGCCTGGCCGGCATTCTGGATGCTGGGTGCCAATTTTCCTGCCGTCGGCTGGCCGTTCTCGGGTGAACTGGACGTCATGGAGGTTCACAACCTGTATTCGAATGAATACACGACACATTTCACCATGCACTGGTGTGACGAAACGAAACAAAACCCGAGTACCCCGGGCGTATGTTTTCCGGATAATGAGGGCTGGACGTACGTGTCCGATTACCTGTCATTGTTCCCTGACTCGCTGGGCGATGACTTCCATGTTTTCTCGGCCGAGTGGACTGCAGATGGAATCGTTGGGAAAATCGATGGTATTCCGTATTTCAACCTGGCAATCAATCCGGCCACCATGGGAGAATTCCTGGAAGAGTTCTTCATGATACTCAATGTGGCAATCGGTGGAACACTTGGCGGTGCACCGGATGCAAGCACGCCATGGCCGCAGACCATGCTGGTTGATTACGTCAGGGTTTACCAGGCAGACGGTGGAGACGGCACCTATACGATTGGTGCCCCTCCGCCAGGCCCGGAACTGGGGGTTTATACTGAAACCCATACAGAGTCTTTACAACCCTACAGCGCCATCATCAACGGCGCGGATTTCGGCGGCAATGTACTCAACATCGATCAGTCCAGCACCAACACGGCTCCGTTTGACGGCAGTGTTTCTCTGGAGGTGGTTTATAACAATACAGGCAAGAGCTTCGGGGGATTCCTGTTCAACTTTACCGTTGGTCAGGATATATCAAGCTACCAGACGCTGAAGTTCAGTCTCGATACCGCAGCCATCAGCCAGATGAGCAATATGAACATCGAACTGGAAACCCCGGGCCAGCAAAAGTTCGCGGTTCAACTGGCCGATTACACGCCGACGGTGAGTAACAACTGGGCGACCTACGAAATACCGCTCGGTGATTTTGCCGGCACCGACCTGACCAACATACTGTACCTGGGTTTCTGGACTCCACGCACATCTGGCGGGGCATTAACTTTTGGCACGCTGTACTTTGATGATATCCATTTTGCTGGCGGTGGTAGCTGACATTCGTCACAATCGCCGCTGATCGTCTGTCGTATCTAAGGTGTCAGAGCACAGTTTTTGCTTATATTAGCAACAAATGTGCTCTGACACCCTTTCCGTGCGCCGGATTACCCAACCCGGGTGAAGAGGCCAGGGCTTATATGAATTAGCACGACCACCTGTTAAGGTTTGGCCCACTTAATCGAGAACTCAAATATGCAGATAGGAATGATTGGGCTGGGACGCATGGGAAGTAATATGTTGTTGCGATTACATGCGGGTGGCCATCAATGTGTCGGTCTGGATCTGGCGCCGCAAAATGTAGAGCAATTACAGGCCCAGGGTGTCAGGGCAACAACCTCCCTGGATGAATTTGTGTCCTGGCTGGAGCCGCCGCGAACCGCCTGGTGCATGGTGCCGCATGGTGAGGCAACCGAGCAAACCGTGCAGGCCCTGGGTGAACGCTTCAGCGCGGAAGATATCGTCATCGACGGTGGCAACAGCTACTTCAAGGATGATGTGCGGCGCGCGCGGCAGTTATCCACAGCCGGAATTAATTATATCGATGTGGGTACCAGCGGTGGCGTGTGGGGACGCGAGCGCGGCTACTGTTTGATGATCGGCGGACCGAAAGTTGCGGTGGAGTATCTGGATCCGGTGTTTCATTGCCTGGCGCCGGGACCGGGAGATATTCCGGCGACGGAGGGGAGACCAGCCGACAGTGGCAGTGCCGAGGCCGGTTATCTTCACTGCGGCCCCGCGGGTGCCGGTCACTTCGTGAAAATGATTCATAATGGTATTGAGTACGGCATGATGCAGGCCTATGCGGAAGGCTTCGACATTATGAAAAATGCCGCCACG
>CAMYIO010000246.1 GCA_947258515.1 uncultured Ectothiorhodospiraceae bacterium
AAGGCCGTGTTGCCATTTGGCTAGCGGCGATTCCGGTAGCCTGGTGCTTCATAACCGGGGCAACGTTGTGGGCGCTGGAGGCACCCGAGGCGATGATATTGCCTGCAGGTGCCATCTTGACCATTACGTCTATGCTCGTGCCCACAAGGAGACGAGAAGCAGCCAATTGATTCTCCTGCAGTAATTTAGCTTGATCATTTTCTAGATGCGGATAAGTTCGTAAGTTTCTGTAAGTATTGGGATTGATGCGAAACAATATCAAGGATATCCCCTGTGCCAGTAAAAACGATCCTTGTAATCTATCTTGCAGAGACCAGAATGCACCTTCCTGCATGTATCAAGCTGCACTCCACTGCAACGTAAGCCGCAAACCACATATCCAGGGATCTGGATTTGCACTGGTTGATCAATGCTTTGAATGCCAAATATGGTTTTCACGTATAACCTGCTACAAACACCTTAGATATAGCACCGAAGCGTGCGTGTACAACCCTCCTAATCTATACCTCTTGACGGTCCTGGTCGGGAAACTTTCCGGATGACATTCCCAAAAATAAAAATTTTTGGGAGTGTTGCCGAGGTTACTGTTCATCACATATGCATTACAATGCAATACGCTCCTTTTAGGACAGACCCTTGTCTGCCACCCGGACATCCATCCCTGCCCCGCGCCAGGCCTTGGCCGTCTGCCTGACGATCGGGTGCGGCCATACCAACTCCTCGGGCACCACGATCCTGTTCGCGGGGTTCTGTTCGAAGGCGATCGCGGGCGGCAACCCTATGGCTATTCCGTGAAGTACCGGTGAACCCCTGACAGTTTCGCGTGTCTGAAAAATAACCGTTTCCAGAGCCAAACTATGCACAAAATTACGCGCAGGCGATTTCTTCAGGGCAGCACCGGTTTATTGGCCATACATACCGTACCAGTATTGGCAACCTTGCGAAGCCCAACCCCACGTCAGTCGGCCGGCCCCTTCTATCCGGTGGAATTGCCACTGGATGATGACAACGATCTGACGCATGTTGCAGGGCAGGAACAGACGGCATCGGGCCAGATCACTGATCTGGATGGCCGTATCCTCGATCAGAACGGGCGGCCACTGGGCGGTTTACGCATCGAAATCTGGCAGTGCGACATCAACGGCCGCTATCGGCATCCACGTGATTCGAGCGACCGCCCGATCGACCCGGCATTCCAGGGCATCGGGCATACATTCAGCGACAGGCTGGGTCGCTACCGATTCAGGACAATCCGCCCGATGCCGTATCCCGGGCGAACACCCCACATCCACGTGGCGGTATTCCCCGCAGGTGAAAAGCCCTTTACCACCCAGCTCTATGCTGCAGGCGATCCCCGTAACGAGAGTGACTTCCTGTACCGGCGTGTACCTGAAGCCTATCGTCATCTGGTGACAACAGAATTCAAGCCATCCGAAGTCTCGAATGTCAATTTCACGGCCACCTGGGATATCGTTCTGGATGTCACGCCGGTTTGAGCGATCGCCTGCAATACATAGCAGCAGTGTGGCGGAGCCTGGAGCCACACGACACAGCTGCAGGACGCCGCCTAGGATTTTTCGGTCAGCTTCGCGAAAGCCTGGGACATGGCGGTGACCGGCGCGGGTCTGGCGGGCTGTTGCCGCTGGCGCGCCTTGCCCTGCTGGGCCTTGCCACGTTGTGGCGACGTTTTCTTTTCACCCCGGGCCGGTTTGCGCGCCACCTCATCACCGAGCCGCATGCTGAGCGCAATGCGTTTGCGATCGAGATCAACCTCCAGCACCTTCACCTTGACGATATCACCGGCCTTGACCACTTCGCGCGGATCCTTCACAAAACTGTCTGACAATACGGAGATGTGCACCAGGCCGTCCTGGTGAACACCGATATCGACAAAGGCACCGAAGTTGGTCACGTTAGTCACCACGCCTTCCAGGATCAGACCGGGCTTCAGGTCCTTGAGAGTCTCGACACCATCCCTGAAGGTCGTGGTCCTGAACTCGGGACGCGGGTCACGACCGGGCTTGTCAAGCTCGCTGATAATGTCGCGCACCGTCGGTTCGCCGAAGCGCGCATCGACATAGTCATTGGCTGCCAGGGTGCTGAGCACGGACCTGTTACCGATCAACTCCGGCATGGACAGCTGTGTGGCGGCGAGAATGTTCTCCACCACTGGATAAGTTTCGGGGTGCACCGCCGAGGCATCGAGCGGATTGTCGCCGTGGGCGATGCGCAAGAAACCGGCCGCCTGCTCGAACGC
>CAMYIO010000247.1 GCA_947258515.1 uncultured Ectothiorhodospiraceae bacterium
GTACCGACCGTGCGTGAAGGTGACGGTCTGGCAATGAGTTCACGCAACAGCTATCTCGACGCCAATCAACGCAAGCTGGCGGTTAATCTGTATCGTTGTCTGCGGCATGTCGTGGATTCAGCCAATGAGGGCATGGACTACCACTATGCCGTGGTGCACGCCAATCAGGAGTTGACTGAGGCCGGTTTTTTGACGGATTATGTCGTGGTACGCAGGCAAGGGGATCTCGAGGTTCCGAATAAGGGCGATAAGTCATTGATTGTACTGGCTGCAGCACGCCTGGATGGGACGCGCCTGATCGATAATATTCCTTTCGAGTTGATGCAAGAGCGTGAATAAACGATAATATTCGATTGGATTTACTTAAATCATCAATAACTTAACGCCAGAAGTCTAGTTGTATGCAACTCACTCTACTTAAAGCAAAACTGCACCAGGCTCGAGTTACTCATTCAGAACTCGAGTACGAGGGTTCCTGTGCGATTGATGCCGACTTACTCACCAAGGCCGGTATACATGAGTATGAACAGATCCATATCTACAACCTGAACAATGGTGAACGCTTCATCACCTATGCCATTCGCGCCCAGGCGGGAAGCAGGATCATTTCCATCAATGGCGCAGCCGCGCACAAAGCGGAGCCGGGTGACCGGGTGATTATCTGTGCCTATACAAAGCTGGCGCAGGAAGAGGTGGCCAGCTTCAAGCCGACGCTGGTTTATCTGGACGCGGACAACAACATTAAAAGAACGTCTGACCAGATACCTATTCAAGCCGCGTAGCGGCTTGAGGGACTAGGTACTAGGTTCTAGTTACTGGGAAAACCACCTTTTATTGTGTTTCTATTGATTAGCTGTGGCTGAGGTCAAATGTATTTGAAACAGCTCATTCGCGGCTAAAGCCGCTCCTACGGATTTCCCAGAACCCAGTTCCCAGTTCCCAGTACCTGCGCAACACCGGCCTTAGCCGGTGTTGCGCATTCCCGCCGCGATCGCATTGATGCTACGCAACAGCGGATCCAGCCAGCTTTCACGTTCATCATCGCTTAAAGAGGCATCACGGTAATGCTTCAGCATTTTTATCTGAATATGACTGAGCGGGTCCAGGTAGGGGTCGCGGCGCATCAGTGATACGGACAATGCCGGATTGTCATCAAGCAATGTATTCATTTGCGCAACCTTGAGTGTGAGTTCCAGTGTGCGCTTGTATTCATCGCGTACCATGTCGAACACGCGCTTGCGGGTATCTTCAGACAGGCACAGTTCCGAGTACTCCTCGGCGGTAATAATGTCGGCCTTGTACATGGCCATTTCCGTATTGCTGAGCAGTGCCCTGAAGTAAGGCCATTCCTGGTGCAGTTCCTGCAGCTTCTCAAGACGTGATTCATCACCATCGATGTATTTCTGCAGAGCGGAACCGATACCGTACCAGGCGGGCAGGGTGTGTCTGGCCTGCGCCCAGCCGAATACCCAGCCGATTGCGCGTACCGATGATTTTGAGCGGTCGCCCTTCTTGCGGTGAGAGGGACGCGAGCCGATGTTCATCTGTGCAATTTCGGATACCGGTGTTGCCTCGTAGAAATAATCGAGGAAGCCATCGGTATGGTCAGTGAGCTGGCGGTAACTTTCTTCACCGGTCTTCATCAGTTCACGCATGATTTCCATGCGTTCGGGTGTCGAAGTGCCGGGTTCGTCGACCACGGTGAAGCGTGTTGCCTGCATCAGGCCGGTGATGCCCATGGTGAGCTCGTAAACAGCGGTTTCCGCGTTGCTGTACTTGTTCGACAGGACTTCGCCCTGCTCGGTGAACTTGATCTGTCCATGCACAGTGCCTTCGGGCTGGGCGAGGATGGATTCATAGGTTGGGCCACCGCCGCGGCCGATGGTGCCGCCACGCCCGTGGAACAGGCGGCACTCGACCTGGTGTTTATCGGCGAGCGCGATCACTTTTTGCTGTGCTTCGAATAACTGCCATGACGATGCCAGTATGCCGCCGTCTTTGCAGGAGTCGGAATAACCCAGCATGACTTCCTGCAGGTTGCCCGAAGCATGCAGCAGCTGTTTGTATACGGGGTCATCGAACAGGTTGCCGAGCACGCTTTCAATGTGTTGCAGGTCTTCGATGGTCTCGAACAGGGGCGATATTTCGATCTGGCAATAGCATTCATCACCGTTGAAACCGGCGAGACCAACCAGTGAAGCCAGCCACATCACTTCCATGATATGGGAAGCCTGGTGCGTCATGGAAATGA
>CAMYIO010000248.1 GCA_947258515.1 uncultured Ectothiorhodospiraceae bacterium
ATCGGATGCCGGGTATCAATCCCAGGCATAAATAACGAATTCAAATTTAAAACCAAGGGGCCAGAAAAATGAGCGTAATAACAACAGCCGTGCAACCGCCGAAAACCCGGTGGATTTCGATTTTTTTAATGGCGATGCTTGTAGTGCTCACGGCACTCATGGCTGCACCATCTGCATTTGCCGAAAGTGGCTTTCTGACTACATGGAGCAACCTTTATCCCGGTTCCGCTTCGGACAACAACGCCAGTTGCCAGCTGTGCCACGGTTCCAGTACCCAGAACATAAACTCCTACGGATTTGCCATGGCGCTTTGCAATGGCAACTCCGGCTCGATTTCTTCGCGAATTCAGGCGGTAGAAGGCCAGGACTCTGATGGACAGGGTGATTCTAACCTCGCTGAAATCAATGCCAGCACACAACCTGGCTGGACCACGGGCGCGAATCCCGTCTGGGGCCGCAGCAGCTGTAACCCGGCTGGCACCAACACCTACCCCGGTGCTGGCGACGTGGATCCGGTGGCTGCAGAACCTGACATTGCCGTTGCCCCGACGACGCTTACCTTTGGCATCGTCGATGTCGGCAACAGCAATACCCTGACAACGACGATCACAAACAACGGCACGGCAGATCTGAACGTCACCTCGCTCAACCTGTCAGGTACCTCTGAATTTGCTCTGGGGGCTGCCCCAACGACCCCTTTCACCGTTGCACCCAGTGCAGCCGCAAGCGTTGACGTGGTCTACACCCCGACTGATAACACAACAGACGCAGGCTCGCTGGCCATCAACAGCAACGATCCCGACTCGCCGACGGTGACGGTGAGCCTCAGCGGTATCGGTAATGTGGTCGTGCCCAATGCGTGTAACTTCAGCGTGAACCCGGCCTCGCTGGCGTTTGGTAATGTCGATATCGGTACCAGCCCGGCCTTGACGACAACAGTGACCAATAACGGCACGGCAGCCTGCAACATAACCGCCAACGTGACAGGGTCTGCCGACTTCGCGCTGACTTCGCCGGCAATGTTGACGGTTGCGGCCAATGGCGGCACGGCTGATGTGAACGTGAGCTTTACGCCTGCGGATGCAGGTGCCGATCTTGGTAACCTCAACCTGACGAGCGATGATATCAACAACCCGCAGAGCGTAGATATTCCGCTGTCGGGTACCGGCGTCGATGCTGGTGACGTGTGTGAGGGGCTCAATATCACTCGTTCCGAATACTTCGCCGGAAGAGATCTGCTCCTGGTCACCGGTAATGGTGGCGAGATCGATAGCGGTCAATATTTACTGACAAATGCTTACGATCCTGCACAGATACTGGGATTCGGATCAAGATTTCGAGACAGGGTCTTCACCTTCATCAACAGGCCCACTCCGGTACCGTGTGCTGTACGGGTGGAACAGCCGGCGACAGGTTTGTGCGCGATCGCCGATGTTGCCAACGCGCCTGTGGATTGCGCACCGCAGCCACCGGTCGGTGAAGCGCTGACTGCGCGTGGTGACCTCTATGCCACCCCGGTTGGCGATACCATCGCGGTCACGGCCTCACGCCTGTCCGGCGTGCTCTATAACGACTTCGGTGGTGTACCGCCACTGACGGCCCAGCTGGTCAGCGGCCCAACGGCCGGTAGTCTGGATGCCTTCGGTGCGGACGGTTCGTTCACCTACACCCCGGGTGCGACCATGACCGACAACCAGACAGACCAGTTCACCTACGTGGCCGTCGATGACAACGGTGTGACTTCGGACCCGGCTACGGTCGTGATCCAGACCTTGTCCAAGCAGGTCGACTTCAAGATCTTCATGAACTACGAGCTGGGCATGCACTGCACCGGTTTCGAGTTTGCCTACTGCTGCGTACTGCCGCCGTACAACTCGATCCTGGCGCAGGTGGTCAAACCGGCGCAGAATGACCCGGCCTGCGCACAGGATGAGGATGGCTGCGAGGACTTTTTTGACGGCTACCCGCGCCTGCTCGAGGGCGACCCCAACGCGGGCCTGGACGGGCTGAACCGCGAGACCGTGGTACGCGACTGGGATTACACCAACAGCTCGTTCCAGAAGTACCAGCTGCGTTACTACCACGATGCGCAGCCACGCCAGGAAGGCAATACCAGCAAGCCCAACACCAGTACGCTGATAAGTGCGGCGGAAGGCAACTCGCTGCAGTACTTCAACACGGTGTTTGATTCGGCCGCACCTGATGGCGGTAATGCGCTGGTGTATG
>CAMYIO010000249.1 GCA_947258515.1 uncultured Ectothiorhodospiraceae bacterium
ATTAACTTCTGAAATTCCGCTTCGGTTTGGTGAGGAATTTCGGTTTGCTGTCCCCAGGCGTTGCTCATCAGACCGGCCACCATCAGGCCGATTCCCAGTACTCTAATAAGTTGTTTTGCTTTCATCACTTCTCTCCTTTGTTTTTTCATTTGTTAACAGCATATCCAATCGTTATAGGAAAAGATTCACCCAAAACGGGTGAATTGAGGGGGGGGCAGAAAATCAATTAGTGGAAGGTACTTTGCCCAGGTAACTCACCGAGCGCAGAGTCAGGTGAAGTTCGTACAAGGTCTTAATAATGCCGGCAAGCTCAGGCTGATCCCGAATAGGGCCTTGTAATACGGTTGCTTCTATACCGTTATCAGGCACATAGCTAGAAACCTGCATCGCACCTAATCGGCTCCACCACTCTTTATGCAATCGACCTTGAATTTCTATGCGGTAAAATCCCGGTGCTGAAAAAGCTGACTCATAGACTGTAGACATAAATTTTACCTACCATGATTACTTAATAGCTGAACCAGAAAAACAGCGAATGGTATAAGGATTGCCCAGTCAGGTTTTTTGTGGAACCCCCAAAACGGGTGAATTATGCGGTTATTATTTCACGCCCTTAGCATCAAGTATTTGCCTGGCCATTGCCGCCGCATCACGGCGATTGTGCACATCCAGTTTCTGGTAAAGCCTTTTTATGTGGCTTTTAACGGTCTCTGGTGAAACAAACAGACGTGCGGCAATTTCTTTATTCTGCAGGCGTTGCGCCAACAGTTCCAAAATAGACAGTTCGCGCCGGGTCAGTTTTTCCTGAATCAAGCTGGAGATGCCAACCGGGTCAGGCTCATTCGCCACTTTTCTTTCTGTGGAAACAGATGCACTGCTTAACAGTGACACCAGCTGATGGCTGAAATCCGATATTTTCTGCTGCTGATGCAGACGAGCCATAAGTGCAGCCATTGGTTGACCCAGTTCCAGAAAAGGACGTACCCAGCCGCCTGGTGTTGCCATTTGAAGGGTTTTAACCAGGCACGCAATCGCCTCTTCTGCACGCCCAAGTTTTTCCAGGGCCAGGCTGCGCAAGGCTCCGGCTTCAAGCTCATGGTTGACCAGGTTCCATGATTGACTGCGAGTTACTATTTCTTCCAGCAGATCACAAGCACGCTTCAGACTTTCTTCACTACCCTGTGCAATCCACACTCGTGTGCGGCAAAGCGCAGGCACTTCCAGCCACATAAACATCTCCGCAAATTCTGGCGGTTCAGTGTTGTTGCCAGCCCAGACAGATGCGTTGACCAGATCACCCCGCAGTACATCAATACGTGCCTTGCAGGACTGCGCGATGTACAGATAAGCGGGATCGCTCAGTTCCTCAGCGAAATTCTGTAACAGCAGCGTCGTTTGTCTTGCCCTATCCCACTGGCCCATCAGTTCCTGGGTAAGCGCCAGGCCGGCAAGGCTCTCGACTGCTGCGATGCGATGCAGGATATAACGCTGTTCGACCGCGACTTCGAAGTGGCGCGCGGCCTGTTCCAGTTCATGTCTATGCAGGAATGTGCAGGCCCGCATGTATGAACTCCAGGCTTTCGTATATTGGATGTTACCAGCGGTCGCCACAGACTCAAGGTGTACCGCTGCGGATCTCGCGTGATGCAAATCCCCTGACATCAGGTGGACAAAGAACAGACCGGCGACCAGACGTGAAAAATATACACCCTGTTTATTGGATGCTTCCTGGACCCGCCTGTTGAGGGCCTCGATCGCCTGCTTTGTTTGGCCGCACATGTGCAGGCTCAGGGCATCCTGCAACTCAAGTAGCCCCGCATACAACGGCAGATCTTCGCTCAACCTGAGCCGTGCTTCGGCAAAGCAGGTATGCGCCTGATTGCCGTTCCCCGACCAGTAGAAAACTTCACCCTGCAGAAGCCGAAGTTCCCCCCACAGGGCAGTTTCTTTCGCCTGTTCATCGAGATGTTCGGCGGCTCGATCCAGGATCGCCGGCAAAGCCAAGATCTGAAACCGCTCGTAAGCAATCCACGCCCGTGCAAGCATAACGTTAGGCCGGTGTTCCTTGACTGAGGACAACATCTCCAGCCAGCGTTCTACTACATACCAGTTATCCGCATTGAGCTGAGCATGACGATTACGCTCGATAATCTCTACAGCAGCCAGTTCATCGCCAGCAGCAAGGGCATGGCGTATACTGGCTGGCCGTCAGGTGAAGTTCACAGATCGCCACCTCATCCAGCTGCGATGCCAGCTCTCGCTGCAACAACTCCTGGAAGAGATGGTGGTAGCGAAACCACTCGTTACGACCGTCCAGGGGAACCAGAAACAGGTTTTCATCGTAGGCCGACTGCAGGAATGCCTGTCCGTTTCCCGAAGCACACAGCGCATCACAAAGCGGCGCACAGAACCTGTTTAGGATGGCCGTCCGCGTCAGGTCGTCACGGAGCTGCAACGGAAGACTGTCCAGGACCTCACCCACCAGGTAAGCCTGCATTTCCCGTGTTCCGCCCCGAAACCGTGAGAACAGTTCGTCCGAATCTGAAAAGTGACGCAATGCCAACGCCGCCAGCCTCAGGCCGACGACCCAGCCCTCCAGTTCCTCGTCCAGACTGTGCAATACCGTCTCGCTGGCTTCGCCCATAACCGTCTTCTGCAAAAGCAAGCGGGTTTCAGCCTGGCTCAGCCGCAGGTCGAGCAGCCGGATGTCGGTAACCTGCCCAAGGGCCCGCTGCCTTTCAATCGTCAGGGGTGGGTCGAGCCGGGTCGCGATAACCAGGTGCAAGGGAATCGGGGGATAGGCAAGCAGCTTTTCCAGCAAGCCATGGACAGGCGAAGTCGAATCGATACGATGGTAATCGTCCAATACCAGGATGAATGGTTCTTCTATGGTGTCGATTTCATTACTGAGTACGCCCGCCATGGTGCCCATGGAAGGTAATTCCGTGGCATTGAGCAGATTCAGGGTCTGTTCGCAGACATCCGGATAAAGCTTGCGCAACGCGGCCACGACATAGCTTAGAAAGCTTCGCAGATCGCTGTCGTCAGTGGCGCAGATACCAGCGTCAATGGACGGTTTCTCTCCCTGTCGAGAAGCTCGATCAGCCCCCCACGCGTGACCAGATCGGCCGGCAAAGGTGGTCGATACAGCTTGGTCTGCAGGACATGGCCCGTGTGTTCAAGTTCCTGAGTATTCATTTATTCCGTAAGTGTACGGAAGCTGACTTGACACTACCACCCTCTAACAGAAGGGTATTGGAGGGATTTGGGAGCGCCACCCTTCGAATTCACTTGGGGCCGATTCACTTGTTTCACTTGGGGTCGGTTGTTTCACTTGTTCACTTGTCACTTGGGGTCGGACCAGCGCAACCTGTTGATTTAGAAAACCCTAATTGGTCAATCTGTCAATATTCAGGCTTAAAGCCATCTTTTTGAGGGTGAAATCACCATTCTTAGAAATTTCAGTCGTAAGCTGATATCCGGACCCTTAAACGCTGTGTTTTGCCCAGAAACATGACAGTTTAAGCATATTCAAAGTCTAACTATCGGATCATAACCATCTAATATCAGTTAGTTATATTGGTCCGAGCCGCATCGCTAAAAATTTCTGCGCTCCTGTGCAAGATATTGCAAGTCTACGACAAGTCACAAAGCGGCATACCCCCCTTTTGGGGGGGATTTT
>CAMYIO010000250.1 GCA_947258515.1 uncultured Ectothiorhodospiraceae bacterium
CGGCTGCAATGGAATATCAGCGACACTGGTCGGTACGGCTTCGAGATGCGCGGTCGTTGTCATGTGTGAGTAATCGTCCCGGTAATTTTTTGGTTCTTTATTAGAAGTACTGGCTTTGCCTGCTACCCAAGCCCCGTTTATAGAGGCACCCCTGCAGACAATCGGTCAAATCTGGAAACACTACATCTTGTGTTCGACGGATTAAGAATAGGCAGCCGCAAGCGGCCTGTCAATAGTATTTTATGAGGGCATAAATTACTCTATATATCAGTATATTATCTATTCAGAACAGACTACGTAAAGTGAAGTCAAGGGGTAAACCAGACATAATCAGGCATAACAGAGAAACACTATATATTGTGTTTCTAATGTTACCCTGCAGCACTGGATTTTGCGCTGGATCGGCCTGGCAACAGGCCAGGACAGCGCTAATGGGGGTGGGAATGATGCCCCTGTCCGGCCGGATTGGCAAGCAGCATCATGACCCCCATCAGGATCACCAGGAGTCCGGCAGCCAGCCTGATCCGCGGGTCCTGCACCAGTCGCTTCAGGGAAGTAAACGCCAGCCCCATGGTAAGCATCACCGGCAAGGTACCCAGCCCGAAAGCCAGCATGATGCCGCCGCCAGCCATCGCGGAGCCACTCGACAGTGCCAGTGCCAGCACCGCATAGACCATGCCACAGGGCAGCCAGCCCCACACCAGCCCCAGCAGGTAAGCCTGACCGGCGTTGCGAACCGGGATGAAGCGCCGACCCAGTGGCTCGATATACTTCCACAGATGCGCCCCTGCCCGCTCCAGGAACAGCAGCGACTGCCACCAGCCAGCCAGGTAGACACCAAACAGGATCATAATGATGCCCGCCACAATACGGCCCACCGGGAAACCCTGCAGCACGCCGGACTCGCCGAGTTGTTGCCCGAACAGTCCCAGCAACACGCCGGCAACCGTGTAGCTGCTGATGCGGCCGCTGTTGTAGGCCAGTTGCGCGGTCACGAGTCGGCGCCGCGAGGTCTGCACATCCAGCGACAGACCGGAACTCAGTGCGCCGACGATGCCGCCGCACATACCAATGCAATGGGTACCGCCAAGCAGGCCCACCAGGAAGGCTGCGCTCAGGGATTCAATGTTCATAGGGGTCTCGTTTAACAATCACTCGCACAATACGCTGCAGGGTCAATCACAGCTGACGCACACCTTTGCTGCAGCTGCGGCAGCCGCATGGTCAGGGATGTTTTGAATGAACGTCCGCGGTCACTTCAATGCCTGTCACCCGGCCACATCCATCGGCATCAGCACCGTCGTTTCCGTTTGCGGTATTCGCATACTACCTGACAGTCGCCAGTCATCGGCCTCCAGCTGCAGGTACCAGTTGCCGCGCCCCACCTCGTCGATAGCGCCCTCATACACACCGTCACCGCCATGCTGCAGGACCAGCACCTGGTCATAACCGGCCTGCGTCGGATGCAGCAGGGAAAAGGTCAGTGTCGCAGGCAAGGCCACGGCAGCACTCTCCAGCCGTATCTGCACACGGTTATCACGCAAATCAAAATCGATGCCGGCCTTGAGTTGATAGCGCACCGCTGCCGCATCACGGGCAAGGTCCCTGTTGATGGCCTTGCCGCGCTTGTAGTAGTCGTCGACCACCAGTCCGTCAGCGGTGCTCACTGCCTTGTAGATGGTAAACATGCTGGCGATAACAGCGGTCATGGGCAAGGCGATGATCAGCCATACCCAAGGCTCACGGTACCAGGGCCTTTTTGGATTCTGTGCAGTCATAATTTAATAAACTTATCCTTCATACATACAATTCGGTTTGAGCCAGCAGGTCGGCACTCAGAGTACAGGTTCTGTTGACTTCATGTTTCGCCCATTCGGGCGAGATACTTTTCTTTGCTCCGCCAAAGAAAAGTATCCAAAAGAAAGGCGATCCCGGAGGCTTGCCCGCTACTTGAATCTACAAGGCCGCTTCGCAGCCTTGCCCATGCGCTTCTCGTAAAGCCCGGCGCTCGCGCAACTCGCTACGCTCAAACAGGGCGCGAGCTTCCTCCGGCCTTTACTGCGATGCTCAGCTGCGCCAGACGGGTGGGCGAAATTCAAAACCAACATCTGGAACAGCCGCCTTCTTCCCGTTTGCACTCACTGAGTACCGCAGCTAATCCGGGATCAG
>CAMYIO010000251.1 GCA_947258515.1 uncultured Ectothiorhodospiraceae bacterium
ATGGGTATGACACCCCTCGAGGGGCTGATCATGGGCACCCGCTGTGGTGACCTGGATCCGGCGATCCACTTCTATCTGGCCCGTACAACCGGTCTGGACAACGACGAGATCGAATCACTGCTCAACAAGCAAAGCGGGCTAAAAGGTATCTGTGGTGCCAACGACATGCGCGAGGTACACCGCCTCGCCGAAGCCGGCGATGCTCAGGCGCGGCTTGCGCTGGATATGTATTGTTACCGCATCAAAAAGTACATCGGTGCCTATTTCGCGGCACTGGGCGGGCTCGATGCCGTGGTCTTCACCGGGGGCATCGGCGAGAACGATGCCTGGGTGCGCGAGCACTGCTGTGCAGGACTGGAGGCACTGGGGATTGCACTCGATACACGCAAGAATGCCTCGGCCGGCGGCGGGGCCTTCGATATCCACAGTGAAACGAGCCTGGTCAGCCTGCTGGTAGTCCCGACAAACGAGGAACTTGAGATTGCCCGGCAGGCCGTTAGGGTAGTTCAGACTTACCCGTCATTGCGAGGAACAAAGTGACGAAGCAATCTCCAGACAACTGAGTCCATACCATGAGATTGCCACGCTACGCTCGCAATGACGGGAATATTTCAACTGCCACGCTACGTTCGCAATGACAGTGATATCTCAACATACCAGAGCTTCCCTGGCTGTATTCAGAACATGTTACCAGGCAACCTCGATTAGTAGGGCCACCTCCAGTCACGCGCCTCGGGTTTGTCCACGCCGTGCTTGTGCGCGTAGTGGCGGCAGTCGATCTGCATGTCGCGCAGTTTTTCCTTCGCATGGGCACCGGCCACCTGCAGGCGCGGCACGCGGTTGATGACATCGATTGCAAGACTGAAACGATCGATCTCGTTTTCGATGGCCAGTTCCAGTGGCGTGTTGATATTGCCCTTTTCCTTGTAGCCGCGCACGTGCAGATTCTTCTGGTTGGTGCGGCGGTAAGCGAGGCGGTGGATCAGCCAGGGATAGCCATGGAAGTTGAAAATAATCGGCTTGTCGATGGTAAACAGGCTGTCAAAGTCGCTGTCGGAAAGGCCGTGTGGATGTTCACCTCCCGATTGCATGCGGAACAGGTCAACGACGTTGATGAAGCGGATCTTCAGGTCCTCGAAGTGCTCGCGCAACAGCGCCGTGGCCGCCAGCGCCTCCTGGGTGGGGATGTCGCCGCAACCTGCCATCACCACGTCCGGTTCAGAACCCTGGTCGTTGCTGGCCCAGTCCCAGATACCGATGCCCTTGGTACAGTGCTTGATCGCAGCGTCCATATCCAGAAATTGCAGATGCGCCTGCTTGTCGGCGACGATGACGTTGATGTCATTGCGACTGCGCAGACAATGGTCCGCCACGGACAGGGGGGTTTCAATGGTTTCCAGTTCAGATGCTGCAGCAGCCATTACGAAATCCTCCTTGCAGTAAGCGCCTCTGGCGTCCGGAGTATTCCGGATGCGTATTCAGTGGCAGCTTTGATGAGTCGTTGTTCCCGTAAAAAAATGACGACCCGAAGGCCGTCCAAGGGGGGGGCAGAATTCAAGTTACTTTCTTTCTCCTGACATTCGAAATACAACTAGTGAAAAGCGGGCAGGGGTGCTTCTTTTTAACAACCATTGTTCGGCCAATTGCTGTTGCACTCGAAAAAAATGACGACCCGAAGGCCGCCTAAGGGAGGAATCTACTGTTTATCTACCTGTACTTCTGTGTCACTCAGGTCCGACCCGGGAAACAGCGCACGTACCCGCTTCCAGGCGACATTGAGATCCTCCGCGAATATTGTGACCGTCGCCCGGGTCACCGATTCGCGCCTGATGAAGAACGTGAAGATCTGTTCGGTATTGTGTCTGGATACGTTGCTGTTGCTGGTGTGCATTGCCGTACCTACCTAATTCTTTGTATAACTGCTATATAGCAGATAATAGATATTATATTAGATTTATTGTCAACTTGGTATCTTTTTTTAATGGCAATAAAAAATAAAATAAAAGGTGTCAGAGCAGAATGGCACTTACTTAAGAACCCTGCCACGGAAATACACGCAAGGACACGGAACCGTTTCCGCTCAGACAATTTATTTTTCCGTGTTTTTCCGTGTGCTTCCGTGGCCAATTGTACTTCATATATT
>CAMYIO010000252.1 GCA_947258515.1 uncultured Ectothiorhodospiraceae bacterium
CGAATTGCTCGACCTGAACCGTTGACCGCGGATTGGCACCCCTGTGAGGAACTCGGGGATACAACATCCAATTCAGATACGATTGGAGTATTGTGTCACGGGAAATCGTGCAGCCGACCTCAGTGGCTGAGCAATCGATTCCGTAAACACACGGGAGCTAACACGTGAGTTCGACGAGATTTTTTGCTGTTGTTTCCATTCTGCTCGGGGCGACAGCGATTATTCTCCCCTACTTTTTCGGAACATTTGCAGTAATGGTACTTGGTGGCGTTATGCTGGCGAGTGGTATCGTCGCCTTGCTCTATGTCTATAACGTCCGCAAACACGGTTTACCTGTCAGTGTGTTTGGACCCTGGGCCCAGGTGATCGCCGGTGTTGTGATCCTGGTCTGGCCGGAACTAACCTTATGGCTACTAGCGATACTCCTGGGAGGCGGCCTGATTCTTAGCGGCATCACTGGATTAACCGCAATGCGCGACTCGCAAGTTGTCAACCCGCCCCTGTACCTCAAGATAGGACTATGGACGAGCATCGCGCTCGGTGTGCTGCTGATCGTGATGGGCAGTTTTGGTTCCGCTGTCCTGCTCGGACTGGTGCTGGGTATAGCGCTGATCAACGCCGGGCTTCAGCAGTGGCGCGAGGCTGACTTAAGGTATTGACCGGGTAGCAAATATCAGGCCTGAATAAATGGCTTGCTCCCTCATAATTAGTCCACTTGTTGTGTTGTGGTTTCCTGAACGGGAATTCTGGGGACACCATACTTGATAAAACGTAAATAGAACTGCTCAAATAATAATAAAGTATTGTGTCCCCAGAACTTGCGGGAGCGTCATGTTTCCTGTTTCTCTTTAATCAAGTTCAAGGACAGCAGTGTTAAAAATATTGCCATTGACGGAATCACGGATATGTGGGGTGCGTCCTCTAAATACTCACGCCCTTCTGCAATCATCGACCCCCAGCTCGGTTGAGGCGGCGGCACACTTAATCCGAGAAAACCAAGCGCCCCCTCCGCAACCACCATAGTCGCCATAACCGTTAGAAAAAAGCTGGCCACCGCCGGAAAAATATTCGGTATAACATGACGCATCAGTATTTGACTATGATTTACTCCCAATGCTTTTGCCGCAGTAACATATTCCAGATTCACTATTAACAATACCTGGCCACGTACAACACGTGCAAAAGCAGGTATCGACAACACGCCCATCACCAGAATTACATTCACTAAAGATGGCCCAAGATACGTCACAGCCAATAGCGCGAAAATTAACGCTGGAAAAGCCAGCATTCTGTCCATTATGACCAGCGCCAACTGCTCCAGCCAACCACGAAAATATCCCGCCAACAATCCCAAACCTCCACCGACAAGCAAGCCGATCAATGGTGATGCAATCGCCACAGCGAGTGAAACTTGCGCACCATGGACCACTCTGGATAGCATATCCCGCCCCATGCCATCCGTCCCCAGCCAGTTTGACTCATTGGGAAACTGCGCTTCGTTAAAAAAATCCATCTCCTCAAAGGAAGCCAATGGCAACCACGGCGCACTGAAAGTAAGAGATGCCAACAATACCAGCCAAATCAGTGCCAGATAATGAAGCACCCTCATCTTTGCCTCTCCACACCACGCGCTTGTGGGTAAAGAACAAGATATAGCGCATCTACCAACATATTGACTATGATGTAAACCAGCGCAACTACAAGCACGATCCCTTGAACAAGGAACAGATCTTTTGCATATACCGCTCCGACCAGGAGACGCCCCATACCCGGCAACGCAAAAAGCGTTTCAATAATTACCGCCCCACCGATAAGATGCCCGACATTGAGACCGATAACTGTAATAAGCGTTACTAAAGAAGGCCGTAGCACGTGCCTGATCAGAACGCCCCACTTTGACACGCCTTTCGCCCTGGCCGTCATTACAAACGGCCGCTTCAGGGTTTCTCCCATATCGGTACGCAAGATCCGAAAATAAACCGGCGCCTCAACCAGTGCCAAAGCAAGAGCGGGAAGAAACAACGATGACAGGTGCGCGACGACACCTTCGCTCCACAGCCTGTATCCTG
>CAMYIO010000253.1 GCA_947258515.1 uncultured Ectothiorhodospiraceae bacterium
CCAGGTAATATTCATAAAACAGCGGACACGGTTCAAAGCCCCAGTTTTTCTTGAAACTGTAGGGACCTGTTCCCTGTTTACTACGACCGTAATCAAACACCCGCAGGCCGCGTTCGCAACTGTGGCGCATCAGATCCCAGTACATAAAATCACTGCCCTTCAGCTGGCGGGCCAGCGGTGTTCCCCCGCCGTAATATGGCAGAACTTCGTCACGAAAATAGAAATTCATAACACTGCTGACCAGATCGTCGCCATGACTGACTGTCAGTATGTCGCAACTATCCCCGAATACACGCTGCAGCAACTCGAAATACTCACGGGCGAATACCGGCGTACCCAGGCTACGCACACTCTGCGAATAGGCGTCGTAGAAACGATCGATCGAACTGTCAAATTCACCCTTCAGCCCTGCATTGATCCCCTTGCGCACCATGGCTCGTTGCTTGCGCGGGATTGCCAGCAGATTCTTTTCAGGGTCAGGATCAATCGACTTGCGGAAAGTCACATACAGGTCTTTGGTGGGCCAGCCTGCATGCCGGGCTTCCCGGTTACGCATCTCCAGGTAGTCTACCTTCAGCCTGTCTGCCAGCGCGCAGGCTGCAGATTCAAGCGCAGAAAATACTTCACCGTCCTGAGTAGCAATCCCCCCATACACGCAAAAGGGAGTTGAAATCAGCGCATTGCCAAACAGGCGGCTCCTGATATGGCCGAGCGGCAATACGCCGGCAATCCTGCCATTACGCTCGGCATAAAAATAATGGGTACGGTGCCCGAACGCTTTTTCAATGACCTCTTGCCAGCCGGCGCGATGAAAAAACGTGGCATCGGGACAGGTGTCCACGAATTCATCCCACTGCTCCCGGTTATCCGGTGTAAGTGTCTGCACCCTGATTTCAGGGCCATTACCAGGTGCCACAACTTCCGCGTTATGCGTCACTGCCAGATCCATTATTGCGCGTCACTCTCAGATAGAAAGACATTATCCATACGGTCCCAGTTGAAGTCCTCAAGCAGCCTTCCAACGCGCGCTTTCATCCGCCCCAGGTTGAGGTAATGACGAAAGCGTGTCTTCCCGCTGATCCCGGTCTGTCTTGGCTGGCCCGGGTCGATTTCCCAGGGATGAAAATAGAACACACAGGGCATGCCATCCGCCCTGTTGACGCGCTTCATGGCCCAGCGTGACACGCTGTAGGGCAGCAGGCGGAAATAACCACCGCCACCGCAAGGCAGGTTGTGGTTGAACAGCGACACCGTTGTGACGGGTATCTCCAGCAACCCGCCATCCTTGTGCCGGTAGGGAAACCGCGGCGCATCCGGTATGCCATACAGGTCATGATGAATGGGGTAGACGCTTGAACTGTAGCGATAACCCGCTTCCTGCAGAAGATCGTGCGCCCACAGTGTCTCTTTAACAATCGAGTAACTGGGCGCACGATAGCCCAGCACTTCACAACCCGCGGCATCCTCGAGCAGTTTCCTTGTCTTGCTGATATCCTCGCTGAATGCCTGCGGCGGCTGCCGGGTGATGCGAACGTGGGAATACCCGTGGCTGGCCAGTTCATGACCGGCATCTACAATCCGGCGGACCAGCCCCGGGTAACGCTCGGCAACCCAGCCAAGCATGAAAAATGTTGCCTTAATGTCATACCCGTCGAACAGTTCAAGGATATGGTCGGTATTTTGTTCTACCCGGCAGGGTAGCCGGTCCCAGTCGCCACTATTTACCACTCCCTCAAAGGCCGAAACCTGGAAATAATCCTCCACATCAACCGTCATGGCATTATCCATACTGGCCGATGTACTTCCCGACTGAGACGCAGGCATGGTCAAGGAATTGCCCTGCTAACCTGCCGCAACCAGTGGCGACCGCTGCTGCAGCCACTCGTTCAGTATTTGCTTGATACGTTCGGCCGCCTTGCCGTCCCATAACTCCGGCACCCGTCCGCTCTTGCCGCCGTTATCCAGGACATCGTTCACCACGGCAAGGATTTGCGCCCGGTCCTGCCCAACGATGGTATTGGTACCCTGTTCGACAGTGACCGGCCG
>CAMYIO010000254.1 GCA_947258515.1 uncultured Ectothiorhodospiraceae bacterium
AAACGCACCGTTGAAGCGATGGTTCGTATCTATTGTTCTGACCAGCATGCTACCAGTGACGAGATTTGCGAAATCTGTAATCGTCTCCTGTGCTACGCAAAAAGTCGTCTTGATACTTGCCCAATTCAAGCCAACAAACCGACCTGTAATCACTGCAAGGTGCACTGTTACTCCAAGACCAGGCAGCATGAAATACAAAAGGTCATGCGTTATTCTGGCCCAAGAATGCTGTTTCGGTATCCTTTGCTTAGTCTGTGGCACTTGATCGATACCATTCGCAAGGTGCCCTCTCTGGAAAAAGGTTCCGACAGAAACAATTAAGTCAATTCTGGCAACTGGAAGAATTCTTGGATCAATGGCGTAATGAATGAAGGAAATTTGACAGAGGGAACGGGGCGATTTGCCGATTACACACCCCTGTTTTCCAGTCATCTTTCGGCCGGAAACAATTTGTCAGCCACAGTCGTCATTGTAGCTGAGGCCTATCTGGACGGGAAGCCGCGATTGCGGGGTAAGCACAAGATCACAAGGACTGAGCGCGATGCCGCATTCTGGTCAAGCGAATTCCTGAACACCCTGCCAGCCGAAGCATGGCAAATGGAACCACTGGTACTTGCACTGGCCCGATACATGGGCCAGGAACCCGTAAGCAAAGTGGCCCTACTCGAGCACATCGCTGCAATTGCACCAGAAACCATACGCCGGGCGATCCGTTACTCTGGACTGGTGCTACAGCAACATTCGCCGCGGCGCGCGGAGGTCAAACATCTAGCCGCTATCTCACCAGCCGAATTCAGCGAGTTTGCTCTCATTCTCGAGACCTTTGACACTGCTTATAACGAAAGATTAACTGCCGTTGATATTCTCAAGAAACCACTGTCAAGATTGACACCACTGGAACTACTGGTCTACGCAAGCCTGTATGCCTTTGAACACCTGGTGCCACGGCATGTTCTCCCGGCTAGCGAACCAGTGGACCCGGATACCAGCACCGAGGTAGCGTGGGATGCCATCAATGACCTGCTGGTATGGAAGCTCGGCACTGCAGATGTCAAGGCATGTCGTTTAACTGAGAATGACATCGGCAGGTCCTTAGCAGAACACCTATCGCCTTTCCTGTTTCCATCGCAGGACAGGCCGGGACCGCGTGAGGATTTGTATAGAGCCTTCGAGCAGCTGCTGACCGCGCAGATAGAGTTAAACAGTTTCATTTCCCGGTCAGCTGATGCGTTTTCCTACGATGACAGTATCACCTTTGTTCCCAAGGATGGTCGATTGGAGATCGTTGAACATGATCCGGCAATGCGTGCCGCCTGGGAGCGTAATGGTGAGAAGCATGCGCGGCTGCATTACTACTGGTATTACCGGGCAGTTGAAACAATTGCAACCTCTGATATGGCCGGAACCGTCATCGGCCAACCAGGGAATCATGAAGCTAACCTCTTCGCCTATATCAAGGCAATGCGTACGCAACTTCAGCTAAGCGAGGTTTACGGACTCGCTAGAACAGTGACGACGGAGACCGGTTTGCGCGTCGATCTCTTCCAGGCGCTCTTATCCATGGAGCTAATGACTGCGTTTTTCAACATCGACTTCATACAGCCGTATATCAAGCACCTTGGAGAAATGGGCAACTCACGAATGGCTCTCGGACGTCTGGCATTCGGCGGATTAGTGAAGCCCGGATTGCACATCCGCTTCCCGATAACCTGGTCCGACCGTACATCAAAGATAGCAACCATAACCGGCTGGACAGTGAGCAAAGACTTTCCTCACGGCAACCCGAAAGCGGCGGAAGCAATTCTCGATTTCTGGACGAGTGACTGGAACTCACTCGCTGCACGACTGCACAAGCGTGAGGCAGGACTCCACCCAGAACTTTTTGAGCGCCCTGTTCTGAAGATGGGACGTTACCTTTTCCAGCTTCCGTGGGTGGTGGCGATTCAAAACAACGCGTCGGCAGCCATCAACAATCTTCGCCGGATCGGCAGTCGCCGGGCAGAGTGTGGGGCTATA
>CAMYIO010000255.1 GCA_947258515.1 uncultured Ectothiorhodospiraceae bacterium
CGGGACATCCATGCGGGCTGCGATTTTTGCTGCCCAGCCGGCCAGCCCGACCCGTTGTCCGAACATCTGCACCACCACCCGTTTATCGGTGTTGTCGAGATTGTCCAGGGTGGCGGCAACCACTTTCCCCGTCCTTAGCACCGAAAACAGGATGCGCGACAGCTCGAACGAATTGCCTCCGCGCACCATTAGTATCGGCACCTGCATACGCTCAAAAAAATCCAGCGCAATCCTGGTACGGGCGATCGTTGGCGAGTTTCTGGCGACCACCAGCAATGGAAAGGCCTGATTGAGCTTGAGGCTGGAGAATGCGCTGGCGATGTTATGCGGTACGGCGAGGATCACACCACCGTGCGCTTCCGCCAGGTTGCGAATCAGCGCGCTGTCCTGCGGCGCGAGCGTAATGCGCTCTGCTACCTGGTCAATGCCATAGCGGTGGAGGCGGAAATAATTTTCCATGACGGCGAGTGCGTTGGTCAGGAATTGCCGGTAGAGCTGCTGTGGCTCATGCCGATGTGCCGGGTGGGCCGCAATACGGCAGATGGCTTCGCACGAGAGGCGCAGGGGATTTCCGGGCCAGCGGTACAGCAGGCGCATGGCCCACACCAGCAGGCGCACGGGGACCAGCGCAACGCCGGCAGAGGTGTGCCGCAGTGCCCAGTGCAGAAGCGGAAAGAGCAGGATTTTCAGCCGGGTACCGCTGAGCAGTCGGTGTCCGCGGCTACCCTCCGCCTCGGTGACCGTTATTTCCTTCAGGAACAGCGCCGGGGAACGTATGGTTTCCGAGCGCAACTGCCGGCGATGCTGGGAGCTGGCCATCAGGTAGGCGAAAACGGCGCAGAGTACATGTATTCACCATGTCGGTGACTGCTGACTAGGGCCTGTAACTTAAAGGCGGTACTGGCAAATTGCAATGTTTAGGAATTTAAGCTGTTAACAGTCGCGCATCACCACCGGACTGTTATTTAGGGTTATTTGATAGTTTGCTGATTTAAATCAATATACGCTGAAAACCATTGTTCTAGTTTATAGCGTGAATGCGTTTATCAGCGTGTACTGGCAGTTGAGCCACTGGAAGAAGCAATTGGATCAGAAACCGCACAAGCCCGTCCCCCGACGCCGACAGGGGGGTCATTGCTGTGCTCTGGCCGCAGGCCTTGTATTTATTGGCGCGCTGCTTGCGTTGCCGCGCCTTCATGCCGACAGCATGTCACTGGCGCGTGTTGCAGACCCGGTAATTATTACCGGGCAGGAGCTGGCGCCCGTTCTGGGAAGTGAGATCGGTAATATTCGGCTGTTTGCATTTGATGGGGTGAAAAAACGTGTGATTCCGTTTCAGATCGATGAGCGGGATTCGGCGGGTAACTGGGTCTGGGATCGGGTGATTGGGCGTCCTGATACAACTTTCGCCAAGGATCCCGGCCAGACCTCCACGCCGATGATGGTGCAGCAGCATGTGCACAGTCGTGATGACGAAGATCCCGCCGGCAGCGAGCTTTTCGATGCCAATGACATGCTGGTTTTCCTGGCCAGGGATATGGGTGACCGGCGTGCGGACTTGCCGGAGGAGCTGCATGGAAACACGGTTTTGGAGATCGAAGTGCTGGACCCGCTGGACGGTGCAAGGGGCTGGGTGTATCTGGCGTCATTTGCCGGCGATCCGCCATCGCTTTCCGGGGTGCGCTACCTGCAGCATTCCCGTGAGCAACGGCGTATACAGACACCGAGCTATGAATTCACCTATTCGGATATCCATGTCGCGTGTCTCGATGACTTGCGTATTAAAGGTTTTCCCGTTGTGGATCGCGTCAACATCAGGGGGAAAGTGGATATCCAGTTCGGATTTTTAAAAGATTCCATTGAATTTGGTGAGGAAGATATTCATGGCTATATCGAAGGGATCATCGAAGGGCCGGTTCGAATTATCAAGAGGAATGTGGTTCACCTGGACATTGTTTTTGTGTTACGCACAGCGGACACTGTCTGCGAGCATTTCTAGT
>CAMYIO010000256.1 GCA_947258515.1 uncultured Ectothiorhodospiraceae bacterium
AGCTCATCAGCCGGATGACCTTGACATTCCTGTTCACTCCCCTGGTATTGCTGACGATTACGGGTGCGATCATTGCTGCCTGAAACACATATGGCAGCGCGTATGCACGATATAAACCTGGACAATATATGGTCAATCCGGTGATAAAAATACCGAGCAATCCACCGGTTTGGCCATAAAAATTGTTCTCATACACAGGCAGACACAGACATGAATAGAATCGCAATGATTACCGGAGCATCCGGTGGACTCGCCAGCGCTGTTGCACGCAAATTGTCAGACAAAGGCTGGCAACTCGCCCTGGTGACCCGTGACCTGAACAAATTAAGCCAGAACCCGGCCGCTACCACTTCCTGCCTGATTGAAGCCGAGGTTTCAACTGCGGCAGGCGCTACCGAGGCAATCAATCAGTGTGTAACAGAGACCGGGCAAACTCCAACAGCACTGATCAACTGTGCCGGCTCGATACTGATGTCACCGTTACACAAAACAGAGGAAAACCAGTATCGCCAGTGCATGGCGGCGAACCTTGACACCAGTTTTTTTACCTTGAAAGCCTTCATTGAAAGCTGCCTGAAACAAAAAAAGCCCGGTGTTGCGGTGCTGATCAGCTCTGTAACCGCCCGCATCGGTGTCAGCAACCACGAAGCGGTTGCCGCCGCCAAGGCTGCCGTTGAGAGCCTGGCGCCAGCTCGATGCCCAGTACCCGCTGGGTCGCCATGGCCAGGTCGAAGATGTCGCGGGCACTATCGCCTGGCTGATTTCTGAAGACGCCAACTGGATCACCGGTCAGGTATTACCGGTTGACGGTGGTTTTACCGCTGTTCGCCCCCTGCAAAAGGCGGTCTGATCATGGAAGCAGCCAGACCTACAGTGTTTTATGACGGACAATGCCCATTGTGCAGCCGCGAAATCAACCATTACCGGCGCCTGCGTGGTGCCGACCGCCTCGTCTGGGTTGATATCACCCGGGATGATGAAATGCTGCGCACGCATGGCTTGCAAAAAGAAACCGCGATGGCGAGCTTTCATGTGCGCGATGCAGCCGGTAACTGGCACACCGGCGCCCGGGCATTCATCGAACTCTGGTGCCATTTGCCGGGCTATCACTGGTTATCGAGCAGCTTGCGCGCGTTACGGCTGGTACCGGCACTGGACTGGGCATACAACCGCTTTGCACGCTGGCGCCTGCAGCGACGCTGCAATAGCGCAAGCTGTAGTACCGGTATGCGAACTCGATGATTCTTATAATATTGCGACAAAGCTCAAGGCATTTTGAGGTATGACCATGAATCGACAAATAACATCATCACGTATTGGCCGCCTGTCGCTGCTGGGTAAACTGGCCAGCGGGATAGTAGGTGGCATGGTCAGCGAAGGCGCACGCCAGCTCGCGCAAGGCAAGCGCCCCTCGCTCGGCAACCTTTTACTCACACCGGACAATGCCCACAGATTGACACACCGCCTGTCAGAAATGCGCGGTGCCGCGATGAAATTCGGCCAGTTATTGTCAATGGACAGCGGCCAGGTACTGCCACCCGAACTGAGCCAGGTGCTTGAACGCCTGCGTGACAACGCCCACCAGATGCCGTCCACCCAGGTCACTGCAGTACTGCAGCAGGCCTGGGGGAAAAAATGGCAAAGCCAGTTCAAGCGTTTTGATTTCATTCCGGTAGCTGCAGCTTCGATCGGGCAGGTCCACCGTGCTGAACTGCATGATGGTGAGCGACTGGCGATCAAAATTCAATACCCGGGAATCAAGCGCAGCATCGACAGCGATGTGGACAACGTGGCCTCGCTGTTGCGCCTGTTCAACCTTATTCCCCCGGACATGAATTTTCTGCCGCTGCTGCAGGAAGCCAAACACCAGCTTCACGCTGAAGCTGATTACCTGCGTGAAGCGCAGGCGCTGACCAGGTTTTCCAGCTACACGTCCGGGGATGAACGTTTCGTGATACCCGAAGTCATGGAATCACTCACGACCCCGGAAGTACTGACTATGACTTACCTGGACGGCCAGCCCATCGAGCACCTGTCTGAAAAACCTGGCGCAGAGCGTAATGCTGCTGCAGCTGCGATTCTCGAGCTGGCACTTCACGAAGTCTTCGACTGGGGCTTCGTGCAGACCGATCCCAACTTTGCCAACTATCGCTATCAAGCTGATCATGGCCGCATACAGCTGCTCGACTTTGGCGCTACCCGCGAGTATTCGTCACAGCAGCGGGCGGCACTGCGCACATTACTGCAAGCCTGCATCGATGGCGACGACCTGGATATCGAACACGCCGCCGCCACAGCTGGCTACCTGGAAGCAACTGATCCGCGCGCTTATCGCAGCGCTATCATTGCACTGTTACGTGATGCCACCGAACCCGTCAGGGCCGAAGGAAACTATAATTTTGCCACCAGCGACCTGGCCGAGCGTATGCGCGAGCGTCTGCTGACACGTCTGCGCGCCAGGGTTGCAGTGCGTGACCTGACATCCAGATTAGCCGCCGATTAAGACGGCAACTTCACAAAGCCCTGGCACTACTGCAGAGATCCACGCGCCCGACCCCTGCTGATTTCAATATTCACGCCAGTTCGTTAACCCGCATTCAATTTGCTCAGCACTGCCAGGCATCATGATCAGAATCCGATCGCCAGGCTCCACCGCTGCGCCACGCGGTTACTTTGCAGTGGTGTGGATCAGGCCAGGGATATCAGCATGCGACAGGGGCAATGCATCCGTCTGCACCGCGAACTGATTACTGTGATGTCATGCACAGAGATATTCGGATCTGTTATGCCGCAATCAGCGTTTTCACAAAGAACACAAGTGGTTAACCCGCATTTCTCACCAGGATTTCGGATTCAGGTGCATCTGTAGTGTTTCTGAGTGCGCGTCTGGACTGAAAACCATAGCAATAGCTATGGTTTGATGGGCTAATTCGCCTGGAGCGAATCAGGATGCCTTTGCACCCGAAGGGTGAAACACAGGGACGTGTTTCATCAACATGAGTGCGCAGAGACGCTACAGATGTGCATGCAACGAAATAGCACCGCACCAAACACACTGTACTCGATTGAAAGCGAACTTCGGGATTTCTAATCATGTGGTTACTCGGGTTATACAGCGGCCTGGTGAGAAATGCGGGTTAAGTATCAATAGGCGGGCAGA
>CAMYIO010000257.1 GCA_947258515.1 uncultured Ectothiorhodospiraceae bacterium
AGAGCGCTAACGTGGCATGCAGGGCAAGCGCTGACGCTATCCGATTCTGCGCTTCTCCGCTATCACCGCTGAAGTCAGCGAATGCCGGTGTCAGCAAGCCCCGGGGCCTGCCGTGCACAACTCCATCCTGTCACTTCCTTGAACAACTGAATGGAACGATTCGTCGCCAGCACATTTCAACAGGAAAAATCACCTATGAAAGAGACAGACGATAACAGTGATGATGTAGTCCTTGCAGAGAAGAACATCAGGGAAGCGCTTGGAGATGCACTCGAAAACGCTGACGGCGAGCGTCTCACCGAGATCATGGAGTCAATCCCGACGCAGGATGCCCTGCGGCACGTCTCGCATCTGGATACAGAAGAACGTGACCAGGTGGTGTCACTGATCACCCCGGAGGCAGCCGCCACACTGCTTGAAGATGCACCGGAGAATCTTGCAGTGTCGCTGATCGAGGGACTCGAATCTTCAGTGGCTGCGAAGATCATGGAGGAACTCCATAGCGATACACAGGCTGATATCGTAACCGAACTGGATACAGTAGAAGCCGAGGCCATTCTCTCGGAGATGGACCCGGACGAGGCTGCCGGGGTACGCAGACTTGCAGGTTTCGATCCGGACAGCGCCGGTGGTCTCATGGAGCTGGACATCTTTTCGTTTCATACCACAGAGACAGTCGGTGCAGTGCTGGCGCGCATGGCGAAGGGTGACGAGGATTTTGAACGATACCGGGGGCAACACCCGTACATAATCGACGAGGCTGGCAAGCTGGTCGGCGTGGTGTCCCTGCGCAGCCTGCTGACCTGCAAGCGGGCAGTTTCCCTTTCGGAAATCATGACTACACCGTTGACTTTAACGCCGGAAAAAACGCTGGACGATCTTGAAGCACTGTTCGAAGACCATCCATTCCTCGGCCTGCCCGTGGTCGATGACCAGGGCAGTCCGCTGGGCGTCGTTTCCCGTGTTGCCATTGCCGAGGCCGCACTGAAGCACTCCGAGCAGGATAGTCTGGCGCGCCAGCGCATGAGCGATGAGCTGCGTTCAATGCCGACGTGGTTTCGCTCCAGGCGCAGGCTGGCCTGGCTAAGCTCGAACATCGTCCTGAATATCATCGCCGCCAGTGTTATCTCGGCCTATGAGGAAACACTGGCCGCAATGATCGCCATCGCGGTTTTTCTTCCCATGGTCTCTGACATGAGCGGCTGTTCCGGTAACCAGGCGGTCGGTGTGAGCATGCGCGAACTGGCGCTGGGACTCGCGCGGCCGGCAGATCTTTTTCATGTATGGAAGAAGGAGATCAGTGTCGGGCTCATTAACGGTATCGTGCTGGGTATCATGATCGGTTTGGTGGCGTGGCTCTGGAAGGGCAACCCTTACCTCGGCCTGGTGATCGGACTGGCACTGGCGGCCAATACGATGATCGCTGTTTCCATCGGCGGCACGGTGCCCCTGCTATTAAAGCGCTTCGGCGTTGATCCCGCCGTCGCATCGGGACCTCTGCTCACCACCGTTACTGACATGGCCGGTTTCTTCCTGGTGCTGAGTCTGGCAACGTTATTCATGCCGTATTTGCTGATGTAAAATACGGCGAAACAGCTATCATCCACACTAATAGAGCCACGTTGTGCGGGCAGGAATATCGCGTGATTTCGGTAAACGACATGAGTGATTGCGCAACGCATCTGCCCTGCTTTGCCCGCTGCCTGCTGTTGCCAGGGCATACCACGCCCCCTGTAAATCCCTTTTAACTCAAGACCTTCATGTAACAAGTCGCTAAATAACCATGCCGGATTCAAAAACCTGCAGGCAGGTGCGAATGGCATCCGGCGCACATTCAGACGCACAACTCAATGTGGGACTGCTGTACGACATCGGTCAGGGTGTTGCGGAAGACCCCGTGCGTGCGGTGAACTGGTATCGACAGTCTGCCGAACTCGGCCATGCAGCAGCACAGTACAATCTCGGGCTTATGTACGTAACCGGCCGTGGCATTGAACAGGATATCGCCCAGGCGCGATTCTGGTTTTCGCAGGCAGCTGGACAGGGCTTGCAGCAGGCGCGCGCCATGTTTCCGGAGTCCGGTGGAAAGTCTGCGATTGACGCAGCCGGTGCGGGTGCCATTGAGGATAATGATTTTATCCGTTCGCTCAGTGGCGCTTCGACGGGTACTGCCTGGCCGGTTGCCGCCAACTACGCCGTCACCAGTCATCACGTGGTTGAGGGTAACGATGAAGTAATGCTGTACGATGCCTACGGCCTGCAGTTGCGCGCCACCGTGGTGCTACGCGACAGCGTTCATGATATTGCACTTCTTCGCACCAGTGATGAGGGCGGATTACCGCCGGCATTGCCCCTGTCACGTGTACCCGGCCGTCTCGGTAGCAAGGTCTTTACACTCGGTTTCCCGCGTGTCGATATTCTCGGACGTACACCAAAGCTTGCCGAGGGCATTATCAGCTCGGTAAATGGCTACCGTGACAATCCCGCCAATTATCAAACCTCGGTGCAGATACAGCCCGGTAACAGTGGCGGCCCGCTGCTGAACACGGCCGGTGAAGTGGTCGGTATCGTGTCCTCGATGCTCGGCATCGTTCGCGGCTCGGCCGAGCCGGTGACAATGGCCAGTATCAGTTACGCGGTCAAGATCGAGGTCTTGCTGTCCCTGCTGCAGTCGTTGCCGTTGCAGGCAATCATGACGGAAACACGTGCAGGCTCAACGGCCCCGCTGGCCGACCTTGCAGAACGCGTACAGTCCTCCGTCCTGCTGGTGGTGGCGGCAGACTAAGCCGAGAGTTCCGGATGATTCCCGTTTCAGCTTGTTTCTGATTGAATTAAAACAGTATAACCGCTTGCCCGGTGCACCGATGATATCCTCTAGTGCATTCCACGGATACTGACCAAACCCCATCCGTCAATAATACGACGCCTGTGGATCCTGCAATCCTCAACCCCGATCACCGAAAAACCGTCGCATTCTTTAGACACTGCATGAGCGTGCTCGTATAGTAGCGCCTCGGCAGGGATCGAAAGGTCCGTCACGCCATTCATAGCGGCAAATGCTATGGAAGCACTGCCAAAGAACAATAAGGCTGTGACCACAGCCTCACTTAACCAGATAACCCAAGGAGTTTTTGACTATGTATTTTAGAAATAAATCATCTCTTGCACGCGCGGCCGCCCTGGCCATTGCGGGCAGCGCATTCTGTTTTTCAGCACTACAGGCGGCTGAAGACATGAAGGCATCAGGCGCGGGACTGTTGCCTGCCAATGCACGACCCGGTGAATGTTATGCCAAGGTCATGATACCTGCGCAATATAAAACGATCGACGAGAAGGTCGTTGTTGCCGAGGCCAGTGAGACCATTGAAATCATCCCTGCCAGCTATGAATGGACCGAGGTGAAGGTGCTGGTACAGCCGGAATCTGAAAAACTGATTGCTGTCCC
>CAMYIO010000258.1 GCA_947258515.1 uncultured Ectothiorhodospiraceae bacterium
GCGGAGCTTTTGACGTCGCCGTCAGAGACGCTGGTGGTAAATTCCGCCTCGATCGAGGCAGCGAAAATCTCTTTGCTAAATACATCATAGCCGGCCAGAAAACCGGCGTTGGTGGCATTATCAAAACCATCGATGTCGGCATCCATCGCCCCCACGGAGGCTCCCAGATACCAGCCTTCCGCCTGGCAGCCAATGGAACAGAACCACAACAGAGTCCCCGTAAACACGCTTTTCAACTTCATGGCTTTCTCCCGACGACCTGAAGCAGCAACAGTTTTGTTGAATACAAACCCGCAGCGCGGATAATAGGCGCCTTTCAAGCTAACCTTAAGTCGATGAAACATCACCTGTCCCAGTTACTGTCGCAAACGATCCAAACCCTGAAATCCCAGGGGATTCTGCCGGACGAACAGCACATTGAACTTAATATCGAGCGCACCCGTGACCGCAAACACGGCGATTTCGCCAGCAACCTTGCCATGGTTCTGTGCAAGGTCGCACGCAGCAAACCCCGCGATCTGGCGGAAAAACTGGTCGCCGCACTGCCTGATTCTGAACAGGTAAGCAAAGTCGAAATCGCCGGTCCCGGCTTTATTAATTTCTTTCTCAGTCCGGCAGCTACTGGAACAGGGTGATGACTACGGCCTCAGTGATCTCGGACAGGGCAAATCTGTACAGGTCGAATTCGTCTCCGCCAACCCGACCGGGCCATTGCACGTTGGACACGGCCGTGGTGCCGCCTACGGAGCCACGGTTGCCGACCTGCTCGATGCAGTCGGCTACAAGGTGCACCGTGAATACTACGTCAACGATGCCGGACGCCAGATGGATATCCTGGCCACCAGTGTATACCTGCGTTACCTGGATCTGTGCGGCGAACAGCTGACTTTTCCCGCCAATGGCTACAAGGGCGATTATGTCTGGGATATCGGCGCAAGCCTGCACCGTAAATATGGCGACGGTCTGCACCATACCGTGACCGAGTTGTTCAATGGTATTCCTGCGGATGAGCCGGAGGGCGGCGACAAGGAAGTTCATATCGACGCCCTTATCGAGCGAACCAAACAGCTGCTGGGCGAAACACATTACCAGCAAGCCTTCGACCTCGGACTCAATTCCATTCTGGACAATATCCGCCGTGACCTGGAAGAATTCGGCGTGCGTTACGACGAATGGTTTTCTGAGCGCGCCTTGACCGGCAACGATTCCGTCCAACTCGTCATCCAGCGTTTGCAGGATTCCGGCCATGTCTACGAAAAGGACGGTGCGCTGTGGTTCAGCTCCACCGAATTCGGTGATGAAAAAGACCGGGTGGTGGTGCGTGACAACGGCCAGACAACCTATTTTGCCTCCGACATCGCCTATCACATGAACAAGCTGGAGCGCGGCTATGACCGGGTGATCGATGTATGGGGCGCGGATCACCACGGTTATGTGCCCCGCGTCAAAGCGGCACTCGCCGCCATCGGTGACGATGTGGAGAAACTCGATGTTCTGCTGGTACAGTTTGCCGTCCTCTATCGGGGTGGCGAGAAAGTGCAGATGTCCACCCGCTCGGGAGAGTTTGTTACTTTGCGTGAACTGCGCCATGAAGTCGGTAACGATGCCGCGCGGTTCTTCTATGTGATGCGCAAGTGCGAACAGCATATGGATTTTGACCTGGACCTGGCAAAATCCCAGTCCAGCGACAATACGATCTATTATATCCAGTATGCACATGCCCGCGTCGCCAGTGTATTTCGGCAAATGCAGGACAAAGGCCTGCAGTGGGATGCTTTCAGCGGCGAACAAAACCTGTTTCGGCTCAGTGAAGCACACGAAGATGCACTCATGGTCAACCTGTCCCGTTATCCGGAGCTTGTCGAAATTGCTGCGATTAACCACGAACCACATCTGCTGGCACACTACCTGCGCGACCTGGCCAACGACTTTCACACCTACTACAACGCGCACCAGTTCCTGGTTGAGGATGAAGACTTGCGTAACGCGCGCCTGAATTTAGTCCAGGCGACCAGGCAGACTATCGCCAATGGATTGAAGCTGCTGGGCGTGTCCGCGCCAGACAGCATGTAGTTGCCGGCAACCGTTCTTAAAATATGACAACCGATTACCGACATCGCCCCAAGCGCAGGTACAAAAGGAAAAGATCCACCTCACCGCCCTGGATATGGACCGTGGTAGGCCTGATTGCTGGTTTGTTTGTTGCGTTTCTGGTATTTCTGCAGATGCGTCCACACACAATGGTTGCCAGCCAGACCATAGCGCCGGAGAAACCCGCAGAACCCGCTGGTCGTACGAAGCACAGGGTCAGGG
>CAMYIO010000259.1 GCA_947258515.1 uncultured Ectothiorhodospiraceae bacterium
ATCGGCGCCGGCAAAACCACGCTGATTCGGCACCTGCTCGACAACATGGATCGCGACCATACCGTTGGCCTCATCTCCAACACGCACCGTTCCTTCGGTGAATTACTGCAATGGATTCTGCTGGCCTTCAACCTTGAGCATGCCGGCATGAACAAGGTCGAAATGTACCAGCGCTTCGTTGACTTCATTATTGAGGAATATGCGCATAACCGCAGCACGGTGCTGATTATCGATGAGGCCCAGAACATGTCGGCCGAGACGCTGGAAGAGTTGCGCATGTTGTCCAACGTCAATGCCGACAAGGACCAGGCCCTGCAGGTTATCCTGGTCGGTCAAAATGAATTACGGGACACATTGAGACGTCCGGATCTGGTGCAGTTTGCCCAGCGAATCTCGGTGGACTACCACCTGCAACCGCTGTCAGAGATTGAGACGGCCAATTATATTCGCCACCGCCTCAAGGTGGCCGGCGGTCGCCCAAATATCTTTACGGATCTCGCTTGCCAGGCCGTACACCGTTACGGTAACGGCGTCCCGCGCTTGATCAACCTGTTGTGTGATACCGCGCTGGTGTACGGCTATGCCGAGCAAAAACAGCATATCGATGCCAACCTCGTGACACAGGTAGCGAAGGAAAAACAGCAGGGTGGTATCTTCCCGACGTTTGAGCCGGCACAGGACGGTGATTTCCCTGCCGAGGAACCTGAACCGGCAGCAGTAAAGGAAGCCCCGGTCGTGGAAACAGCAAAGAATACTGAGACACCGGCCCCCATGACAGCAACACCCGCCGGCACGGTCGCACAGCCGGATTCCCGCCAGACACCGAAAAACGAGGGTGAACTTTACTGGGAACAACAGGCCGCCAAAAATCCGCTTAAAAAAAAAGTCCGACTCGCCGTGTGCACCGAAAAAACGGACTTAAGGCGCTACTTGTCAAGATTGCTGGGAAGCTACGGGTTTGAAGTCAAATACGCCGTCGGGCTGGATAGTGAGTCGCTGAACTCGCTTGATCCATCGCAGTTTGATGTATTGCTGGTAGACCGGATGGAACAAGGAAGTCCACTGCAATCCGAAGCTGCCGCACTGCTGGCCAACTGGGACGGAGCGGTGCTCTATAACGACGCCATAGCGACGGGGATCAGCCTGCAACAGGGTAACCCGGATTTCGGCAAGTCGCTGGCACAGCGGATTCATTCGCTGGCCGGGGCGAGCCTGGATGCGGGCAGCGTCAAACGTAAAGTCCATTAAATTTTCGTTGTAGGAGCGCTTCGCAAGCGCGATTGAATGTCTGGAGAAACATCGCGGATGCGATCCGCTCCTACGCGGAAATATTTTTATCTAATTGGTTATCTATGACTAAACCCCACATTCTTGTTGTCGGTGGCGCCGGGTACATTGGATCCCACATGGTGCTTGACCTGCTGCGTGCCGACTACCCGGTCGTGACACTGGACAACCTGTCGCGCGGGCATCGATCATTGACCCCGGGCGGTGAATTCGTTGCCGGCGACATGGGTAACCCGGCTGACCTGGAAAGCGTCTTTCAGCAGTATCCAATCAAGGCGGTAATGCACTTTGCAGCGCATTCACAGGTTGGTGAGTCCGTCGAGCAGCCACTCATGTACTACCGCAACAACGTTGCCAACACCGTGACCCTGCTGGAAGCCATGCAGCAGGCAGGGGTCCATCATTTTATTTTCTCGTCCTCTGCAGCGGTCTACGGTGAGCCGGAAAAAACGCCGATTACCGAAGATCATCCCTGCGCACCGACCAATCCCTACGGCACCACCAAGCTCACGGTTGAACACATGCTCCAGGATGTCAGCCAGGTCACTGATCTCAACTACTGCAGCCTGCGTTAGTTCCGGTGACATCGGCGAACGGCACGAACCCGAGACCCACCTGATCCCGCTGGTCCTGCAGGTCGCCAGCGGCGAACGAGCATCGATAAAAATATTTGGTGAAGACTACCCCACACCGGACGGCACCTGCCTGCGTGACTACGTACATGTATCCGACCTGACCCAGGCACACCTGCTGGCACTGGAGTCATTACTTGAGGGTGGTGGCAGTGCCACCTATAACCTCGGCAACAGTACCGGCTATTCGGTGAAACAGATTATCGAGGCCGCACGCCGGATAACCGGCCACGCGATTCCTGCGGTGACTGCCGATCGGCGCGCCGGGGACCCAGCTGTCCTGATCGCCGACTCCAGTCTTGTTCGTGAACAGCTGGGATGGCGCCCCCGTTATGAAACGATCGAGGACATTATTCAAACCGCCTGGGTGTGGCATCAGAAAGAAGCCGCAGCAAAGGATAGCCAGTAAAGCAAGCCTGCATGTTGACACTATCAGCGCGTTTTATCTCTCTGCTACTGGCGATTGCCTGGGCCGGGCTCATTTTCTACCTCTCCAGCCAACCCGGCACCGACACACCACTACTCTTTCCGGGACAGGACAAACTCTTCCACCTGATTGCATTCGGGATGCTGGGTTTTCTACTCATGGGAACCCTGAAGGCCACGAACAGTGGCTACCGCACCGGGCAGGTGTGGTTTGTCGTATTACTGGTGGCAAGTTACGGGATACTCGATGAATTTCACCAGTACTTTGTACCGGGACGTAGCGTGGAAATTTATGATGCCCTTGCCGATGCCGCCGGTGGCCTGCTGGGGGCCTGGGGTATGTTTTACCTGGTGAGGGTTATGGTCACTCGTCGTGCAGTACCACCTGCACAGTAATCACCCGGAATTCTCTTGATCTCCTGTAGGAGCGGCGTCCCCGCCGCGATTGTTTTTTGGTTATGCACCGAATCGCGCCGGGGACGGCGCTCCTACACCAATAGGTCCTTCTGTGGTACGGCGATTAATCGTGGCAAGACGCAGTTACAGATAAAACGACCAGTCGCGGCTGTCGTCGCCAAACACCAGGAAGAACGGGTTTAACAGCGACTCCTTGGTGTTGTAACGCAGCGGCTTCATGGTAGTGTCGGTGACGAAGCCACCAGCCTGTTCGACGACACATTGCGCGGCTGCCGTGTCCCACTCAGAGGTCGGCCCCAGCCGTGGATAGACATCCGCTGCACCTTCCGCAACCAGGCACAGTTTCAGTGAACTGCCCATGCCGACCATGTCATGCTCACCGAGCTTGTCCAGAAAATTATTCAGTGACTCACCGCGGTGCGAGCGACTGCCCACTACCATGACGGGGCCATCACCGAGCATCCTTACCCTGATTGCCTGGCGCGTGCCACCAGCTTCCTGTTTGAAGGCACCCTGACCCTGGCAGGCCATGTAGGTGACACCGCTAACCGGCACATGCACCACGCTCAACACCGGCACCCCGGCATCAATCAAGGCAATATTGACCGTAAACTCGCCATTGCGCTTGATGAATTCACGCGTGCCATCCAGCGGATCAACCAGCCAGTAACGTTGCCAGCTG
>CAMYIO010000260.1 GCA_947258515.1 uncultured Ectothiorhodospiraceae bacterium
GGCTATCGCTTGATAAGACAGACAGCGATCTGCGCCAGTTCTTGTCTTATTTTATTGCTGGTGTTGACACCATTTTCCCCGATGCCGTCAGCAAGACCATGACCCTGGTTAACGCCCAGACCCTGCCACCTCTGCCGGTCTTAGTCGGCAGCCTGGCCAATGAGCTGGACACGATTGCGCAAGACTTTATTGTGGTGCTGGATGACATCCATTGCGTTCAGGAAAAAACAGTATACGACTTCCTCACCGAATTGCTGCGCCACCCGCCCCGGCCCATGCATCTTGTATTGATCGGCCGGCGGGATGTTAGCCTGCCCACAGCATCCCTCCGTGCCAGGGGTCTGGTAACCGAAATCCGCCTCAACGATCTGCGCTTTACCGCGCAGGAAACCGCTTCATATTTGAAGACAGTGCTGGGAGATCTTGTCGATGAACCCACATCAGCCACTGTGGCAGAGAAATCCGAAGGCTGGATAACCGGTTTGCGTCTGGCAGCCCTCGCAGTACGCGGACACGATGATGCAGTTGGAAAGTTGCTGGAACTAAGGGGAACCATGGCGTATGTGATGGATTACTTTGTCTCCGAGGTCCTAAATGTACAATCGCCTGCTATTCGCCACTATCTCCTGAGTACCTCTATTCTGGATCGCTTTAACTCAGATTTGTGCGATACGTTGTGTGGACCGGATTCCGAGTTGAGTGAGGACAAGACCAATGGCGTCGCGTTCATCGACAAACTGCAAGAGGACAACCTTTTTCTGATCGCCCTGGATACGGAAAACGTTTGGTTCCGTTATCACCACCTGTTTCAGGGCCTTATCCAGAGCCAACTGAAGCAGAGATGCAGCACCAAAGAGATCGCTGCACTCCATTTGCGGGCCAGCGAATGGTTTGCTAAGAACGGTCTCATCGACGAGGCACTTCAGCATGCTATTACCGCCAATAGTATACCATATGCCGTAAAGTTGATAGCGGATATTGCTTATTACACGAGCCTTCATCTATGAAACTCGGAGTCAAATCGTTGAATCATTTGCGGATCGGGATCGGGCTGAGAGCTTACTGTCCGCACTTCAGCCCGAGTCGCCCGAGCAAAAAGAAGTCAAGGGAATGATCGCGGTGTTGCATGGTGAGCAGCATATATTATCAGGAGAGGGGGATCGGGCCATTGAAAGTGCAGAACGGGCATTAAGATTATTGCCTGCAGAGGCTCTCCATATCCGGTCTTATGCTATTGCCGAACAGGTCCTGGCCTATCAGATGGCTGGCGACATTGGCGCCGGGCTCAAAATCATCAATGAAATATTAAATGCCCGTGCTTTGCTCCCCGGCATTACTCAAGCCAGAATGATGCTCTGGTTCTGTATTGCATATTGGATGGAAGGCGACCTGAATGGCTTGAAACAACCGGCCTTACAGTGCCTGAAACTCGGTGAGCAACACGCGCTGCCGGAATCGATTAGTTTTGGGAGATACTTTCTCGGAGTCCTTCACTATGTCCGCAATGAGCTGTCCGAAGCCGAACGATATCTTGCAGCAGTAGTTGACGATCCTTTTACAGTCAGGCCACAGTATTTGGTGCAAAGTGCTTTTGCACTGGCGCGCATCTATACCCCTCATGGCCGCGACGATGAAGCCTCCAATGTTATCGAGTCCGTGATCTCGCACTCCGTGATCTCGCACATCATGGAGACCAATGACACGCTTGCATTGGCTTTAGCCCGCGCCTTCCAAGTGGAACTGGCCCTCAGACAAAGGAAAATCCCGGAAGCACAGCGCCTGAGTGAGCATGCAGCCTATGATCTATTACCCCCAATCTGGCTTTTCTACGTGCCCCAATTAACGCCGGTCAAGCTTCTGTTAGCCCAGAACACATCGGACAGCCTGGAGAAGGCGTTTACTCTGCTCGCTCAGATAGATGGATTTGTTAGTAAAACCAATCGCAAAACCATTCGGATTGATGTGTTGGCCTTGCAGGCATTGATTCTCGATGCTAAAGGCAAGGAACCTGCTGCCATGGAAAGGCTCACCGAATCGCTGGTTCTGGCAAGGCCCGGTGGCTTCATCCGCAACTTTGTTGACATGGGCCCACCGAATATAGAGAACCTCCTGGCCGCTTTCAGCGATGATGAACAGGTTGTTGCACCGGAATCGGAATCAGCCGACCATCCTGTCGCATCTCCCTATCAGCCTCTGCGTCCGTCCACCCCTTCCCAACCTCTGTTGGAACCTTTGACCAATCGCGAACTCGATGTCCTGGAGCTCTTGGCGCAGCGGCTGCAGAACAAGGAGATTGCCGACAAATTGTTCGTTTCAACCGAAACCGTCAAAGCACACCTGAAAAACATCTATCAGAAGCTCAGCGTCAGCAAGCGCCGTGAGGCGGTTGAAAAAGCCAAAGCCCTTGGTATTCTCTCTCACCCGTAGTGCCCGTCTCATAGATCCGATTCAACCACCTTGAAGCGCAGCTCTGGTATTTCATCTCCCGTAACTATTTGCCACTTTCCACTTTCAACAGCCATTATTCAATATCCAGCACGCTTCCTCAAATTCTTCTAACCATCCCATCTCCTGCAACCGATCTCAAAAATCCCCCATTTTTAACACTTTTTGGGGGTGTTCACCGCCTGTGGGAAAAGATAATGATTTGAGAATGGAAAACACCAGGATCTTTTTATCGGATTATTTGAGGGGACTGTGAATCATGACCGATAATTTAAAAGGGATGCATCTCAAGCTCTGGACGCCGGCCACCTATCACATTGAAGTCGAGGGGCATCTGGACGAAAGCTGGTACGATCGTCTCGGGGGTATGTTGATCAAAACACGCCAAAGAGCGGATCAATCGACGGTGACAACGCTGACAGGCCGGCTGAAGGATCAGGCCGAGCTGGCGGGGGTGCTCAACAGTCTTTATGAACTGCATCTGCCGATTTTGAAGGTCGAGGTTGCGAACGGCAAATGATAAATAAAGCCTCTAAGCCCCCACCGGAACGCTGAACCCAGAACCATTCTTAAAAAGGAGAAAACAAGTGAAAACAAAACAATACGTTACCCTGGCTCTGGCTGTAATGATAACAGTCAGCCTGGCTGTATCCGTCTGGGCCCAACCGCCCAAAATGAAGTACACCACCAAAATCCCGGCCAACGTCGTGACGCCCGACAGGACAGAGACCCGCCTGGGTACCCTGCAGTTCGTAGACGGCGTCCCCACCGAAGAAACGGCACAGAAGGTCTGGGACCACATGGACTTCTCCCGTGCTGTGGAGGCCATGATCATGACCACGCCCGCGGCCTCGCTGCAGGGATTCCGAAAGGGGATCCAAAAATGGGGCTGGATTCCAAGGGGTTGCTTCTGACGGGGAACACCACGGTGGTCTATACCTTCATGTGGATCGACCTCAAGGATGGTCCCATGGTTATGGAGACCCCGCCCGGTGTGCTGGGCATTATTGACGATGCGTGGTTTCACTACCTGTGCGATTTCGGCGACGCCGGCGATGACAAGGGCAAGGGCGGAAAGTATCTGCTGGTACCGCCGGACTACAAAGGTGAAATCCCAACTGGTTATTTTGTCAAAAAATCCAAAACCTTTGGCCACTGGCTGGCCATGCGCGGCTTCATGAAAAACTTCGACCCCGATCCCGTGGTCAAGAACATGAAGGAGCACTTCCGCCTCTATCCGCTGGGCAGCGAACCCAAGGAAGTTAAGTGGGTCAATACTGCCATGCAGGATTTCAGCACCCTGCACGCCCAGGACGCGACTTTCTTTGACGAGGTCAACACCACGGTCCAGGAAGAGCCCAACTCGGCCCAGGATACGGAGATGCTCGGCCTGCTGGCTGCAATCGGGATCCAGAAGGGAAAACCTTTCAAGCCCGATGCACGGATGAAGAAGATTCTGGCTGAGGCCGCGCAGGTGGGTACCGCCGCACAGCGATCCATCATCTGGCGGAATCGCGACGAGAGTGTTGTGATGTGGCCCGGCAGCAAGAGCTGGGAGGTCGGGTTTGCCGGCGGCAGTTACGCATTCGAAAATGACGGTGTCAGCCTGATCAACGATCGGGTCCGCTTCCACTTCTACGCCACCGGCATCACCCCGGCGATGGTCAAGCCGCCAGTCGGCGCAGGCTCATCGTACGTGATCGGTCTGCGCGATTCCGAAGGCAATAATCTCGATGGCAGCAAAACCTATAAAATCCACATCCCGGCAAAAATTCCGGCCAAGCGCTTCTGGGATATCACGGTCTATGACAACCAGACCCGTTCCCTGCTTCAGACCGACAATCCCTATCCGGGCGTGACCAGTATCGACAAGGCTACTGTCAAGAATGCCGACGACTCCTACGACGTCTACATCGGACCCAAGAAACCCGATGGAAAGGTCAACTGGATTCAGACCGTTCCCGGCAAGGGTTGGAACATGCTGTGGCGCATCTACGGCCCGCTACAGGACTGGTACGACAAGAAATGGCGTCCAAGTGAGATCGAGATGGTGAAGTAGAAGGGAAGTGTTCAGGTGTCAGGAAGAAATAGGTGTCAGTCTTTTTTCCCTGACACCTGACACCTTTATTCAAAACCAGGAACCTTGACAAAAAGGAATAAGCAAAATGAAAACAAAACAATTAGTCACCCTGGTACTGGCCGGATTGATGGCCACCTGCCTGGCCGTATCCGTCTGCACGCATGGTTATGCAGCGGGTAATGATAAGGTAACAGTTCAAGAAACCTATCTGGGTAAACTTGAATACCAGGATCAATCCATTACCAAAAAAACGGCAGAACTTTTGCACAGCCGGATTCTCCTGCAGCGCGCCACACAGCTGGTGACGTGGGCGATGCCGATGATGAATTTCGAGCAGCTATATCCGGCGCTTCATGCCAACCTGAAAACCGCTAACGGCATGGATGTCTCGGAGGAGGATATCTTCTTTGGCCTGTATGACGGATATGACGGCGTTTATCCGTTCATGACAGCTAACGTTACGACACCTT
>CAMYIO010000261.1 GCA_947258515.1 uncultured Ectothiorhodospiraceae bacterium
ACCGTGTGACCCTGCTCGACCAGCCACCTGAGCATCGAGTTCTTGGGTTGCAGGTCCATGATGTAAAACTTGTTGATCCAGGGCGGAACAACCAATAGTGGCCGTTCGAATACCTTTTCCGTAGTAGGCGCGTATTGAATGAGCTGAAACATGCGGCATTGATAGACGACTTTTCCCGGCGTTACTGCAACGTTCTTGCCCAACTCGAAAGCGCTGGTGTCGGTCATCTGGATCTTCAGTTGTCCCTGTCCCCGCTCCAGATCCTCCAACATGTTCTTCAGGCCGTGAACCAGACTACCGCCCTTGGTCTCCCGAATTTTCTCCAACACCGCAGGATTGGTGATCGCGAAATTGGTCGGTGACATCGCGTCGAGAATTCGCTCTGTGAAAAACTTCACCTTCTCGGCAGTGTGATCGTCGAGACCATCGACATCGGCCACCATACTTCGCATCCACTGCGAAACCAGAAGGTAGGACTGCTTGATGCACATGAAGATCGGCTGCCTTGCCCAATCTTCGTGGTGAAAGCGGCGATCACCCTTATCCGGCTCGATAACGGGCTCTGCCTCAAACCCCAGCAACCCCATGGTGCTGCTCTGGCAGAGTTGAATAGCGCTTTGCCAAAACTCTAGATTGGTCTGTGCCAGTTTCTGCGGATCCTGAATTGCAGTGACGAACCACTCACTGTAGAGCTCGCCGAGGTTGAACGGATCGAGATCCGACTGCGCGTGGTTTTTGGAAAAATCCGTCAACATATTTTCAACAGTCTTGAAATTCTGCAGCAATCCCTGCGCCAGCTCTCCCATGTCAAGAGTGTTGAGATCCTGGGCGGTCGATTCGGTCATGGTCAGCTCATCCTCGGCGCATTTTCTGCGGATACGACTCTTTATTCGGTTGCCGACCGGTAGTCCGGCAAAATAACAACCAAGACGCAAGTTCGGGTACAGCAAGCGACCGAGACATACCCGGCTTTCCGTGACTATCCGTGTGCTCTTTCCCGCTACAACGTATTAACGGGCTCGCCTCTCCTGCAGCGTACCTTGGAAGAGACGAGGCAATACACTGAATCAGCCCTGCTTGCTGATCGCGTCCTTGATCTCTTGAACACTGGCGAGGAAACGCTCGTTGACCTGCTTGGCAACCGCTTCCTGACTGCTCTTCACCAACTCGGTCAGTTCAGCGGAATTGGCCAGAGCTTTCTCCACCGCGGACTGCAACAACTTGGCCTGCTTCTCAGCCAAATCCTGTGGATTGCCGGAGCTCGCCAACCCCTTGGCCGCTTCAGTAGCATCAGCCATCGCCTGCTGAAGCATTTCCGACTGGCATTTGAAAAGCTCCTGGGTACCGGCAAAAGCGGCTTGGTTGGCGCTCACCAGCGCCTCCATGTTCTTCTTCTGGGACTCCAGAAAAGCACCGCTGTCGAAATTCGGCAGCTGATAGGCATTGAAGCCACCCTGCATCTGCTTAATGAACGCCTGGGGGTCATAGCCTTTGAGAAGGCTGGTGAAGTCAAAAGGATTATTCGTTTGAGAAGCCATGATATTTACCCTTAAGTCTGGTTGAACCTTTCAAAAATGCTGCACTGCACAATCTGTTTCCATTATCGGGACAGCACAGGGTTGGGTCAAGCTTTTTTGTGCACCGCACAAAATCAGCGCCGACAACCCCAAGACTCCTTCGACAAACAGACATCGCCGCTCGAAAATCTCCGTGTCGACGGCTCAAGTGTTGAGCGCAGCCTGAGGATGAGTGTCCACGAAATGCTTGAGTACAAGCTTCAGCGTGATCACATGTTCCGCATCACCTTTCTTCTCCGCCGATTCGATATCTTCCAGTATGATGCGACGGATCTTCGGTACGCCATCGTCAGTGTGGACCAGGTAACTTCCAAGCTCAGCGGCCACGATTTCCGGAATATGCTCGTGCTCCGCAATCGCCTCAACTTCCTCTTCGGTCAAATCGCTGAGACCGATACAATCCTCGTAAGTCAACATCTCTCATCTCCTCTCAATTGTCTTCTGCTTTAAGTTTAGTGCGCCGCAAGCGTAGGCTGAACCATAAGGAATATTGATGGCCTTTTTCCCCAAGCTACCGTCAGCCTGATCGCGCCCCGGCCACACCCACAGGCCGCAAGCACCCTGCCGCGTTTGTTAAACGCAGCCGAGCGGATGGATGCCCCCAAGTTATCCTTGAACCGCCGACTGAGCGCTCGCGTCAGACCTGGCTACTAAGGGCGCCGTATAGCGCCTGGAACTCGCCGGTCAGCTTGTGGCGCGGATCGAAGTGAATCATCGGCTTGGCTTCCTGATGCGACTCGCGAATGCGAATCGACGGCGACAGATAGGTGCCCAGGATCGGCAGCCCTTCACCGATTAACTCCTCCACCAATGCCTTGGGCAGACGTGCACGTGACTGGAACTGGTTGACGATAATCCCCTCGATCTCGAGCTGATCGTTGTGATCCTGCTGGATCTCCTGCACGTTTGC
>CAMYIO010000262.1 GCA_947258515.1 uncultured Ectothiorhodospiraceae bacterium
TGGCCGGTGAATGATTCGGGATTATCGGCGACTTGCTCGGGTGTGCCAGATGCAACCAGCTGCCCGCCCTTGTAGCCGCCTTCGGGACCCAGGTCGATAATCCAGTCAGCTGTTTTGATAATGTCCATGTTGTGCTCGATGACGATGACGGTGTTGCCGTGATCTCGTAAACGATGCAGTACATCGAGCAGCTGTTGCACGTCATGAAAATGCAGGCCTGTCGTCGGCTCATCCAGGATGTAAATGGTGCGGCCGGTGTCGCGTTTGGATAATTCGCGTGACAGCTTTATGCGCTGGGCTTCACCGCCTGATAATGTGGTCGCTCGCTGCCCCAGGGTGATATAGGAAAGCCCAACATCCATCAATGTTTGCAGTTTTCTCCTGATCACCGGAATGGCGTCAAAGAATACGAGCGCATCTTCGACGGTCATCTCCAGCACTTCATGGATGTTCCTGCCTTTGTATTTGATTTCCAGTGTCTCTCGATTGTAGCGCCTGCTCTGGCAAACATCGCAGGGTACATAGACATCAGGCAGAAAATGCATTTCGACCTTGATAACGCCGTCACCCTGGCAGGCTTCACAGCGGCCGCCTTTTACATTGAAGCTGAAACGCCCGGGTTTGTAACCGCGCGACCGCGCTTCCTGTGTGGCAGAGAACAATTCACGTATCGGCGTAAACAGACCGGTATAGGTGGCCGGATTGGAACGTGGTGTTCGGCCTATCGGCGCCTGGTTGATTTCAACGACTTTATCGAAATGCTCAATACCTTGATGCGATTCATGCGCTGCAACCGACATGGAATTGTTGTTAATTTCACGTGCAAGGATGGCATACAGGGTGTCATTGACCAGGGTGGATTTCCCGGAGCCCGAAACACCTGTAACGCAGGTAAATAATCCGACCGGAAAATCAACATCCAGATGCTGCAGGTTATTGCCGCTGGCGCCTCTGATGGAAAACACACTGGAACTGACTGCTGTGCGCCTGGCGGGTATATTGATTTGTTTAACACCGGCAAGGTATTGCCCCGTAATCGAATGTTTGTTCGCCATTATTTCTCGCGGTGTGCCTTCAGCGATAATTTCACCACCATGTACACCTGCGCCCGGGCCGATGTCGATGACGTGGTCTGCACTGAGAATGGCATCTTCATCATGCTCGACCACGATGACGGTGTTGCCGATATCACGTAAATGCGTCAGGGTGCTGAGCAGGCGGTCATTGTCACGCTGGTGCAGGCCTATCGAAGGTTCATCGAGGATATACATGACTCCGACCAGGCCGGCACCGATCTGGCTGGCCAGTCGAATACGCTGGGACTCGCCGCCGGACAAGGTATCCGAGCTCCGTTCCAGGGTCAGATAATCCAGGCCAACGTTAACCAGGAACTGCAGGCGGGCTGATATTTCGTTATTTATTTTTGCGGCAATTTCACCGCGCTTGCCAGCGAGACTGAGATCAGAAAAGAAATCATGTGCTTTGACGATTGGCATTGCGGTAATTTCCGGCAGGGTTTTATCATCGATGAATACATGCCGGGCCGCCTGGTTAAGACGGCTGCCGTGGCAGGCTGGGCAGGCCTGCTGCGACAGGTATTTTGCCAGCTCCTCGCGTACCACATTGGATTCTGTTTCGCGGTAGCGACGCTCCATGTTATGCAGCACACCTTCAAAGGCATGGGTGCGCTTTTTACCGCGCCGGCCGCGATGTCCGGGTAGTGCAGCAGGGTGTCTTTTATGCTGTCGTCGAGATCTTCGAAGGGCACCTCAATATCAAAGTCAAACTGATCAGCCAGTGCGGTAATAATGCTGAAATAATAGGCATTGCGCCTGTCCCAGCCGCGTATGGCACCGCCGGCCAGGCTCAGATGTGGATTTGAGACCACACGCTCCGGATCGAAGAAATGCTTGTTACCGATGCCGTCACATTCGGGGCAGGCACCAGCCGGGTTGTTGAATGAGAATATCCGCGGTTCCAGTTCCTGCAGGCTGTAGCCGCAGCTTGGGCAGGCAAAACGTGCCGAAAATATCAGCTCAGCCTGTTCTGTGTCGTCCATCCAGGCAACCGTGGCAATGTCATCGGCCAGGTGCAATGTGGTTTCTAAAGATTCGGCCAGCCTCAGCTTGATATCAGGACGTACCTTGAAGCGGTCGACCACAACCTCGATGGTGTGCTTCTTGTTGGATTCAAGTTCCGGTACATCATCAAGTTCATACACGGTGCCGTCAACGCGCGCGCGTAGAAATCCCTGCTGCTTTAAATCGGCGATCAGTGCGTGGTATTCGCCTTTGCGTTCACGGATTACAGGCGCCAGCAACATCAACCGGGTGTCCGCCGGCAATGCCAGTACCTGATCGACCATCTGGCTGACAGTTTGTGCCTCCAGTGTGGTGCCATGTGTCGGACAGCGTGGTGTGCCTGCGCGGGCAAACAACAGTCTCAGATAATCATAGATCTCGGTGACGGTTCCGACCGTGGAGCGCGGATTGTGCGACGTTGTTTTTTGCTCAA
>CAMYIO010000263.1 GCA_947258515.1 uncultured Ectothiorhodospiraceae bacterium
ATCCGCTTCCTGGGTATTGTTGAATCCAAGATCACGTAAAAGATTCCTGATAATACGTCTCATGGTGGAGAAATCATCCACAATCAGGATTTTCATATCGTAATCCACGCTGACCTCCCACTGTACCGTGCCTGTCCCCGCGTTTTTCGGCAACTGCCTTGTGTTGTTTAATCTCCGGTCCACTCGGTCATGCGTGCGCGCAAACGAATCAGCGCCTGCCCGTGAATCTGGCAGACCCGCGATTCACTCACACCCAGGACTTCACCGATTTCGCGCAGATTCAGCTCTTCATCGTAGTACATTGCCATCACCAGGCTTTCACGTTCCGGCAGACCTGCAATGGCTTGCGCCAGAGCTGACTTGAAATCTGATTTGTGCAGACTGTCCAGCGGTTCGTTGCGAGGCATCGTGGTCGTGGCTTGCTGCGGCTCATCACCATTGACACCGGCATCATCGATACTGAACACCCGGCATCCGGTCGCATCCTGTAGTATGCGGTGATACTCGGGCAGCTCGATACCGAGCTTCTCGGCGACTTCAACATCGCGCGCATCACGTCCTTCCTTGTTCTCGATTTCGCGTACCGCTTCGGCGACCTGCCGGGCCTTGCGGTGCACCGATCGCGGTGTCCAGTCGGTGCGGCGGATTTCATCCAGCATGGCGCCGCGAATCCGGATACCTGCGTAGGTCTCGAAACTGGCTCCTTGGGTAGCATCGTAGTTCCTCGAAGCCTCCAGCAAGCCAATCATGCCCGCCTGTATCAGGTCATCAGCCTGAACACTCGGCGGCAGACGGCTCATCAGGTGGTAGGCAATACGTTTGACCAGTGCCGCATGTTTGGACACCAGATCATCGCGTTCGAGTTCGGGATTGGTAACGTACATAGCTGCTCCATTCATGCCAAAACCTCCGTGTATTCGTTGCGCGACTGGATAAGACGCTCTATAAAAAACTCCAGGTGCCCTCCAGCAGCACACGGCACCGGCCATTTGTCGGTTTTCTGTGCCAGATTCTTGAACGCCACCGCGGAGCGGCTGCGCGGATACGCCTGAACCACGGCGCGTTGCTTGCGTACCGCCTTGCGAAGGTAGTCGTCGTGCGGAACAACACCTATAAATTCCAGCGTGACGTCCAGATAACGATCGGTTACTCGTGAAATCTTGTTAAACAAATCCCTTCCCTCCTGAGCGCTGTTTACCTGGTTTGCAAGCACACGAAAATGCTGGATGTCGTAGTCAAGACTCAACACTTTAATGAGTGCATAGGCATCGGTTATTGAAGCAGGTTCATCACACACCACCACCACAACCCCCTGGGCGGCACGACTGAAGCTGGTAACACTTTCATTGATTCCGGCTGCGGTATCGATAATCAGGGTATCGACATCATTATTCAGTTCGCTGAAGGCTCGTATCAGGCCGGCGTTTTCCATGGTGGATAACTCGGCCAGGCGCTTAACGCCAGACGCGGCAGGAACAACCATAATACCGGAGGGTCCGGCCAGAATGATTTCTTCCAGCGTACGTTCACCATTGATGACGTGTGAGAGATTGCATTCCGGGTGCAGGCCGAGCAGGATATCGACATTGGCGAGACTCAAATCCGCGTCCAGCAACATGACGCGCTTTCCGGCATCGGACATGGCAACGGCGAGGTTGACGGCACCGCCTTTGCCACTCGTTATTGCTATTACTTTTACCGGGTTGGGTTGTGCCATACGTCGTAATCCAGCAGCCTGGTCCACTCGCAACTCAGACATGAACATGCGTCCGGAACCCTCCAAATTGCTCGGCCATGAGTGATTCCGCAGGCAAGTCGCTGCCAAGCGTTAAGCCAACAGCTTTCTGTACCAGCTTCTGAGCGCGAGCCAGGTGCATGTCTTCGGGTACACGCTGCCCATCGGTGACAAACATCAGTGGCAACTGCTGGTTGATAAGCGTTGACAATACGCCACCCAGCATGGCGGCCTCATCCAGCTTGGTAAGAATGGCACCCTCCAGGGCTACGCAGGAAAACGCATCTACCGTTTCATCCAGCACCGAAGGATGCGCAGTCGCAGACAGTACCAGCAGCGTCCGGATAGGAATACCGCTGTCTGCGAGGGTGGCAAACTGCTCGCTAAGGCGCACATCACGCTGACTCATGCCGGCGGTATCAATCAATACCAGCCGTTTGTCCGCCAGGCTGTTGAGCGTGGAACGCAGCTCTCTGTGGTCGGAGGCGACCTGTACCGGAATACCCAGCAGGCGACCATATGTCATCAGCTGCTCATGGGCACCGATACGGTAACTGTCGGTGCTAACCAGTGCGACATGACGCTGGCCATGACGCAAAACATAACGTGCCGCCAGTTTGGCAACACTGGTGGTTTTGCCAACGCCGGTGGAACCCACCAGCGCGACGATACCGCCCTGATCCACAATATCATGCTCTGCAACAGGAACGCTCGCCGCAAGTTCCGACAGGGCCAGTTGCCAGGCGTGTTCTTCGTCACGCGCATGGAGTGTGGGAGCGGACACCCTTTCGATCAAGCCAGCGTCCAGTTCCATACTGCTCAAACGG
>CAMYIO010000264.1 GCA_947258515.1 uncultured Ectothiorhodospiraceae bacterium
CTGTTACACTTTTAGCGTGCTTGGCAATGACAGTCCGCTTTATATGAACCCTGCAGCGGAGCCTGACCCATACCACATCGCAGATGAATTCAATCTGCCGATACCCATAAGGCGGCGTCTATTTGCGGAACAAAAGGATCGAATCTATGGTGAAAACAACAGCCTGCAAATCTGGATAGGCGTAAAAAAAGGAAATAATATCGAACGCAAACCCGTGCCGCCTGAACAGATTGTACCCACAGATTTGACAGACTGGACTTATCTTCCACATCGAACAACAGTTGCGGTCGATCCAGTATTGGGACGAATTGCCTTTCCCTCACGCCAGTTACCGAAGTATGGTGTATGGGTCAGCTATTACTATGGCTTTAGTACAGAGTTAGGTGGTGGCGAATATACGAGAACTACATCGCAACCAGAGCAATTCATACTTTACCGTGTTGGCGAGCACGAACAATTCGAAAAAATTAATGCTGCACTTCAGCAGTGGCAAAAAGATGGCGAAAAGCACGCTGTTATCGAGATTATGGATAGCGGTGTTTACGTCGAGCCGATTAATATCGAATTCAAGAATGGCCAGCAAAGTTTGCAACTGCGTGCGGCCAATCGCAAACGTCCGATTATCCGCTTACTGGATTGGCAGACCGATCGTCCGGACTCAATGACCATCACCGGTGATGCTGGCAGCCGCTTCATACTCGACGGCATACTCGTCACTGGACGCGGCCTGCATGTCGCCGGTGATATGACTGAATTGACTATTCGTCACTCAACGCTCGTTCCCGGATGGACCCTGGGTGGCGATTGTGAACCACATCGTTCCACTGAGCCAAGCCTGGAAATCTTCGCTGCGAATATTTGTGTAAAAATAGAACACTCTATTCTCGGCGCTATTCAGGTCGACCCGGCCATCGTTGTGCCCGAGGAATATGATTCTACACAACCGGATGATTCAGATGACAGTGAAGTCGATTACGAAGAAGAAAATAGCGATGACGGCCACAACGACAATGTGATGCCACCACACTGCCAACATCTGGGTGGCGAGATTCGACTGGACCCGATTCGAATTTGTATTAGTGACAGTATTCTGGATGCAACCGACCCGGAACTGGAAGTGCTAGGTATGCCGGGTTGTCCGGTTGCCCATGTCAGCTTAAATATACTACGCAGCACAGTATTCGGGCAGATACAGGTACACGCCATCGAGCTGGGTGAGAACTGTATCTTTAACGGTCGCATCACGGTCGCCAGACGACAGCAAGGGTGTATACGGTTCTGTTATGTCACGCCCGATTCGCGCACACCACGTCGCTATCGCTGCCAGCCTGATCTGGTAGAAATACTTGTTGAAAACACTACACGCAAAATAGCCGAGGATAATGGCTTACCTCAACCCACCGTAGCAGAGCTGGAAACGGCAAAACACGCCGAACGCCTGCGTGTACGCCCGCAGTTCAACAGTGTTCGCTACGGCATACCAACCTACTGCCAGCTGTCGGACTACTGCGCCGAAGAGATCAAAAAAGGTGCGGATGACGAATCAGAAATGGGTGTTTTTCACGACCTTTTTCAGCCTCAGCGGGATGCTAATTTAAGCGCCCGCCTTGATGAGTACACACCAGCCGGAACAGATGACGCATCACATATAACGAGCGCAAGCATTATGCCCTGGTGCTCATGCAGCAAGGCAGAGTGCAATTAGACTCGGACTGGAACGAGCAGGCATTGCTACACTGGCTCGGTATGCAACGTTTGACTGAAGACCTTATTGGAGAACATGCTGGTCCGCGTAATGATTCCGGTTTTGAAATAGCACAAAAATATAATCCTGAAGGTAACCTGATCACCTCTGATTTCACAATCACACAGGGCCGTTATTATGTACGTGGCGTGATGTGCGAGAATGACGACCCCGTTGAATATACAAAACAGGATGCTTACCCATTCCCTGATAGTGTAGAGATAGAAGAAAGTAAAATATATCTAGTCTATCTTCATGCCTGGTGGCGCCATATTACCAATGTGGAAGACGATGATATTCGTGAAGTAGCCCTGGGTGGGCCCGACACGGCAAGCCGGATACAAACGGTATGGCAGGTAAAAATCATAGAGGTTGATGCAGGGGATGCAAGATATAAAAGCGACTATGAATTTTTCATACAATTTCTAAAAGACAGCGGCATTTATAAGCGAACAACGGGCAAACTTCAGACGCAGGCACTCAAACCAGCCGACTCAGATCAACCCTGCATTACCTCACCACAAAGCAGATACCGTGGTAATGAAAATCAACTCTATCGCGTGGAAATACACAATAGTGGTCCGGCCTGCACACTGGACGCTTCTACTGCAAACACATCTTGTGCAACCTTCAAATGGTCACGGGACAATGGTTCAGTTGTCTTTCCGATTTTAGACCTCAGTAAAGAGACGGTAACCCTGGCACATCTTGGTCGAGATGATCGCTTTGGGCTCAAGGTGGGTGACTGGGTAGAGGTCGTTAACGATAATTATGAATTGCAACGCAGAACAGAACCGCTATTCAAAGTGATAGAGGTCGACCCCGATAACATGCAGGTCACCTTGTCTGCCGACCCCCAGTCAAGCTTGTCTGCCGACATTCAGTTATCAGACATGGCAAAACACCCATTGTTGCGTCGTTGGGATCATGCCGGAGAGGCGACCTATTCAGGTACTCTGCCAGTAGAAGAAGGAAAATGGATTGACCTTGAAGACGGCGTACAGATCCAGTTTCCGAAACAACTAGTACAGGACGAAGCTCCGCACTGGTATCAGAGTGGTGCCTGGTGGTGGATACCGGCACGCAATATCACCGGTGATGTTG
>CAMYIO010000265.1 GCA_947258515.1 uncultured Ectothiorhodospiraceae bacterium
ATCACGGCGTTGTGGCGTGGCGGTCAGGCCGGTAATGAAACGTGCTCTGACTTCTGCCAGGATGCGCTCGAATGAAACCGCGGGCAGGTGGTGACACTCATCCACGATCACATGGCCATAGTTGGCCACCAGATCATTCACGCTCTCTTTGCGTACCAGGCTCTGGATCATGGCAACGTCAAGTCGGCCATTGGGCTTGTGTCTGCCGCCGCCAATTTGCCCGATATCCTTGGCATCCAGCCCGAGAAACAGTGCGAGCTGTGCGACCCACTGATCGAGCAACGGCTGGCGATGCACCAGAATTAGGGTATTGCACTGTCGCTCCGCGATCAGCCAGGTACCGACAACGGTCTTTCCAACGCCCGGCGGTGCGACGAAGACACCGATATCATGTTTGCGCAGGATGTTAACGACCTGTTTCTGGATGGCCGTGAGTTTGCCGTCAAAATGGACGTCAAGCGGCTGGCCAGGTTGCCTCTGGTCATCAATAGCCAGTGTGCTGCCATAATGTTGGAGCAAGGCCGCGAGTTCATCCTGACATCCCCGGGGCAAGGCGATGTGCTTGGGAAACTCCTCGGCGCAGCTGATCACCCGTGATGTCAATGCTGTTGACAACCGCATGCTCTGCTTCTTGTAGAACTCCGGGTTCTGGAAGGCCGCCAGTCGCTTGATCTGGTTCAGCAGGGGTGACGGCAAATCCGTTTTGTCCACAAACAGGCGCTGTGCAAGTACAGCATGAATTTCCGCGGGTACAGGTTCGACAGCCTGCACTGTATCCGGTCGTCCTGAAGGCAGACGTTCCCACGGTACATTGTCCTTTCCGTCTTCGTTTACTGAGCTATACCGAACGCCAACGACCTTCCCCTGCCGGATAGCCTCGCGGGCCATGGATTCTACGGTAGACGGGGCCATCCGTGTCAGAGACGCAAGATAGGCCCATTGATCCGAGTGTGGTTGGAAGTCTTTATCCAGGAAAACCGAGTTGCCCGCTTGCCGCGGTTCATATTGTAGGGGCAGGGCGATAAGGTTACCGAAGCCGCCACGCGGCAGGGTGTCCTGATTGGGGAACAGACGGTCATAGGAACTCATGGCCAGCTGATGACGACGTGCCATGGTTTCGGTGATGAGATAACAGCCCATGCGGCGAACGCTGACAGTTGGGACGGGTGAGCTGAAGAAGAACCAGACATGGGCGCCGTTACCTGATCGTGAACGTTCCACTGCAGTTGGGATACCGAAGCCCCGGCAGGTGTCGATGAAGGTCGCCACATCATCGAGCCAGGACTCTTTGTCAAAGTCAGCGGCTAGAAACCAGCAGGTTTCGTCTTTGAGCAGAGGATAGACACCAATGGTGTGCCGGCCTTGCAGATGGTCCAGGATGACCTGATCGGTGAGCGGCAGAAATGCCTGATTTTGACACTCACTGCATTTTACCCGGGGTTTTTCGCAGACGCTACGTACCCATTCATTACCGCAGGCCGGCGAATATCCTTTCCGGCCGGTCTTCGAACTCATCCAGAGCAATGGAAAGACATCATCCCGGCCACGGAATAGTTGGCGGAATAGCGAGATTTTTCCTTCTGCGGTGGTGGGGCGCTTCCTCGTGAGCGATCGCCTCGCGCAGTGATTGCTCCTTCGTTAACGCCATGGTCCGCCTGGTTTCCACTTTGCCTTGAAGTCCTGGCTCTGGATCAACGCCTGCGTTGGTGGAAGAAGGAATGTCTCCAGAAAGAGGCAGACTTCCGTCAATGATGGCGGGGAGGTTACAAGCATGCCTTTGCGTATTAACGCGTTCCACTGAGTGTTCTTCTACACATCTTCATGGAACTCGGGACTGAGTCCGGGTGACACGTGTTCCGGTAAGGATGTATGACGGCGCGAGAAGGTGTTGCGGATCGCTTCAGAAAGTATCAGTCCGTTGAAGTCAAATTTCCGGGCAATGACCCAAAGATCGTAGAAGTCCTTCATCCGGCTGTTCGCCATGCCCAGGTGGACCAATGCGTGATATTTTTCCGCCACCACCGTCTCGCGGGGATAGGCTTTCAGGTGTGGAGCAGGGTTGCCTAACAGAGTGGGATATTCAATTTCTCTCGCCTCGGGTGTCACGGCGTCACCGAAACCGATGTCGGCCTGAATCGGTACCCGGGCACCGGCCAGGTCTCCGAATAGCCTCACCCGCATGCCGCCGTATTCTGTCTCATCGCGGATCACTTCAACCTGTACGCTGGCCGCCATTAGTGTCAGACCGTCATTCTCGACTGGAATGTCACAGAGATCGCGAAAGATTGCCTGCAGGCTTGCTTCATTGCTGTCGC
>CAMYIO010000266.1 GCA_947258515.1 uncultured Ectothiorhodospiraceae bacterium
GAAGGTCTTAACGTCTCCGATCAGCTGTGCCTGGTCCTTGATGGGGAGGAACTCATCTTCATGTTCAACGAACTCTCGCACCAAGTAGAGCTTGTAGTCTGGACCGGGCGCGAGTTGTCCCTCGTGGAAGATTTTACTCTTGTTCAGACTAATCGTGCCCTCACCCCAGTGGAGAAAATCACTGCCTCGGCGGTCGCGAGTGAGTTCGGCACGGTACAAAGCATTCTTCGCCATTTCCTCGAGCATGGCGTGATCGGGAGATTGCGGCGCGGTCAGTATGGGGAGCAGATATACGCCTAGACCGAAGCCGATCAGGAGGGCTGCGCCGTGGGTTGTGGCAAGAAGCAGAGCTTTCATGAATCACCATATTTGATCAGAGCTATGGCATAGGAGTCGTGTCCTTCACCGTGTTGGTGTTGCCAATTATCCACAAAATGCGGATGCGATGGAGCTGGGATCTGCACCCGGCGAGTGCAAGCAGACAGACTAACCTCGGCCGCTTCGAAGAACTGCCTCGCCGTTTGCGCGGTAAGTCAGGCAGTGACCGGCCAAAAGCAGTCCTGAAGCCGAGGCAAGAAATGCCGATAGTTCCTTTATACGGTTGCCCGAAAATCGTCCCCGAGAGTTTGACACCAGAATGCTGACCGATCAAAAAACGAAGTTCATGCAGATATGCCGGCAGTTCCCGACGACATCAGATCACGCCTCACAGAACTGCAGCGGTATTCACTTGCGCGTCCAGAAAGCTATGGTTGGTCAATAAGATTTGTCTGAAGACAGAATGTCGAAGAGCCAATTGTGGTGTTGGTCGATCCATCGGGCCAGCAACATGGGGTCCTGCGTGAGGACGGCTGTGTTGATCGTGCGACTGATCTGAATGTTCGATGACACGTCGGTAACCGGCGGTATTGACTTGATCACAGACTGCCGAAAATTGTATAGGCGATAATGTGAATCACACCCTCTTGAAGGAATCAGAGCAAAATGCTTCGGTCGCGGAGCTGGAACGGCAGATACCCACCATGTTTTTTGCGGCCCGTAATTTGTCCAGGAAAGGGATGTTCCTGGCTTTCACGGAGGAATGTTTGGGTAAACATGAGTTGGACGAAAATCTGATTGGCAAAGGTAAACACTTGGTGATTCTGCTTGCGGTTACGTTGCATGGCATCCGGCACCAGTGTCACATCCGGGCACGGATCAATCGGGTTACGCAGTGTGGTACAGCGGTTGAGTTTGGTGATCGCAATCCTTGGCAGCTCAACGCGCTGGTGGATGCATACTCTCGAGCCTATCCCAAAGCAGATAGTGCTTAGCCATATGGCATGAAGATTTCCCAAGACGAGGAAAGCATCGCGAAATTCGAAGTTTGCCTCAGCGGTTGTTTCTTCAAAAACTGGCGCGAATTCGTACGATACAAGGTGCACACGAAAAAGGATTAGAAAGAAAATGGCTTCGAATCGCTATGGAGAAAAGGGTAGACCACCACCTTTCCGGAACAAACGGTTCTCAATTGCGGAGGGTCGCTGGTACTTTGATACCCGAGAAGGGATTCAATTCGGTCCCTACGAAGACGAAGCAGAGGCCAAAAAAGCACTTGCGGTGTTTATCGCCGTCAACGCATTTGGCGTACAAACCGATGCCTCGCGTATTGATGAGGGACGTGCCAAGACTGAGGAAGGAGTCGACCACATGGTTGATGAAATCCTACGCTTCCTATCCTGTCGCGATGAACTCGGGCCGCTCGGCTCTCTCTCATGGGCTAGGCAAAGAGCCGACCAAATTCGGCAGCATGCAAAGGGTGACCGCCGACAGCTGGAATGCGCTGCTGCCCTTGAGTATGCCGTCAAAACACTGGACCGATTCCTGAGCGAAGAGCCAACCCTCGAATATATGGCGTGAGCGCTTTCGTCTGAACCCATGTGGTCAAACGAATCGCTGCATTGGGTCGACTACGGACCAATGCACCGCAGGATAGGAGCGTCAGCTTTTGAAGGGAGTGGACCTTCGCAGCGGCAGGTTCAACCGCCGCAACCAGCCAAAACCGGTCTATCACAATACGTTTGGAGCCCCTTGATGTACGGGAGTTCCATGGGTAATGTCTAACCTCAGACTTGTCGGTCACCATTAAAGAGAAACAAAATGGCTAAGAAAACCAAGACCGTCTCGCAAAGATCCCTTGGTCGCAAATGGGGAGGAACTATTGACCAGAACCTTGCGGCCAACCAACGGTTCGCGGCGGACAATGATTCCAGAAAGATCAACCTCGGCGTTGGGACAAATGTTGCTTCTGACGGTAAGCCCTGGAATCAAGCCACTGCCTTCCCAGCTTCCCTTTCGCAGTTGGTGAGTGACATCGGGGACGCCTGCGGCAGTTACAATCCCGCCAAGGATGTGCAAGAGCATCTGGAATCGTTGCGTCACCAGCTTCACGGCTGGCGGTGGATCGGGTGCAGTCGGTCGGGCTATTGACTTCGTCACCGCTCAACATGCCGGCATTCAGCATCTCAATCTTCAGCGGTACTCATGGGTTGGCTATGATTCCATCGCATACAACCGTGGGTTGGGAACACAATCGATACCCATTGAACTGAGTAAGCTGCCGCGGAAAGGTTTGGACGTTCTTCAAACCATCCACAATGGGAGCGGATTGCTCGTACCCGCCAAAAACTGGAAACGGGCCAGCAAGGTTTTTGCTCGCCGCGACCAGCCGGTGATAATGGATATCCCCTACACCGGATTCGGTCATGCCGAACTTCCCTACGACGAAGCGGTAGATCGCTCGGCGGAGCCGCTGCTGACTCTCGTTGATGCAGCTGCGCCTGTCGTGGTCGGGTTTGGTCCGACGAAGGTGTTCAATACATTCAAGTACCGTCCCGGCGGGGCAACCGTCGTGATCTGTCGCACTGAGAAGGAAGCCAGTCACGCCAGAAATCGGATGATGTCCAATGCCCGTGGCGGCACGGGCTTTATTGACATAGCCACCTACGCCCTCATGAAAGCGATGGCGGAAAACCCGGAAGGTCTGAAAACCGATCATTCCAAAATCCTGCAACGCCTGAATCAGGCTGAGCAGGACTGGGCAAAAAACGCAGCCGGTACGCCGCTGGCTGACTTCTTCGACTCCGGCTATGGCGGTCTGTTCCGTATCCTGCCTGTGCAGCCCGGCACGGTAGAGGCCTTGGCGGAGCA
>CAMYIO010000267.1 GCA_947258515.1 uncultured Ectothiorhodospiraceae bacterium
CCCAATTACCGGATTTCGGTCCCGTCAAGGTGAATGCGCAGTATTCAGGATCCATGACCGCTTCCACTGTACGGGGGTTACACCTGCAGGCCGGTGGTCCAGAGCATTTACAGGTCGAGGCCCGGGGTGACATTCAACTGGCAGCCCTGGCGGGTGACAAACCGCTCGCCGGCCTGGAACTGGAGGTAAATTTTGAAGCCCCCAGTACCGCATCCCTCACGGCCATTGCGGGTACCGGGATACCTGCGCTGGGTAGCTTGAAGGGAACGGCGCATGTCAGTGGTGCCGGCGGGGTCCTCGCAATCAAAACCATGGACATCAATGTCAACAAAGGCAATGACTTTCAGCTGTCCATGAACGGCTCAATTGCTGATCTGGAAAAACTGGATCGCATTGATATGAAGGTTGACCTGTCAGGCCGTGACCTGAATGCCATTGGCCAGCTGTTTGAAGTGAGCCTGCCAAAAGAGGGGGTGGTCAGGTACAGCGCACATGTCAGGGGCAGCCGGGAAAACCTCCGCCACAACGGCCGTGCCAGCCTCAGGAATACGGAGATTATCACCGATTTAACCGCAAGCTTTTCAGGCGAGCGTCCCCGCCTCGCGGGTTCGATAAACACCGATGATCTGGATATCAATGATATCGGGATTTACCTGGATTGGCAGGTTGCTGAAACGAGCGCGTCCGAACCCGATGACTTCGACGAGGTGGCCAGTGAACAGGCCACTATCGCCAAAGACATGTTTAGCAAACAGCCGATTGATTTGTCCGCTCTGCATGCCATCGACCTGGACCTTGAAGTCTCGATCAAAAAACTGAGTTCAACCGCGGCATCGATTGCGGATATATACGGTCATATCCTGCTGAATAACGGCAAGCTTGATATCAAGCCTCTGAAATATTCGTATGGAAAAGAGGTTTTCAACAACGCTGTCATGATTAATTCCGCAACCAGGCCACCCACGATGAGCCTGCTGTTGAGCGGGGATGATATTGATCTGGGGCAGTTGCTGACGAGATCTGAAAGTCAAACCGCCCCGATCCGGGGGATGCTAGCGGCCACGGTGGATCTGAAAAGCCGTGGTCAGTCGCCTGGCGAACTGGCAAATAATCTGGATGGCAAGATTAATTTCATCACTGAAAATGCCAGGATCGACAAAAGTGTAATAAATCTAGTCACCGTGGATGTCATCGGCTGGGCTATTACGAACATGCTCTCGCCAAAGAAGGATGTGAATATCGAATGTGCCATGTTAATCGCGCATATCAACAAGGGCATGGGCGCAACCGATCTTTATGTCATCGATACTCCCGACACCCTGATAAAGATCGATGCCAAAGTTGATTTGGTCAAACAAACAATGGATGTCGCCATTGTTCCCAGGCATAAACATAGATTCTTCATGTCAAAACAAGACCCCATGAAAATATACGGGCCGATTGCCAACCCCCAATACCAGCTGGTGTCTGCGAAGGATCTGGCCCTGGAAACCGGCCGAGCGGCAGACAGCATTGCCAGCCTGATCGTCGAGCCTGATGAACCCAAGCCGGGTAGCTGCGACAAGTTCCTGAAATAGAGTGAGCATGGCCAAAACGCGCCCGCCTGACAGCAGCAAGTTTCTTCTGTGCATGCCAGACAGTGTTGAAACTAACGGCTAGCGCGCCCGCTTGGCTGCATCGAGCTTTTTCTGCGCCTCCATGACCTGCTCTTCGGCGTCCTGTACACGTTCCAGATACTCGGGTCGGAGCCTGGTGCCGCCACCGGCCAGTGCCTGGCGGTCACCCGCGCGAACTACCTGGACTTCACGGAGGCGGGCGGTTGCGCTGTCCAGGTTCATCTGCGCGGCCTTAATGCTGGCATTCCTGTCGAAAATGCCCGTGTCGACTTCCTTGCCTACCTGGTCGGCCTGCCTGATCATTTTCCGGGCCTGCTGTTCGCTCTTCCTGACTTCCTGCCTTGAAGGGGGGGGAGCATCGATAACGACGGGCGTTTCTTCAACGCTGCCAGGCACTGGCTGGTCGGAGAAGGTGACGTTGCCGCCCTTGTCAACAGAGCGTAACACTTCGGACACGGACGGCAGCGAGCTGGCAGCCAGCATTACAGCAAGAATGATTCTGCTTTTCATATTGTATCCCTGTCGGTTTCTACTGATGTTACGTAATAGGCGTCAGGATGATTTCAACGCGCCGGTTCAATGAGCGGCCTTCGGGTGTGTCGTTGTCGGCAAT
>CAMYIO010000268.1:0-657 GCA_947258515.1 uncultured Ectothiorhodospiraceae bacterium
AAAAAAGCAAATTTTATGCGATACTATCAGGCCGTTAAATGTTAGGGGATCTAACCGATTCTCATTCGTGAAACCTGCAAATTCTGAAGGAGTGCCCCATGCCCGATAATCGCGTGATCGTTACAGACGAGAGTACTGGCCAGAGTCTTGAATTGCCTGTTATCAAGGGTACCGAGGGGGAGCCGACACTGCAGATCAAGGCATTGCCTTCGACGCTTGGTTATTTCACTTACGATCCGGGTTTTACGGCCACGGCAAGTTGTACGAGCAAGATCACGTTTATCGACGGTGGCAAAGGCATATTGCGTTACCGCGGTTATCCGATTGAGCAGTTGGCAGAACACAGCAATTTTCTTGAAGTAGCGTACCTGTTGCTTGAAGGGGAGTTGCCCACTGCTGCTGAGTTCGAGGCGTTCGACAGGGAGATCACCTATCACACGATGATTCATGAAAAGCTGAGAACGTTTATTTCCGGTTTTCACTATGACGCCCACCCAATGGCGATGATGGCAGGGGTCGTGGGTTCCCTTTCAGCTTTTTATCATGACAAGATGGACATGGATAACCCCAAGCACCGGAGGTTGGCCGCGATACGCATGATCGCCAAGATGCCTACAATAGCCGCGGCCTGCTACCGTCACCACCGCGGCTGGCCGA
>CAMYIO010000268.1:746-2134 GCA_947258515.1 uncultured Ectothiorhodospiraceae bacterium
CGTGCCGTCGGAGAAATACGAAGTGAGCCAGGTTGCCGCCAAGGCCTTTGACCTGCTCTTCATCCTGCATGCTGATCATGAACAGAATGCGAGTACTTCTACGGTCAGGCTCGTAGGTTCGACCGGCGCCAACCCTTACGCCAGTGTCGCCGCGGGCATATCTGCTTTGTGGGGTCCCGCGCACGGTGGCGCCAATGAAGCGGTGTTGACGATGCTCGCTGAGATTGGTGATGTTTCCCGGGTTGGCGAGTTCATCGACCGCGCCAAGGATAAGAATGATCCGTTCCGGTTGATGGGTTTCGGTCACAGGGTCTATAAGAACTACGATCCCAGGGCTACCATCATTCGCCAGGCTGCACATGAAGTTTTGCAGGAGATAGGTAGTGATGACCCGCTGTTGTCGCTGGCGATGGAGCTGGAGCGCATTGCCCTCGAAGACGAGTACTTCATATCCAAGAAGCTGTATCCGAATGTCGATTTCTATTCTGGAATAATTTACAAGGCGCTCGGTATTCCGACCAGCATGTTCACGGTCATGTTTGCCATAGCCAGGACGGTTGGGTGGGTTTCCCAGTGGCTGGAGCAGGAAGATGTAGGTACGCCTATCGGCCGTCCACGCCAGGTTTACGCCGGGGCGGCAGAACGGGACTACAAGCAAATAGGCTCGCGTTGAAGTTTTCAGGCCTGATCCAGCAGACACTCCACGTCTGACAGCGACGCCCGTTTTTGCGGGCGCCCGTCTACCGGGCTGAGCGGGGCCTGGCGTAAATCAATGCCATCGAATAGCACCAACTCGACATCGATGTTATCCGCGTCGAACACCAGTAGCGGCACCTGGTGGTAACTACCGTCATGCCAGCGAATTTTTCGCTGTTCATGATAGAAGGCAATGCCTTTATCCAGCAGGTGGATGACGACTGCATCCGGCGGGTCGTTAAAAACATGTAGCGTTAACCGGGAGTGTTCATCTGCTGTCCCTTCGAGTACCGGTCCCACCAGCCTGGGGCTGAAACACTCCAGCTTGCGCATTACCCGGAACGCAGTTCCCCGCATGGCATTCAGGTGTCGGATATGTCGTTGCCCGCCATAAAATCCCTGGTAGGCCCGCAGTGCCCGCTCGACTTCGGCGTTACTGGGCAGCGCCATTCTCATATCGGCTCCGAGTCGTTGGGCTGCTTTCATCTTGGCGATTCTGAAATTGGATTGTGCCTGTGTAGCCATGATGCGCGCGGCCTCGGCGGCAATAATGCGCCGTGCCTGGGCAGACTTTTTATGGTTGTTGCCGTGTGGCTTTTCAGAAACTGTCGTATGGGTCCTCTTCCGTGACTGCATCAGACTGATCTCCTTCCACTGCATCTTCCATAGGGGGAAGACTACCCAAGCTGAAT
>CAMYIO010000269.1 GCA_947258515.1 uncultured Ectothiorhodospiraceae bacterium
CAGGTTTGCGCGCTCCAGTGCCTCGACTACCTGTTTCTTGAGACCCGCCAGGGCCAGCGTGACACCGGCTGCCTTGAGATCGCTGACCAGTGCACGCAGCTTTTCTTCTCCCGAAGCGTCCACCCGGTTGATACCCTGACCGACCACGAGGATTGCCTTGGCCTGTGGGAAATGGCTCAGCGCTTTCATGACCGCCGTTTCAAAATAGGCAGCATTGACGAATACCAGCGACGCATCGAAACGCATCACGACAAAGTTTTCACTAATAGGTGGCAGGTCATGGCTGGCTGCACCGGCAAGTGAACCATTGGGTGCGATACCAAGGACTTCACTGCGGGGTTTCATCGTACTCGCCAGGAACAGCAGGATGGTGACTACCACGCCGATCAGTACACCGTCCGCCAGCCTCGGCGCCATAACGAGTGTCGCGATGAACGTCACCAGACTGGCAAGGCCGTCAGCCCTGCGCACGTTCCATGCATGAAGCATCGACTTGAAATCGATCAAACCGAACACGGCGCTCATGACGATGGCTGCCAGGATCGCCTTGGGCAGATGGTAGAGATAATCGGTGAGCAGCATCATCACGAGGACAACACCGAATGCACTGATGATGGCGTACATACCCGTGCGGGCGCCGACGCGTGCCGCCACTGCAGATCGAGAAAACGAACCGCTGACGACATAGGACTGGAAGAAACTGCCGACGATGTTCGCGAGACCCTGCCCGATCAGCTCCTGGTTCGGATTCAGTTTTTCGCGCGACTTGGCGGCAAGCGCACGTGAAATCGATGTGGCTTCCATAAAGCCGATGAGCGCGATGATAAACGCGGTCGCGAACAGGTCAGAGATCAGGCCGAAGTCCATAAGAGGCACGGTAAAACCCGGAAGCCCACTCGGAATCGAGCCGACAACCTTGCCGCCGGACGACAGCTGGTATTGACCGTCATTGAATCCGGACAGACGGTAGACCTTGTTGAGCAGAGGATTATCCGTCGTAACTGCGTAGACAACGCGTCCGTCTTCAGCCGTTTCCGGTATCAGGGTCTGTTCATGCGCCAGCACGGTATCGCGATAGATGCTCAGCTTGAGAATCTTCTCCTCGCCCTGCAGGTGGAAAAGTTCGGCTTGCAGGTCAAGGCGTGCGCCTTCTTCCGTCTCCGCGAGCTGTGCAGAAACGGTTTTTTGCTGGGCCTTGACCGCCTCGAGCTTCTGCTGGTTCTCGGCCGACCTGGTCGGCCGTGATGCTGACCCTGTCTTCGAAACCGGTCGACTGACTGATGATAATCCCGAGAAGCACGACGATCAGCACGCCCGGCAGTTTTGGAAAGTAGCGGCCGAGGAGTTTGAGCGTGATCAGCGTCCCGATTGCAAACGCCAGTGTGGGAATGTGCCCCTGCAGTATCTGCTGGAAGACCTGGGACAGATCGGCCAGAAAACTCTCTGAACGCGGCATAGGTACACCGAGAAAACTGTTCAGCAGCGACAGGCCGATAATCAGCGCAGCCGCATTCGTGAAACCGACAATGACCGGGTGAGACGCCAGGTTGATCAGCACGCCCATTTTGAACAGGCCCAGCAGCAGTCGCAAGATGCCCACCATCAGTGCCAGCAACAGGGAAATCTGGATGAATTCGTCGCTGCCGCGCGTTGCCAGCGGTTCGATGGCAGCGGCGGACATCAGCGACAGCATCGCAACCGGGCCGGTATGCAGGAAGCGGGACGCACCCCACATCGAGGCGACAATCACAGGCAGGAATGACGCATAAAGGCCGTACACGACGGGCAGCCCGGCCAGGTTGGCGTAAGCCATGCTCTGCGGAACCAGGATCATGGCAATCGTGATCCCCGCAATGAAATCCGCTTTCAGGTTTTCGCGGGTGGGCGGGAACCACCTCAGAAAAGGAAACAGTTTGGTCAACATCATTTGGATACAGTCCGCTACCCCTTACGCAGGAAGGCCGCGAATTATATCTCAAACGGGATGGGACAAATAACCTGCCTTTTGGTATAGGTAATTGACATGATCGTCCGTATCGTCGCTGATAATGGCCAAAAAAAGGGCCGCATATTCAAAATGCAGCCCTTTTCGGCCTTGTCAGAGGTCTCGGAAGAAATCAGGCAATGTTGGTGTTACCTGTCTCTTCAGCCTGCGCCGCCGGCCGGGCTTCAGCCGCTTTCGGATCAACAACGACGACCACGACGGGTACCGGCAATGCGTTCTTGACCTGGGTGCCATTGATATAGCTGCGGCCAAGATATCCGGTATCCTTGCAGGCCATGAACGCGATTTCAGAGTGACTGCGCAGGTAGCGGGCCAGTCCGGAA